>NZ_JBFBEZ010000009.1:0-208413 GCF_040701725.1 Streptomyces sp. NPDC093109
CCTAGTAGCTCCGCTACGAGGGCCTCTCGGCGCCTTGCGATCGCACGCACCACGCCCCGCTCCCTGATCCAGATCACAACCCCACACAGGCCCTAATCGTCCGCCAGCACCACGCACGACTCCGGCGGCAGTCGCAGCGCACCGCCGTTCCCGGCCGGCTCCGGGCGGTCCCACGTGGCCAGTACGCGGAACCCGCCGCCGTCGAGGGGGATCTCCACTGGCTCCGCCGACAGATTCACCGCCACCCGTACATCGCCCCTGCGGTACGTCAGCCAGCGCGCCGCCTCGTCGTACGCCACCCGTACCGCCGCCAGGTCCGGGTCGGCCAGGTCCGGCTGGTCGCGACGGAGGGCGATCAGCTCGCCGTACCAGGCCAGCAGGCGCGCGTGCGGCTCCGTCACCCGCTCCGAGCGGTCCAGGCAGGACCGCTCCCGGGTGCGCGGGTCCTGCGGGTCGGGGATCTCCTCGGCCGCCCAGCCGTGCGCCGCGAACTCCCGCCGTCTGCCCTTGCTGATGGCCTCGGCCAGCACCGGATCGGGGTGGTCGGTGAAGAACTGCCAGGGCGTGGTCGCGCCCCACTCCTCGCCCATGAAGAGCATCGGCGTGTACGGCCCGGTCAGTACGAGCGCGGCGGCGCAGGCGAGCAGCCCGGGGGAGAGAGTGGCGGAGAGCCGGTCGCCGAGCGCGCGGTTGCCGATCTGGTCATGGGTCTGGGAGTAGCCGAGGAAGCGGTGCGCGGGGGTGTCCGTGCGGTCGACGGGCCGGCCGTGCGTCCGGCCCCGGAAGCTCGAATACGTACCGTCGTGGAAGAAGACGCGGGTGAGCGTCTTGGCGAGCGCGGCGAGCGGTTCGCGCGCGAAGTCGGCGTAGTAGCCCTGGGATTCGCCGGTGAGGGCGGTGTGCAGGCAGTGGTGGAAGTCGTCGTTCCACTGGGCGTGCAGCCCGAGCCCGCCGCGTGCGCGGGGGGTGGTCGTACGGGGGTCGTTCAGGTCGGACTCGGCGATCAGGAAGAGCGGGCGGCCCGTGGCGACGGAGAGTTCGTCGACCGCCGTGGACAGCTCCTCCAGGAACGTCAGCGCGCGGTCGTCCGCGAGCGCGTGCACGGCGTCCAGCCGCAGCCCGTCGAGCCGGAAGTCCCGCAGCCAGGCCAGCGCGCTGCCCAGCAGATACGCGCGCACCTCGTCGGAACCGGGCGCGTCGAGATTGACGGCGGCGCCCCACGGCGTGTGGTGCGTATCGGTGAAGTACGGCCCGAAGCGCGGCAGATGGTTGCCGGCCGGGCCGAGATGGTTGTGGACCACGTCGAGCACGACGCCCAGCCCGAGCGCGTGCGCCGCGTCGACGAAGTGCTTGAGGCCCGCCGGGCCGCCGTACGGTTCGTGGACCGCCCAGAGCGAGACGCCCTCGTACCCCCACCCGTGGGTCCCGGGGAAGGGGCACACCGGCATCAGCTCGACATGGGTGATGCCCAGCTCGGCCAGTGGGGCGAGCCGGGCCGCCGCCGCGTCGAACGTGCCCTCGCGGGTGAACGTCCCGATGTGCAGCTCGTAGAGGACCGCGCCGGGGAGAGCGCGGCCCGACCACGGGACGCGCCAGTCGTACGCGTTCTGGTCGACGACGGCGCTGAGGCCGTCCGGGCCGTCCGGCTGGCGCCGGGAGCGCGGATCGGGGAGTACGGGCCCGCCGTCGAGCGCGAAGCCGTACCGCGTGCCGTCGGCGGCGCCGGGCGCCTCGGCCGTCCACCAGCCGGGGCGCCCGGGATCGGGCCGCATGGGCAGAGCGCCGGAGGCCGGTAAGGCATCCCGCGCGGCGTCCGGTCCCGGGCCCGGTACGGTGTCCCGTCCCGGGCCCGCGTCCCGTCCCGCGTCCGCGATCCTGAGCACGACCCCGTCCCGCGCCTGCGGTGCCCACACCTCGAACTGCACGGGCGGTTCCCCCTCTGTCTGCTCGTCGGCTCGGCCTCGTCGGCTCGCCTCACGGCTCGTCGTTCTCCATGGTGGCAAGAGTGGCGGCGCGGGGCGCGGTGATCGCGGCGAATCGGGTGGAACGGGGGATCGTCTGGACACCTCACGCCCGTCGGAAGGACAATTGCCGACGTGACGTCGTCCCCCGAGTTCCCCACGTACCCTGAGCGGCTCTCCGACGCCGAGCGGGACCGTGTGCTCGCGGTGCTCCGGGAGGGCGCGGCCCAGGGGAAGCTGTCCCACGACACGTTTCTGCGCCGGATGGATCTCGCGCTGGCCGCCCGCAGGGTCGAGGAGCTGAAACCGCTCACCGCCGACCTGCACACCGAATCCCCTTGGTCCCGGCTGCTGTTCGGCACGGTCGGCCGGGTGTCGGCCTTCACCCAGCGGCTGCGCGGGGCGTGGCAGGCGGAGAAGCTGCCGAAGCTGCTGCTGCCGCACGCAGGACCGTATCCCCTGCGCATCGGCCGCGATCCGCTGAACGGACTGCGCCTCAGCCATGACACGGTCTCCCGGCTGCACGCGGAACTGAGCATGCGGGACGGGCTGTGGATCCTGCGTGACCTCGGCTCGACCAACGGCACCACGGTCAACGGGCGCCGGGTGACGACGACCGCCGTGGTGCGGGACGGGGACATGGTCGGCTTCGGGGAGATGACGTTCCGGCTCGCCTCGCACTGACACGCGCCCCCGGGGCCCGGCCCGCCGTCACAAGGTGTGGGGGGTGGAGACGGCGGACCGGGGGTCGGAGGAGTGTGCCGGAGGAGTCCGCGAGGTCAGTGCACCGAGCAGACGGGCACACTCGTATCCAGTGAGCCGCCACTGCCGACATAACTGAAGGTCGTGGAGGCGCCGGGTGCCAGTGTGCCGTTCCAGTCGGCGTTATGGACCATGACCTGTTGTCCGCCGTAGGTGGCGCTGCCGTTCCAGAGGCTCTCCACCTTCTGGCCGGTCGGCATGGTGAACTCGACCATCCAGCCGAGGATCGGGTTGGGGCCGGTGTTCTTCACGGTGACATCGGCCTGGTAGCCGCCCGACCACGAGTTGGTGGCCTTGCGGGTCGAGGTGCAGGTCGCCGTCGGGTCGGTCGGCGGGTCGGTCGGGGTGGTGCCGGGCTCGCCCACGCCGGTCACCTCACCCTTGCCGCCGTCGAAGACCACGTCGGAGCAGCTGTAGAACGTCTCGTTGCTGTCCGAGCGCTTCCACACCATGTAGATGATGTGCCGGCCGCTCTTGCCGCTCGGCAGGGTGCCCGTCCACTTGTACGCGCCCTCGACCGTACCCACCTGGCCCGTGACGGCCGGGTGGTCGACGGTCAGGAACGGGCTGGACTCCAGCATGTCCCAGGTGAACGTCTTGGTGGGGTCGAAGCCGTCCTTGGTGACGTACACGTAGAACCAACCCGGGTGCGCGGCCCAGGCGTTGTAGGAGAAGTCGAGCGACGCGCCCGAGGTGAGGTGGGTCACCGGCCAGTCGTTCCTGGCCGCGTTGTAGCCGCTGAACGTGGTGTTGCCACCACTGCACTGCTGGCCGTCGGGGATGAAGCCCTGGGTCCGGCCCGCCCCGTCGGAGCGCAGGACGGAGAACCAGTTGTAGAGCGGGGTGGTGCCGCTCTCCGCCACCGCGGCCTTACAGGCGGGGTTGATGGGTTTGATCTCACCGGTGCTGGTGAGGCCGTCGCGCCAGCACATGAAGGTACGGCTGGCGGGCTGCATCGGGGTGCCGTGGGCGTCGGAGGAGCCGCTGCTGGTCACGACCAGCGCGAGGGCGGGGAGTACGGCGAGCAGGACGAGGAGTACGGCTCTGCGGGGATGGTGCAACAGCCACAGTGGGGGGCGTGTCATCGCGCGAGTCCCTTCGGCGAGTTGGACGCGAGTGGTGGTGCGGTGGGGCGGTGCGGGTTTCGGTGCGGGTTGTGGTGCTGGTTTTGGTGCGTTCGGGAGCGGCAGGCGACCGGTGATGATCGAAAATTGAGGCGATCATGACAATCATTGGGGATGGGAGCGCTCCCATTTCGGAACGTAGCGCGGCTCCGGCACTCTGTAAACGCCTGGCACCGGATTTTCTGACGCGGGCCCGCGCTGCGCCGCCCCCCGAGGGCCCGCCGCCCCCGTACGGGCCCGCCGCCCCCTCAGACCGCCGACAGCAGCGCCACCGGCAGTCCGTCCAGCAGCTCGCCCAGCCGCACCGTCCCCGACACCTCGCTCCCCGTCAGCACATCCCGCCACCGCCCCGCCGGCAGCGCCAGCTCCGTGGGCCCCCAGCCGCCGGCCCGCTCCAGACCGTAAGGAAGCCGCGTCACCACCGTCACCACCTGGCCGGTCCGCGCGAACGCCAGGCAGTGCGCGGCGGCCGGGCCCGTCGCCGGCAGCGGCGTGTACGTCCCCGACTCGCCGAACACCCCGGGCCGCTCCCGGCGCAGCCGCAGCGCCGCCGTCGTCACCACCGTCCGGTCGTCCGGCGGGCCCGTCCGGAACGGCCGCCGGTTGTCCGGGTCCACCAGCGCCACGTACTCGCGCTCCGTGCCCTGGTAGAGGTCGGGCACGCCCGGCATCATCAGCTGCACCAGCGCCGCGCCGAGCGCCCCGGCCCGTACGTACGGCGCGAGCGCCCGGTTGAACTCGGCGACCGCCTGCCGGGCCGGGCCGGCGGGACCCGCCTCGACGAAGTCCGTCACCGCCCGTTCGTACAGCGGGTCCGGCTCCGTCCAGCTGGTGTGCAGACCCGCCTCCCGTACGGACTTCAGCAGCGCGGGCACCATCCGCGCGCCCTCCGGGAGGCTGCCGTCCGAGGCCGGGGTGAAGCCCACCGCGGTCTGCCACGCCTGCCACGCCACCTGCGGATCCGGCGCGGGCGCCCCCGTCGCGGCCGTTATCTCCGCGACCTGGTCGAGCAGTTCGTCCCACCGCTCCGGGCACTGGGACAGCACGGCGATCCCGGCCCGTACGTCCGCGCTGCGCTTGGTGTCGTGCGTGGTCAGCACCGTCCCGGTGGCCGGCCAGTCGCGCGCCAGGCGCAGGCAGTACGCGTGGAAGCGCTCCGGGGACACGGCCGGCTCCCCGGGGTCGCCGCCCACCTCGTTCGCGGAGAGCAGCGGCACATAGCGGTAGAACGCCGTGTCCTCCACCGACTTGGCCCGCAGCGCGGACGCGGTCTGTGCGAAGCGCGCGCAGAACGCGGCGTGGTCGGGGCCCGTGCCGAGCCGGCCGAGGGCCAGCTCCCGCACCACGTCCACGGCCGCCGCCTCCCGCTCCACCGTGAACACCGCCTTGGCCTGCCGTACCGCCTCCTCCGGTACCGCCGCCTCCGCCTCCTCCGGGCAGGGGCCGCCCGCCGTCACGTACGGCCGGTAGACCGGCACCCGGACGAGCAGCTCACGGACCGCCGTCCGCAGCGCCCACGGCGCGTGGTCGCGCAGCGCCGGGTCCGCCGCGCAGACCCGCTCCGCCGTCCGGACGAGCGCGGCGGTCTCGGCGGCCAGTTCGTGGAAGAGCACCTTGTACGCGGCCCGCCGCACGGTCCCCGGCCAGTAGCCGCCCCGGTCCCCGACGGGCGCGGCGATCTCGCGGTAGCGCCGCTCCAGCGCCGCCGCGCCCGCCGGATCGGTGAACACGCCGTCGATATGGCGCAGCGCGTCGTACCCGGTGGTCCCGGCGACCGGCCAGCCGGCGGGCAGCACCTCGTCGGCGGCGAGGATCTTCTCCACCACCGTCCAGCAGCCGCCGGTCGCCTCGTTCAGCCGGCGCAGATACCCCTCCGGGTCGGCGAGCCCGTCCGGGTGGTCGACGCGCAGCCCCTCGACGACCCCGTCCCGTACCAGCTCCAGGATCTTGGCGTGGGTCGCGTCGAAGACCTCCGGGTCCTCGACGCGTACCCCGATCAGCTCGGAGATGGTGAAGAACCGGCGGTAGTTGAGCTCCGTCCTGGCGAGCCGCCACCACGCGAGCCGGTAGTGCTGGGCGTCCAGCAGCGCGGGCAGCGGGAGCCGCTCGGTCCCGGGCGCGAGCGGGTAGCGCAGCTCCTCGCCGTGGTGCAGCGCGCCGTCCACGACCCGCAGCGCGCCCAGCTCGTCCCCGACAGGACCGGGCAGCACCGGCAGCAGCACCTTGCCGCCGCCCGCGTCCCAGTCGATGTCGAACCAGCGCGCGTACGGCGAGTCCCGGCCCTCCCGCAGCACCTCCCACAGCGCCTTGTTGTGGCGCGGCGAGGCGGCCATGTGGTTGGGCACGATGTCGAGCACGATCCCCAGCCCGTACTCCCGCGCCCGCGCCGCCAGCTTCCGCAGCCCCTCCTCGCCGCCCAGCTCGGCCCGTACGGCGCCGTGGTCGGTGACGTCGTACCCGTGCGCGGAGCCCGGCACGGCCTCCAGGACCGGCGACAGATGCAGATGGGAGACCCCGAGCGCGGCGAGATACGGCACGACCCGCTCGGCCGCCGGGAAGGGGAAGTCCGGCTGGAGCTGGAGCCGGTAGGTAGCGGTGGGCGTCATACGCACGTACGTACCCCGGAAACGGGGTAATGCGCCATACGGGACGGCCGGGTGCTCACGCCTTGTCCGCATTCCTCTCCGCATTACGGCGTGTACACATACGGCGTGGTCGTGCCGAGCGACACGAATCCGAGGCGCCGCAGGACCGGCCGGCTGGTGTCCAGCGCGTCGGCCTGGAGCCAGCGGTAGCCGCGCGCGGCGGCGATCCTGGCGCGGTGGGCGATCTGTGCCCGGTAGAGGCCCCGGCCACGCCACTCCGGTACGGTGCCGCCGCCCCACAGGCCGGCGAACTCCACGCCCGGCGGCAGCTCCATCCGGGACGCGCTCACCGGGGTATCGCCCGCCATGACGACGACCGCGACGAGCGTGTCGGGGGCTTCGGCCAGCCGGGCCCGCAGCCGTTCGCGGAAGCGGGGGCCGTCGTCGCCGAACGCCCGCGCGTGGACCTCGGCCAGCAGGTCCACGCCCGCCGCGTCGGTGACGGTCAGCAGCCGTACGCCGTCCGGCAGTACGGGCTCGCCGCTCACCGCCGCGCTCTCCGCGACCATCACCTCCTCGGCGGGGCCCGGCACGAACCCGGCGGCCAGCAGGCGCCGCCCGAGGTCGGCGGGGCGGTCGTGCGCGTACAGCTTCCACTCGGCTTCGAGGCCGCGCGAGGCGAAGTACGCGGCCTGCTCGGCGATGGCCCGGTCCGCCGTGGCGTCGGTCAGGTCCGACCAGAGGACACCGTTCCAGTCGTGCGCGGCGCCCACCTGCCGGACGACGTCCCCGGACCGCTCCACGCGGGCGCCGGGGCCGTCGGCGGGCGCCCGCTCGCGCAGCTGGCGGTCGAAGGCGGCGCGTACCTCATCCTGATCCATCCGGCCACTGGACCACCGGGCCGGGGGCGCGGCAACCGGATTTCCCGGCCCGGCCCGGCCCGGCCCGGCCCGCGAGCGGTCGGGCCCGGCGCGGACGGGGCCCGGTACGCGGTCGGGCGGCGCCGTCCGACCTCGTACCGTACGGAGGCGCCGCTACGCCGGCCGCATCAGGACCGTCATGCTCCGTCCGATCATCCTGATCCGCGCGCCTCCGTCGACCTTCTCCCCCTGACCGGGAACCACTCCCTCCGGCCGCGCCGTGTCCACCACGAGCTGCCAGTGCTCCCCGTGGTTGACCGGCACCACGAACTCCAGCTCCTCCGCGCTCGCGTTGAACATCAGCAGGAACGAGTCGTCCGAGATCGTCTCGCCGCGCGGCCCCGGCTCCGAGATGGCGTGCCCGTTGAGGAAGACCGACATGGCCTTGGCGTGCGCCGCCTGCCAGTCCTGCTGGGTCATCTCCTCGCCCTCCGGCGTGAACCACGAGATGTCCGACAGATCGTCGTGCGTCCCCTCCACCGGGCGCCCGTGGAAGAACCGCCGGCGCCGGAAGACCGGATGGTCGCGCCGCAGCCACACCATCGTCCGGGTGAACCGCAGCAGCGAGGAGTCACCCTCCGCGCCCTTGCCCGCCTTCTCCGGCCAGCGGACCCACGAGACCTCGTTGTCCTGGCAGTACGCGTTGTTGTTGCCGCCCTGCGTCCGGGCGAACTCGTCGCCGTGGCTGAGCATCGGCACGCCCTGCGACAGCATCAGCGTCGCGACGAAGTTCCGCATCTGCCGCTCGCGCAGCTCGGCGATCCCCGGATCGTCGCTCTCGCCCTCGGCGCCGCAGTTCCACGACCGGTTGTGGCTCTCGCCGTCCCGGTTGCCCTCCCCGTTGGCCTCGTTGTGCTTGTCGTTGTACGAGACGAGGTCGTTCAGGGTGAAGCCGTCGTGGCAGGTGGTGAAGTTGATGGAGGCCAGCGGCCGGCGCCCGTCGTCCTGGTACAGATCGGAGGAGCCGGTCAGCCGGGACGCGAACTCGGCGAGCGTCCTGGGCTCGCCGCGCCACAGGTCCCGCACCGTATCGCGGTACTTGCCGTTCCACTCGGTCCACAGCGGCGGGAAGTTCCCCACCTGGTAGCCGCCCTCGCCGACGTCCCAGGGCTCGGCGATCAGCTTCACCTGGCTGACCACCGGGTCCTGCTGGACGAGGTCGAAGAACGACGACAGCCGGTCCACCTCGTGGAACTGGCGCGCCAGCGTGGCCGCGAGGTCGAAGCGGAATCCGTCGACGTGCATCTCGGTCACCCAGTACCGCAGCGAGTCCATGATCAGCTGGAGTACGTGGGGGCTGCGCATCAGCAGCGAGTTCCCGGTGCCGGTGGTGTCCGTGTAGTAGCGCTGGTTCTCGCCGAGCCGGTAGTACTGCGCGTTGTCCAGGCCCCGGAAGGAGAGCGTCGGCCCCAGGTGGTTGCCCTCGGCCGTGTGGTTGTAGACGACGTCGAGGATGACCTCGATGCCGGCGCGGTGCAGCGCCCGTACGGCCTGCTTGAACTCCAGCACCTGCTCGCCCCGGTCGCCCCAGGACGCGTAGGCGTTGTGCGGGGCGAAGAAACCGATGGTGTTGTAGCCCCAGTAATTGGTGAGACCGGCGTCCACCAGCCGGTGGTCGTTGACGAACTGGTGCACCGGCATCAGCTCCAGCGCGGTCACGCCCAGCTCCGTCAGATGCTCGATGACCGCCGGATGGGCGAGCCCCGCGTAGGTGCCGCGCAGCTCCTCGGGCAGCTCGGGGTGGAGCATGGTCAGGCCCTTCACATGGGCCTCGTACAGGACGGTGCGGTGGTAGTCCGTACGGGGGAGCCGGTCGTCGCCCCAGTCGAAGTACGGGTTCACCACGACGGAGGACATCGTGTGCGGCGCCGAGTCCATGTCGTTGCGCGACTCCGGCCGGCCGAAGTGGTAGCCGTACACCGACTCGCCCCACTCGATACTGCCGCTGATCGCACGCGCGTACGGATCGAGGAGCAGTTTGGCGGAGTTGCAGCGGTGGCCGCGCTCCGGCTCGTAGGGGCCGTGGGCCCGGAAGCCGTAGCGCTGTCCCGGCATGACGCCGGGCAGATAGGCGTGGCGTACGAAGGCGTCCGTCTCGCGCAGTTCCACCGCCGTTTCTGAACCGTCGTCGTGCAGCAGGCACAACTCGATCCGGTGGGCGGCCTCCGAGTAGACCGCGAAGTTGGTGCCGGCGCCGTCATAGGTGGCGCCGAGGGGATACGCCTGTCCCGGCCAGACCTGCATAGATAGGACTCTTCCACTTCTGATCCGGGTGCTGCGGGCTTCTTGTGCCAGATCTTCCCCGAAATCGGGGCCGCCACCTAGGACCCGGAGGTGTTCTCGGCGCTTCTTGCCCGGCGTCAACATCACGGGTCAACCGCGCGCCACGTGCCGTCGTGCGGGGTGCGAACCGGCTTCGGGGCCCGGCTCAGCCGTCCCATCCGTGTTCCGCGGTCCCGCCCGCCCCGGCGCGGACCGGGCGCAATCGCTATGAATCACCTCACTGCGGTCCAAGTCGGAACTTCAAACAAGCTACATGAACAAGGGAGTTGGGAAAGGAGCCTGTGCATCCTGCTGCACCGTCTCCGCTCGGCGGAGTACCCTTCCTTGATCGTTGAATAGGGAGAGAAGGCGGGTGCGCGGGTGAGCGGGGGAGGGCTGGAGCTGCCGCCCGGTGACGCAGGTCATGCGGGGGAATCCGGCGACATACCACCCGGAGCGGTCTCCCTCGCGCGGCCGATGGAGATCGGCGCCGAGCTGGACTGGGGTGCGGACGCCTGGAGCGAGGTCCGTACGCGCGCCCAGCGCGCCGGGCGGGCCTATATCTGGCTGAATCTGGTGGAGCAGCGGTTGCGCGCGGTCGTCGCCGCCGTCCTGCGGCCCATCTACGACCCCGTGCACGGCGAGGAGTGGGTGGTCGCCGCCGCCGGTCCCGCCGGGCAGGAGTGGGTGCAGCGCGCCGTCGCCGTACGGGAGGTGTCGCGGCGCAAGGGCTATCTGCTCGACCCGGCCGACGACAACGTGCTGAGCTTCCTCACCCTCCCGCAGCTGCGGGAGCTGATGGTCCAGCACTGGCCCTGCTTCCAGCCCTACTTCGACGACCGCCGCGATGTGGAGCTGGCACTCGACGAGCTGGAGGTCGCGCGGAACGTCGTCTCGCGCAACCGGGCGCTCAACGAGACGGTCCTCGCCCAGGCGGAACGGGCCTCGGCCCGGCTGCTGGAGATCCTCGGAGCCGGCGGCGGCACCCCGTCGTCCGGGCGGCTGCGGGTCGACGCGGTCGAGGACCTGGTGGGCGACCGGTACGGCGATGTCGTCTCCGTCCACTCGGACCGGGTACGGCTCCAGCGGCAGATCCCGGCGGAGGACCTCTTCGGCGGCGCCCGGCGTGTCGACGCCATCGGCATCGGACTGAACCTCCTCGTCCAGAACTTCTCCGGGCGCCGGCTGATCCGGCTCGCCGAGTCCGGCTGCCGGATACGGCTCGTCTTCCTCAACCCGGCGAGCAGCGCGGTCCGTCGGCGCGAACGCGAACTGGGGCTGCGCAAGAGCGAGCTGAGCCGCTCGGTGGAGATGAACATCCTCCACATGCGGCGGGTCAGGTCCAAGCTGCGCGACCCGGGCGCCTTCGAGATCCATGTCTTCGACGAGACCCCGCGCTTCACCGCGTATCTGGTCGACGGCGACGGCCCCGACGGGATGGCCGTCGTCCAGTCCTATCTGCGCCGGGCGCGCGGCATGGAGGCGCCGGTGCTCGTGCTGCGCGGTGGCGGGCGTGAGGTGGTGCGTTCGGGGCAGGACACCGAACACGGACTCTTCCAGACCTACCGCGAGGAGTTCGAGTCGGTTTGGACGGACTCCCGCCCGGTCTCCTGAACCGGCGTTGTCAGTGGCGCGTGGCAGGGTGAAAGTCCAACGGGGGAAGCGCCACCGCGGTGATGAGGGAGGGGCCACGATGTCTTGGCATGGAGAAACGCTCGTCGGATTCGATCTGGAGACGACCGGTACGGAGCCGCTGGAGGCCCGGATCGTGACGGCGGCGGTCGTGGAGGTCAGGGGCGGCGAGGTGATACGGCAGCGGGGCTGGCTCGCCGACCCTGGCATCAGCATCCCCGCGCAGGCGTCCGCCGTCCACGGCATCAGCAACGAACGCGCCGTCGCCGAGGGACGCCCGGCCGCCGAGGTCGCGGGCGAGATCGGCGCGCTGCTCGGCGACTACTGGGCGCGCGGGGTGCCGGTCGTGGCGTACAACGCGAGCTTCGATCTGACGCTGCTCACGGCCGAGCTGCGGCGGCACGGACTGCCGCCGCTCCAGCCGGTCGGGCCGGTCATCGACCCGTACACCATCGACCGCGCCGTCGACCGCTACCGGCGCGGCAAGCGCACGCTGGAGGCCGTCTGCGGGGAGTACGGCGTGGTGCTCGACGCGGCGCACGAGGCGGGGGCCGACGCGCTGGCGGCCGTCCGGGTGGCGATCGCGATAGCCGAGCGGCACGGCTCGGTCGCCGCGCTGGACCCGGCGCGGCTGCACGAGCAGCAGATCACCTGGTACGCGCGGTGGGCGGCCGACTTCCAGGACTTCCTGCGCCGGAAGGGCGACGCGGACGCGGTGATCGACACGGTCTGGCCGGTACGGGAGCCGACGCCGGCTCCCGCCGCGCCGACGGCGTCCTGAGCGTCACTCCGTTCCGTCAGAACGGGTACCAGCGCACCTCGGGATCGTCCTCGCGCAACGAGGCGACCCTGCGGCGGAATTCGTCGAGCGCCTTGGGGTTGGCGGGGGCGTGCTGCGCCACCCAGGCACAGCTGGCGGTCTCCCGCGCGCCGCGCAGCACCGGGCAGCCGGACCACTCGCGGACATCCCAGCCGTAGGTCCCCGTGAAGGTGTCGTACGCCTCGGCGGAGAGCCCGTACCGGTCCCGGGACAGGGCCATGACCACCAGATCGTGCTCCCGGAAGTCGGCGGAGAAGGTCTCCAGATCGACCAGGACCGGTCCGTCGGGGCCGACATGGACATTGCGCGGCAGCGCGTCGCCGTGGATCGGGCCCGTCGGCAGACGCGGTACGAGGGTGGCCGCCGCCTCCGCGAAGCCGTCGCGGCGGCCCCGCAGATAGTCGGCGTCCGACGGGTCGATCGCGTCCCCCGCGATACGCAGCCAGCGTTCGACGCCGCCGAGCAGCTCCCGGCGGGGGAGGGAGAAGCCGGCGGGGGCGGGCAGCGCGTGGACCAGCCGCAGCAGGGACGCCAGATCGGCGGGCCCGGCCGGGCGTACGGCGGCGGGCAGCCGGTGCCAGAGCGTCAGCGGATGGCCGTCCACCGACCGCGCCTCCGGCTCCGCCGCCCGTACGGCCGGAATGCCCGACTCCGCGAGCCAGGCGGCCAGCGACACTTCCCGCCGCGCCCGGTCGAACAGCTCGGGGTGGTCGGTGGCGTTCCTGCCGATCTTCACGACGAGTCCGTCGTCCGTCGCGAAGACCGCGTTCTCGCCGAGCGCCAGCAGCTCCGCGCCGTGCGGCAGCCCGGCCAGGGCGAGCAGCTCACGTGCCCGCTTCTCGATCATCGTTGGCTCACTTTTTGCTCACTTCGTGGCTCACTTGCTTCCGCTTCCGATCGGTCCGGTGATCAGAGTCTCGCATCCGGCCGCCGGAGGGCGACGCGCGGATATTCGATTGAACGAGACGTTGCGTCTCGCCTATCGTCGCGGCCATGACCGCGACGAAGCGTGCCCATATCGCCATGTTCTGCATCGCCGCCCATGGCCATGTGAACCCGAGCCTCGACATCATCCGCGAGCTGGTCGCCCGGGGTCACCGGGTCAGCTACGCCATCCCCGCGATCTTCGCCGAGAAGATCGCGGCCACCGGAGCCGAACCGGTGGTGTACCCCACGGTGCTGCCGACCCCGGACGACGACCCGTCGGCCTGGGGCACGGAGCTGATCGACAACCTGGAGCCGTTCCTGACCGACGCCGTGCAGGCGCTGCCGCGGCTGGCCGACGCGTTCGAGGACGACCGGCCGGAGCTGGTCCTCGGCGACACCACCTCGTTCCCGGCGCCCGTCCTCGCCCACCGTTGGGGCGTTCCCTTCCTCCAGTTCTCCACCCACATGGTCGCGTGGGACGGGTACGAGAAGGAGGTCGGTGAGCCGATGCTCGAAGAGCTGAACGCGACCGAGCGGGGCCGGGCGTACCGGGCACGGTTCGCGCGCTGGCTCGCGGAGAACGGCATGGACCGCACGGAACGCGACTTCCTGACCGGCCGCCGCGACCGCACGCTCGCCCTGATCCCCCGGGTGCTCCAGTACCGCGCCGACCTGGTCGACGAGTCCGTCGTCACCTTCGTCGGCTCCTGCCGGGCCGAACCCGGGGACCAGGAGGAGTGGCGGCGGCCCGCCGGCGCGGAGAAGGTGCTGCTGGTCTCGCTCGGCTCGGCGTTCACCAAGCAGCCGGCGTTCTACCGCGCGTGCGTCGAGGCGTTCGGCGCGCTGCCCGGCTGGCATGTCGTGCTCCAGATCGGCAAGAGCGTCACGCGGGACGAGCTGGGCCCGGTCCCGGCGAACATCGAGGTCTCCGACTGGGTGCCGCAGCTCTCCGTGCTCCGGCAGGCCGACGCCTTCATCACCCACGCGGGCGCCGGCGGCAGCCAGGAGGGGCTCGCGACGGCCACCCCGATGGTCGCCGTCCCGCAGGCCGCCGACCAGTTCGGCAACGCCGACATGCTCGCCTCGCTCGGCGTCGCCCGCAGGATCGACACGGCGGACGCCACCCCCGAGGCGCTGCGGGAGGCGGTCCTCGCGCTGGCCGCCGACTCGTCGGTGGCGGCGCGGCTCGGGGAGATCCAGCGGGAGATGGCGGCGGAGGGCGGCACACGCCGGGCCGCCGACCTCATCGAGGAGGCGTTGTCAGTGGGGACTCCTATCGTGACCTCATGAGCACGACGACCACGACGACCACGACGACGTCCTACGCGGCGCTCCTGCGCGGCATCAATGTGAGCGGCCACAAGCGGGTCCCGATGGCCGAGCTGCGGGACCTGCTCACCGCACTGGGCCACGGCGCGGTCCGTACGTACCTCCAGAGCGGCAACGCCGTCTTCACCAGCGCGTCCACCGACGAACAGGGCCTGGCAACCGCGCTGGAGGGGGCCATCGAGGAGCGCTTCGGGTTCACCGTCGACTGTCTGGTGCGCGACGCCGCGTATCTGCGGGCGGTGGCCGACGCGTGCCCGTTCCCCGCGGACCGGCTGGAGGGCAGACAGCTCCACTGCACCTTCTTCTCCGCACCGGTCGCCCCGGAACGGCTCGCGTCACTCGACCCGGCGGCCTATCTGCCCGAGGAGTTCCGGCTCGGCGACCGGGCACTGTACCTGTACGCCCCGGACGGCCTGGGCCGCTCCAAACTGGCCGAGGCACTGGCCCGCCCGGCCCTCTTCAGGGGCACGACGGCCACCAGCCGCAACTGGAACACCGTCCGCAAACTGGTGGAGCTGACCAGTGGCTGACGCCGAGGCCACCGACGGGCGTCGGGCACACCGGAGTTCGGTGTGGCGGACGGCCGAAGCACGCGCTGACCCGGTCCCGGTGTCTCGGGACCGGGCGGACCGATCCTGAGGGGCACGCACTACGCTCGATATCCGCTGTCCGTATCGAACAGAGGCACGGGGACGGAGTCACGATGCGGTACGTCATCATCGGAGCCGGCGCGGTCGGCGGTGCCATCGGGGGCCGGCTCGCGGAGGCCGGGCAGGACGTGGTGCTCGTCGCGCGCGGCGCGCACCACACCGCGCTGCGCGAGCACGGGCTGACGTTCACCACGCCCGAGGGCACCCGGACGCACCGGCTTCCGGTGGTCGACCGGCCCGAGGCGCTGGACCTGCGGAGCGACGACGTCCTGCTGCTCGCCGTGAAGACCCAGGACAGCGTGGCGGCGCTGGACGCCTGGTCCGCGCAGCCCGTACGGGCCGTCGAAGGCGCCGGTACGGGCGGCACCGCCGGGGAGTTGCTGCCGCTCGTCTGCGCGCAGAACGGCGTCGAGAGCGAGCGCCTCGCCCTGCGCCGCTTCCGGCGCGTGTACGGCATGTGCGTCTGGCTGCCCGCGACCCATGTCGAGCCCGGCACGGTCGTCGCGCCGTGCGCCCCGTACACCGGCATGCTGCACCTCGGCCGCTACCCCGCGGGCACCGACGCGACCGCGCACGCCATCGCGGCGGACCTGGAGAAGGGACGGCTCCTCGCCCCCGTCGTGCCGGACGTCATGCGCTGGAAGTACGCCAAGCTCGTGGCCAACCTCGTCAACGCGGTGGACGCCCTCACCGGCCCGGCCGGCGACGAGGCCGCCGATCTCGTCGGGCGCGCGAAGGCCGAGGGCCGCGCCGTGCTCGCCGCCGCCGGCATTCCGTACACCGGCGACGAGGAGCAGGCAGAGGCCAGGAACGGCCGGATGGCCATCGACCCGGCCACCGGCGGCGGGCACGGCGGTGGGCACGGCGGCGGGTCGTCCTGGCAGAGCCTCGTCCGGGGGACGGGCACGATCGAGGCGGACTACCTCAACGGCGAGATCGTGCTCCTCGGCCGCCTCCACGGCGTCCCCACCCCGGTCAACGAGACACTCGGACGCCTCGCCGACGCCTTCGCCCGCGAGCGCCGTCCGGCGGGTTCCCTGACCGTCGCCGAACTGACCGCGCTCATCGACGGATAACGCGGACGGGGGACAGCGCGGCCGGGGATAGCGCGGCCGGGCGCTCCGGAACCCTTTTCCGGGCCACAACCGCTCCTTGGAGTGAAGCCCACCCCAAGGGCTGTCGGGCTTCGCGCCCCGGCACGACACTGGCACCTCGGAGGTGACGGAACAATGTCGATTCGTCGGGTGTCGTGTCCGGCGCGGATCGTCTTCCTCGACGGGGAGATGGCCGCGCTCGACGAGCTTGAGGGCGGGTTCACCGCAGAACAGGCCCTGTGGTGCGCGCTGGAGGAGGGCCACACGGGGCTGCACCATGTGATCGCCCAGTGCGTGCGCGGAACGGAGACCGAGCCGCCGTGGGTCATGTGGGCGCGCTGGCCGCAGGGGAACGAGTACGGCTCCGAACGCGAGCTGCTGCGCCTCGACTCCTGCCCCGCCAAGTTCCTGGCGGGCGCCGTGTCGGAACAGGCGTGCAGCCTCCCGGAGGGCCATGTGGGCCGCCACGACTACGAGTTCGGGCCGCCCATCACCGAGGCGGACGTCATGCCGGACTGGCTGCTGCGCCGCCTGGACGAGTAGCGAGAAAGTGCTCGCTCGGGAGAACCGATCCGCGTGCATGCCCCTCTTACCCGCAGAAGTTCACGCCGAGGGCCGGGATTCACACCAACTCCGCCCGCAAGACAGCGAGTTGTGCGTGCTGCGCACCGCGGGTTCCGGTCGTTGCCGGCGGGTTCTTCGTCTCTGCCAGCTCTGTTCGGGTCAGTGCTTAAACAGTTGGGGATGTGTTGCGTACTCACAGAAGGAGAGCGGGTGCGGCCATGGTGGCCGCCCTGCTGACGGCCGGGCTCATATCGGGTGCCACCGTGAACACCGCCACCGCGTCGGGGACCGGCGATGCCGAGGCACTCGGAGTGAAGGGGCGGCAGGCGGAGGCCGGTGGTTCCGTCACCCTGATCACCGGTGACCAGGTCCTGATGGACGGCAAGGGCCGGGTGGCGCGGGTGCAGCCCGGCAAGGGCCGCGAGGGCACGCGGATGAACATCAGGACCGTCGGGGACGAGGTGTACGTCCTGCCGGCGGACGCCGCTCCACTGGTGGTCCAGGGGAAGCTGGACCGGCGGCTGTTCAACGTCACGAGCCTGCGGAAGGCCGGGTACGACGACGAGCGGCGGGCCTCGCTCCCGCTGATCGTCTCGTACGAGAAGAACGCGGGCCGGAAGGCGGAGGCCAAGGCGGCCATCGCCGAGGCGGACGTCTCGGTACGCCGTACGCTGCCGGCGATCGGCGGCGAGGCGTTCACCGCGCCCAAGGAGGAGGCGGCCGACGTCTGGGACGCGCTGACCGAGCCCACCGACGCGCCGAACGAGGGCCGTGAGACGGCCCCCGGTATCGAGCGGGTGTGGCTGGATGGGAAGCGCAAGGCGCTGCTGGACAAGAGCGTGGCGCAGATCGGCGCGCCGACGGCCTGGCAGGCCGGTTACGCCGGTGTGGGCGTGAAGGTCGCCGTCCTGGACACCGGCGTCGACCACACGCACCCCGACCTCAGGGGTGTCTCGATCGCCCGGAAGGACTTCTCGGGCTCGGGCAACACCGCCGACCACGACGGCCACGGCACGCATGTCGCGTCGATCATCGCGGGTTCGGGTGCCAAGTCCGGTTGGAAGTACCTCGGGGTCGCGCCCGGCGCGAAGATCATCGACGCCAAGGTCCTCAACGACGAGGGCGAAGGCAGCGACTCCAGCGTCATCGCGGGCATGCAGTGGGCCGTCGACCAGGGCGCGCGGATCGCGAACCTGAGCCTCGGCGACGACGACCACCCTGGGACCGACCCGCTGGAGGCGGCGGTCAAGAAGCTGTCCGCCGAGAACGACATCCTCTTCGTCATCGCCGCCGGCAACGATGGTCCGCGTGCGAACACGATCGCTTCGCCCGGCAGTTCCACCTCCGCGCTCACGGTGGGCGCGGTGGACAGCAAGGACCGGATAGCCGACTTCTCCAGCGTGGGTCCGACGATCAACGGGGCGCTGAAGCCGGACATCACCGCGCCCGGCGTGGACATCGTCGCCGCGAAGTCCACCACAAGTACGGAGGAGAGCACGGCCGCCGACGGCTACATAGCCAACTCCGGTACGTCGATGGCGACCCCGCATGTCGCGGGCGCCGCCGCCCTCCTCGCCCAGCAGCACCCCGACTGGACCGGCCAGCGCATCAAGCAGGCGCTGATCTCCTCGGCCAAGCCCGGCGCGGGACTCAGCGTGTACCAGCAGGGCGCGGGCCGCGTCGACCTGACGAAGGCGATCACCCAGACCGTCGTCAGCGAGCAGGCCGGGCTGAACTTCGGCATCCACCGGTGGCCGCACACCTACGCCCTGCCCGTCTCCAAAGAGATCACGTACAGCAACAGCGGGACGGTGCCCGTCACGCTCGATCTGTCGCTGGAGGTGGCCGGTCCGGCCGGCAAGAACGTCGCGGACGACTTCTTCATCCTCGGCACCACGAAGGTCACCGTCCCCGCCGGCGGCAGGACAAAGGTCCCGCTCAAGGCGAACATCAACCTCGGCAGCACCGACGGTGTCTTCACCGGTGCGGTCGTCGCCAGGTCCACCGACGGCGTCCAGAACGTCCGTACGACCTTCGCGGTCGAGCGCGAGGTCGAGTCGTACGACATCACGGTGAAGTTCATCGACAACAATGGCAAGCCCTCCGAGTCGTCGGCCTGGATATTCAGCCACGACGGCCGCTTCACCCAGGATGTGTGGGCCGACAGCAACGGCACCGTCAAGGTCCGGCTCCCGAAGGGCCCGTACACGCTCAACTCCATGGTGGAGACCGGCAGGGACGGCGCCTGGCTGGTCCAGCCGAAGCTGAACGTCATCGAGGAGTCCACCGTCACCTTCGACGCCCGCACGGCGAAGCCGATCAGCATCACCGCGCCGGACTCCTCCGCCAAGCTTCGGCAGGCGTATGTGAGCTTCGGTCTGAAGGCGGGTGGCCAGGTTCGGGCCAGCATCTGGGACCTGGACAGCTTCGACGGCCTGCGTGTCGGCCATGTCGGCCCGCAGGTCCCGACGGCGCTGATGAACGCGCAGGTCGGTGGCCTCTGGCAGAAGGGCAGCACCAGCTACAACCTGCTCTACAACCGCACCGGCTCGTTCTACACGGGGTTCACCCACACGGCCGACCTGAGTGAACTGGCCCTGGTGAACGCCAGGTTCGGCTCCTCCGCCAAGAACCGTACGGGCTCTCTCCTGCCGAGCTGGTCCGATTCGACAGGGGCCTGGTCGTACGGCATCGGCCTGATGACCGACTCGTTCGCCCTGCCCACCACGGCCAAGACCTACTTCACCACGCCCAAATACCTGACCTGGGACCTCGGGGCCTACCAGGACGGCGACGGTGACTTCGGCGTCAACCTGGTATCCGCGGACCCCAGGACCTTCGAGGCGGGGAAGTCGTACTGGGAAACCTTCAATGTCGGTGTGTTCAGCCCGAAGGTGGCGTACCAGGGCAGCGATCGGCTCGGCAACGACATGCTTTACTGCGTGGACGAGTTCACCGACGGGGTCGGCCACCGCGGTACCTCGGAGGTCACCAAACAGCGCACCACGGTCACGATCGACGGCAAGACCGTCCTCGACGATCCGAGTACGGCGTGCGGGGTAATCACCGAGCTTCCCGCCAAGTCCGCCACGTACAAGATAACCATGGAGTCGACGCGCCCCGCGTCGATCGCGACGGTCACGAGCCGGCTCGTGGCGGCCTGGACGTTCACCTCGAAGGAGGTCACGGGCAGCACCCCCGCGGACCTGCCCCTCAACATCGTCCGCTTCACGCCGAGTCTGGATCTGACCAGCACCGCGAAGGCCGGCCAGACCGTCACGTTCCCGCTCCATGTCCGGGGCCCGGCGCAGCACAACCTCGGGTCGCTCACCGTCCAGGTCTCCTACGACGGCGGCAAGGTGTGGACCAACACACCGGTCACCTACGGCACGGGCACGGACGGCAGGCACCACATCACCCTGACCCACCCCACGACCGCCACCTCGGTCTCCCTCAAGGCGAAGGTCACCGACACGAGCGGCAACGCCTACGACGTGACGATCGAGAAGGCGTACCTGCTCAGCTAGTTCCGTTCATTCCGTGACCGGACCCGACCGGCAGCACCGGACCGGCCGCGCGCCCGGGGACACCCACCACGTTCCCGGGCGTACCGCGTTCCGCGGGCGACGACGCCGCGTCGTACCGGCGCAGCAGCAGCCGCGCCAGCTCCGGCGCCGGGCCCAGCACCCCCGCCAGGATGTCCGCGCCGGCCGCTCGCGCGCCCGCGTCGATCCGGTCAGGGAGGCGGCCGGGGGCGATGACGTACGGCGCGACCGCGATCCGCCGGACGCCCTCGGCGCGCAGCGCACGTACCGCGTCCTCGGTCCTGGGGAGGGAGGCGGAGGCGAACGCGGGCCGCACGGCGCACCAACCGGTGTGCCACCACTCCCGCGCGATGTCGGCGATCACCGCGATCGCCTCCGGGTCGGAGGAGCCCGCCGCGGCCAGGACGACCCCGGTCGAGCCCTTGTCGCCGGGCCGCAGCCCGGCCTCGTACAGCCGCCGTTCCAGTGCGTCGGTCAGCAGCGGCGACGGGCCGAGCACCCCGGCCCGCCGGATCCGCAGCGCGGGATGGCGCCGCGACGCCTCGCGCAGGACGGCCGGAATGTCCGCCTTGGCGTGGAAGGCGCGGGTCAGCAGCAGCGGCAGCGCCACCACGTCCCGGACGCCGTCCCGCGCCAGCCGGTCCAGCTGCCCGGAGACCGACGGGCTGTCGAAGTCCAGGAACCCCGTCGCCACCCGCAGCCCGGGCCGCAGCGCGCGCACCCGGCGCACCAGCGCGTGGACCGTCGCGGCGTGCCGCGGGTCACGGCTGCCGTGCGCGATCACCAGGAGCGCGGGAGATCCTGGGGGTGACGGCGGGACGAAGAGGCGCATGGCGGTCAGCTTCTCACCAGGAGTCCGCGACCACGCAGCACCCGGCGCTCCAGCGGGCTGAAGATCAGCAGGTCGATGGCGATGCCGACGATCAGGATCAGGAAGATCGCCAGGAAGACCATCGACATGCTGCCGTTCGTCCGGCCGTTCTCCAGCAACTGGCCGAGCCCCATGCCGAGATCGGGCGAGGTCGCGATGATCTCCGCCGCCATCAGGGAGCGCCACGAGAACGCCCAGCCCTGCTTCAGCCCGGCCAGATAACCGGGCAGCGCGGCCGGCAGCACCACATGCCAGGTGCCCCGCAGCCCGGTCGCGCCGAGCGTCCGCCCGGCCCGCAGGAAGAGCGGCGGCACCTGATCGATGCCGGAGACCAGGCCGTTGGCGATGGACGGCACCGCGCCGAGCAGGATCACCGCGTACATCATCGAGTCGTTCAGACCGAGCCAGATCACGGCCGGCGGCACCCACGCCACCGACGGCAGCGACTGGAGCCCGGACAGGATCGGGCCGATGGCCGCGCGGACGAACTTCACCCGGGCGACCAGCAGCCCGAGCGGCGTGCCGATCACCAGCGCCAGCGCGAAGCCCAGCAGACCGCGCGACACACTGGTCCAGATGAAGCCCAGCAGGGTGCCCTTGGCCCAGGCGTCCGTCAGCTCCGCCCACACCGCGTCCGGCGACGGCAGCTTGTAGCTGGGGGCCACCTCCGCCCAGACGAGGACCTGCCACACCACCAGCACCAGCGCGACGGCGAGGACCGGCGGCAGGACCTTCTGCACCAGGGTCTCGCGCAGCGGCGTGCGCGCCGTCTGTACGGTCTCCAGCGCGTCCAGTCCGGCCTCCAGACCGGCCATGTCGCTGTTGTGCGGTGCGGGCGGTCCGGCGGCGGGGCCGGGCCCGGCGCTCGTCTCGGGACCGGGCTGCGTGCTCGTGTCAGTGCTGGCCATGGCGGCGGATCTCCCCACGCAGTTCTTCGGTGATCTCGACGGACAGCTCCGCGACCGCGGGGTCCTCGATACGGCGCGGCTGCGGGATGTCGACCCGCCACTCACGGGCGACCCGGCCGGGCCGCGACGACAGCAGGACGACGCGCTCGGCGAGCCGTACCGCCTCCCGCACGTTGTGCGTGACGAAGAGGACCGACAGCCGCGTCTCGCGCCAGATCCGGGTCAGCTCGTCGTGCAGCACGTCCCGGGTGATCGCGTCGAGCGCCGCGAACGGCTCGTCCATCAGCAGCAGACTGCTGTCCTGGGCGAGCGCGCGCGCCAGCGCCACCCGCTGCCGCATCCCGCCGGACAGCTCGTGCACCCGCTTGCCGTACGCGCCCTCCAGCCGTACGAGACCGAGCAGCCGCTCCGCCTCGTCGCGCCGCTCCTGCTTGGGCACGTCGCGCAGCCGCAGCGCCAGTTCGATGTTCTTGCCCGCTGTCAGCCACGGGAACAGCGCGTGCTCCTGGAACATCAGGGCCGGCCGGCCGCCCGGGGTCGCGATGGTTCCGGCGGACGGCCGGTCGAGCCCGGCGACCAGATTGAGCAGGGTCGACTTTCCGCAGCCCGAGGCTCCCAGGAGGGTGACGAACTCGCCCGGCGCGACATCGAGGGTGATGTCGTCCAGCACGAGCTGCTGCCCGGCCGGTGTCACGAACGACTTCGAGACATGCGCGATACGGGCGGCGTGGTCCACCGCCGGGGTGCTCTCGGCGGCCTTGGCGAGGGTGGATGCCACGGTCGTCACCTCCTGGGACTCCTGGGAACGGATGGACGGACGGAAGAGAAGAACGGACGGACGCAGGGATTACGCGCGGGGCTTACCAGGTCACTTGACGCCGAGACCGGCGTCCGAGACCGCCGGCTCCCCGGCCTCCTTGAGCACCTTGTTCAGCGGCCCCAGGTCGTAGATCCCGTTCAGGTCGGGCTTCTTCAGCAGTCCGGCCGCCACCGCGTGATCCGCCTCGGACCGGAGCGTCGCCGCCAGCGGGTCGTCGGTGAAGCGCAGCGACTTCCACGCCGGGTCCAGGACATCGGCGGGCAGCGCCTTCCCGGACAGCTTCTCCAGCGCCTTGTTGGCGGCGGCCTTCGCCTCGTCCTCGTGGGAGTTGATCCACGCGTTGGTCTTCACCGAACCGCGCAGCACGGCCTCGACGACGGCCGGGTGCGCCTTGAGGAACTTCTGCGACACGATGATGTTCGTGATCACGAACTTCTTGTCGGGCCACAGGGTGGACTCGTCCAGGATCTCCTTGGCGCCCTCGGCGACCAGCTTGGACGCGGTCGGCTCCGGCACCCACGCGCCGTCGATGGAGCCGGACTTGTAGGCGTCCGGAGTGATCTTGTTGTCCGTGCGGACGACGGAGACATCGCCCTTGCCGGACTGCGCGTCGACCTTCCAGCCCTTCTCCGCGATCCAGTTGAGGAACGCCACGTCCTGCGTGTTGCCGAGCTGGGGGGTGGCGATCCGCTTGCCCTTGACGTCGTCCAGGGTCTTGATCTTCTCCGGGTTGACGACGAGCTTCACCCCGCCCGAGGCCGAACCGCCGATGATCCGCAGGCTCTTGCCGTCGGTCTGCGTGTAGCCGTTGATGGAGGGGGAGGGGCCGATGAAGCCGATGTCGATGCTGTCCGCGTTGAGCGCCTCGATCTCCGAGGGGCCCGCGTTGAAGGTCGATCCTGCCACCTTCGTACCGCCAAGCTCCTTCTGGAACAGGCCGTTCTGGATACCGACCAGGGCGGTGGCGTGGGTCAGGTTCGGGAAGTAGCCGATCTTGACGGTGTCGAGACCGTCGATCTTCTTCGCTCCTGCCGCGACCTCGGTGGCGTCACTCGACTCCGTCTTCTCCGAGCCGTAGCCGCAGGAGGAGAGCGCGAGGGTGAGCACGGGGAGTGCGGCGACGGCGGCGAGCGTGCGGCGCCTGGTGGTGCGGGAGATACCGGAGGTGCGGGAGGCAGGCACGGGAGGGGTTCCTCTCGTTGGCCCGGCGCGTGCGCCCGCTACGGATTCGGATACGGATCCGGGGGCTTGGCCGGGAGAGCGGCAGGTCTTCGGCGACAGAGGTGGTACGGGTGGTGCGACGGGGACGGATGGGAGATGCGGGCGCGCGAGCGGTGCGCGTACGTCATCACGCACATCGCGCCACCCCGCCCGTGCCCGCGCCGAGGGCGCCGCTGCCCACCCGGCCGCCCTCCTTCGCGAACGTCGCGTACATGTCGTACACACCGATGGCCATCAGAAGTCCCAGCCCTCGTCGTCGGCGGCCCGGGCGGGCGCCTCGTCGGGGGTGGCCGTGCCGTCGGTGAAGGCCGCGCCCGCCATGCCGGCGGTCAGCGTCGTCCCGTCGGCGGGGTCGATCAGCAGAAACGATCCGGTGCGCCGTGAGTCCGCGTACGCGTCGAGCGCCAGCGGCTCCGCCGTACGGACCACGACCCGGCCGATGTCATTGGCGACCAGCTGCCCCGGCGCCGGATGCTGGGACAGATCGTCCAGGGTGAGCCGGGACGGGATGTCCTTGACGATCGCCTTGACCGTGCGGGTGGTGTGCTTCAGCAGCACCCGCTGGCCCACGCTCAGCGGCCGGTCCGCGACATGGCAGACGGTCGCCTCGATGTCCTGGGTGGTCGCGGGCGCGTCACCCGACGGCACGATCAGATCGCCGCGCGAGACGTCGATGTCGTCGTCGAGGAGCACCGTGACGGACTGCGGCGTCCACGCCAGGTCGACGGGCGTGCCCAGCAGGTCGATGGCGGCGATCCGCGACGTACGGCCCGACGGCAGTACGGTCACGGCCTCGCCGACCCGGAGCGTACCGGCGGCGATCTGGCCCGCGTACCCCCGGTAGTCCGGGTGCTCGGCGCTCTGCGGCCGGATCACGTACTGCACGGGCAGCCGGGCGTGGCAGCCGGTCAGATCGTGGCTGACCGGGACCGTCTCCAGGTGCTCGAGGACGGTGGGGCCGCCGTACCAGTCCATGTGCGCGGACGGCTCCACGACATTGTCCCCGGCGAGCGCCGAGATCGGGATGGCGGTGATCTCGGGGACGCCGAGGGAGGCCGCGTACGCGGTGAACTCCTCGGCGATGGCGGCGAAGACCGGCTCCGCGTAGTCGACCAGGTCCATCTTGTTGACGGCGAGGACCACGTGCGGGACGCGCAGCAGCGCGGCCACGGCGGCGTGCCTGCGGGTCTGCTCGACGACCCCGTTGCGCGCGTCCACCAGGACGACGGCGAGTTCGGCGGTGGAGGCGCCGGTCACCATGTTCCGGGTGTACTGCACATGGCCCGGGGTGTCGGCCAGGATGAACCGCCGCTTCGGCGTGGCGAAGTAGCGGTACGCGACATCGATGGTGATGCCCTGCTCGCGCTCGGCCCGCAGCCCGTCCGTGAGCAGCGCCAGGTCGGGCGCCTCCTGGCCCCGGCTGAGCGAGGCGCGCTCGACGGCTTCGAGCTGGTCGGTCAGGACCGACTTCGAGTCGTGCAGCAGCCGGCCCACCAGCGTGGACTTGCCGTCGTCGACGGAGCCGGCGGTGGCGAAGCGCAGCAGCGTGGTCGTGGGGGTGTGCGGGTACTCGTGCTCGTGTGCGTGCTCGGTGAGGGTGGTCACTTAGAAGTACCCTTCGCGTTTGCGGTCTTCCATCGCCGCCTCGGACATCTTGTCGTCGGCGCGGGTGGCACCGCGCTCGGTGAGCCGGGAGGCGGCGATCTCGGTGATCACCGCGTCGAGGGTGGTGGCGTCGGAGTCGACGGCGCCCGTGCAGGACATGTCACCGACCGTGCGGTAGCGCACAAGACGCTTCTCGACGGGCTCGTCCTCCTTGGGACCGCCCCACTCGCCGGCGGTCAGCCACATCCCGGCGCGCCGGAACACCTCGCGCTCGTGGGCAAAGTAGATCTGCGGGAGTTCGATGCCCTCCCGCGCGATGTACTGCCAGACGTCCAGCTCGGTCCAGTTGGAGAGCGGGAAGACCCGGACATGCTCGCCGGGCGCGTGCCGGCCGTTGTACAGCTGCCACAGCTCGGGCCGCTGGCGGCGCGGGTCCCACTGGGAGAACTCGTCGCGCAGCGAGAAGACCCGCTCCTTGGCGCGCGCCTTCTCCTCGTCGCGCCGCCCGCCGCCGAAGACCGCGTCGAACCGCTCGGCCTGGATCTTCTCCGTCAGCGGCACGGTCTGGAGCGGATTGCGCGTCCCGTCGGGCCGCTCGCGCAGCTTCCCGGCGTCGATGTACTCCTGTACGGAGGCGATGTGCAGCCGCAGCCCGTGCCGGGCCACCGTACGGTCGCGGTACTCCAGCACCTCGGGGAAGTTGTGGCCGGTGTCCACATGGAGCAGGGTGAACGGCACCGGCGCGGGCGCGAACGCCTTCAGCGCCAGATGCAGCATGACGATGGAGTCCTTGCCGCCGGAGAAGAGGATCACCGGCCGCTCGAACTCACCCGCCACCTCACGGAAGATGTGCACCGCCTCCGACTCCAGCGAGTCGAGGTGGCTCAGCGCGTACGGGGCGTCCGTGCCCTCGGTGACGGTCGCTACGGTGGTGGTCACGCGAGACCCCTCTCGGTGAGCAGTGCGTGGAGCGCGTCGGCGGACTCCCCGACGGACTGGGTGTGCGACTCGATCCGCAGGTCGGGCGCGTCCGGGGCCTCGTAGGGGTCGTCCACCCCGGTCAGCCCGGAGAGTTCGCCGGCCGCCTGCTTGGCGTACAGCCCCTTCACATCCCGTACGGAGCACACCTCGACCGGGGTGGCCACATGGATCTCCAGATACGTGGTGCCCGCCGCGCCGTGGCGCTTCCGTACGGCCTCGCGGCTGTCGGCGTACGGCGCGATGACCGGCACCAGCGCCTTGACGCCGTTGGCCGCGAGCAGCCCGGCGACGAAGCCGATGCGCCCGACATTGGTGTGCCGGTCCGCGCGGCTGAAGCCGAGGCCCGCGGAGAGGAACTCCCGGATCTCGTCGCCGTCGAGGACCTCGACGCGGTGCCCTTCGGTACGGAGCCGGTCGGCCAGCGCGTTCGCGATCGTGGTCTTTCCGGCGCTGGGCAGACCGGTGAGCCAGACGGTGGCGCCCTGCTCCGTCACGTTCAAGGATTCCTCCTGATGATCCGTCATCAATGCAGCCCGCATTCGGTCTTGGACCGGCCCGCCCAGCGGCCGGCGCGCGCGTCCTCGCCGGCCAGCACCCGCCGGGTGCACGGCGCGCAGCCCACGGACGCGTAGCCGTCCGTCAGCAGCGGGTTGGTGAGGACGCCGTGCTCGGCGACGTACGCCTCGACGTCGTCCTGGGTCCAGCGGGCGATCGGCGAGACCTTGACCTTGCGGCGCCGCGCGTCCCAGCCGACGACCGGGGTGTTCGCCCGGGTGGGGGACTCGTCGCGGCGCAGCCCGGTGGCCCAGGCGTCGTAGCCGGTCAGGCCCTCTTCGAGGGGCTTGACCTTGCGCAGGGCGCAGCACAGGTCGGGGTCGCGGTCGTGCAGCTTCTGGCCGTACTCGGCGTCCTGCTCCGCGACGGTCTGCCGGGGGGTGAGCGTGATGAGCCGTACGTCCATCACGGCCTCCACGGCGTCCCGGGTGCCGATGGTCTCGGGGAAGTGGTAGCCGGTGTCGAGGAAGACCACGTCGACCCCGGGCCGTACCCGGGAGGCGAGATGGGCGACCACCGCGTCCTCCATCGAGGAGGTCACGCAGAACCTCGCGCCGAAGGTGTCCGTCGCCCAGGCGAGGATCTCCGGGGCGGTGGCCTCCTCCAGCTCGCGGCCCGCGCGCTCGGCGAGATCCTGGAAATCACCGGTCTCGGTCGGTGCCGTCATATCTCTTCCCCTCCATCACCCTGCCGGAGCCCCCGGGCGAGCAGCCCGAGGAACTTCAACTGGAAGGCCCGGTTGCATGCCGCGCATTCCCAGGCGCCGTGGCCCTGTTCGTGCGGACGCAGGTCCTCGTCGCCGCAGTAGGGGCAGTAGAAGGGGGCGGCGCGCTCGCTCATGACAGCGCCTCCTCGGTGGCGCGGGCGGCCCAGGTGGCGAAGCGCTCGCCGTCCTCGCGCTCCTTCTGGAAGCGGCCGAGGACCCGCTCGACGTAGTCGGGCAGCTCCTCGGACGTCACCTTCAGCCCGCGGACCTTGCGGCCGAAGCCGGCCTCAAGACCGAGCGCGCCGCCCAGGTGCACCTGGAAGCCCTCGACCTGGTTGCCGTCCTTGTCCAGCATCAGCTGGCCCTTGAGACCGATGTCCGCGGTCTGGATACGGGCGCAGGCGTTGGGGCAGCCGTTGATGTTGATGGTGATCGGCTCGTCGAACTCCGGGATCCGGCGCTCCAGTTCGTCGATCAGCGTGGCGCCGCGGAGCTTGGTCTCCACGATCGCCAGCTTGCAGAACTCGATACCGGTGCAGGCCATGGTGCCGCGGCGGAACGGGGACGGCTCGACCCGCAGGTCCAGCGCCTCAAGACCGGCGGTCAGCGACGCGACCTGGTCCTCGGTCACATCGAGCACGATCATCTTCTGCTCGGCGGTGGTACGCAGCCGGTCCGAGCCGTGTGCGGCGGCCAGCTCGGCGATCTTCGTCAGGGTGAGGCCGTCGACCCGGCCGACGCGCGGCGCGAAGCCGACGTAGAAGCGGCCGTCCTTCTGCCGGTGCACACCGACGTGGTCGCGCCAGCGGTGGACGGGCTGCTCGGGCGCCGGGCCGTCGATCAGCTTGCGCTCCAGGTACTCGTCCTCCAGGATCCGGCGGAACTTCTCCGCGCCCCAGTCGGCGAGCAGGAACTTCAGCCGGGCGCGGGTACGCAGCCGGCGGTAGCCGTAGTCGCGGAAGATCGAGATGACCCCGGTGTAGATGTCCGGCACCTCGTCCAGCGGCACCCACGCGCCGAGGCGCTGGCCGATCTTGGGGTTGGTGGAGAGCCCGCCGCCCACCCAGAGATCGAAGCCGGGGCCGTGCTCGGGGTGGTTCACCCCGACGAACGCGATGTCGTTGATCTCGTGCGCCACGTCCAGCGACGGCGATCCGGAGATGGCCGACTTGAACTTGCGCGGCAGGTTGGAGAAGTCGGGGTTGCCGATGATCCGGCGCTGGATCTCGTCGATGGCGGGGGAGCCGTCGATGATCTCGTCCTCGGCGATGCCGGCGACGGGCGAACCGAGGATCACGCGGGGTGTGTCGCCGCACGCCTCGGTGGTGGAGAGCCCGACCTCTTCGAGGCGACGCCAGATCTCCGGCACGTCCTCGATGCGGATCCAGTGGTACTGGATGTTCTGCCGGTCGGTGAGGTCGGCGGTGCCGCGCGCGAACTCCTGCGAGATCTCGCCGATGACGCGCAGCTGCCCGCTGGTCAGCCGGCCGCCGTCGATCCGTACCCGCAGCATGAAGTACTCGTCGTCCAGCTCCTCCGGCTCCAGCACGGCGGTCTTCCCGCCGTCGATCCCGGGCTTGCGCTGGGTGTACAGCCCCCACCAGCGCATCCGGCCGCGGAGATCGTTGGGGTCGATCGAGTCGAACCCCGCCTTGGAGTAGATCGTCTCGATCCGCGCCCGGACGTTGAGCCCGTCGTCGTCCTTCTTGAACTGCTCGTTGCCGTTGAGCGGAGTGAAGTGCCCCACGGCCCACTGGCCCTCACCGCGGTGACGGCTCACCTTGCGGCGCGGGCTGGGGGCTGACGGGCTATCCGGGGTGGCGGCCATGGCGGATACGTCCTTCGGACATGCGGGAGGGCGGCTCTGAACCGCACACTCGCACGAAGGGCGTGGCGGTGCGCGGCAAGGAACAGAGATTCGAGGAAATCGCGGCGGTGCTGGGACTCTCAGCCCGCCGGACAGATGGCGCTGGACATGCGGCAGAGATCGACGTGCCGTCGACTCACCAAGGCGATTCCAGCTGTAGACATGTGGGAAGCGTGGCACGCAGATCTCGGGACAGTCCACTGTCTTCCACTATATGGACGTACTCGTCTCGCCTGGCGAGACGCTGTGGTGTTTTTCACGGCCGGCGGGGGTTTGGCCGTACGCCTGCTCCACGTCCGATTCCTTCAAGACCGGATCCGGGGGCCTCCCTACGGTGGACACATGACCACCGCACCACGTACCCCCGCACCCCTGACCCCCGCCTCCGTCCCCGTCCCGAGGCTCGACGCGCTCGGCCTGATCGTCGCCGACATGGCCGCCTCGCTCGCCTTCTACCGCCTCCTCGGCCTGGACCTCCCGGCGGAGGCGGACACCGCGCCGCACGCCGAGGCCACCCTGCCCGGCGGGCTCCGGGTCCTGTTCGACACCGAGGAGACCGTACGGTCCTACGATCCCGGTTGGACACGGCCCGCGGGCGGCGGCGGGCGGATCGGGCTCGCCTTCCTCTGCGCCGGACCCGCCGAGGTCGACGCCACGCACCACGCGCTGGTCGCGGCCGGGTACCGGAGCCACCTCGAACCGTGGGACGCCGTCTGGGGACAGCGCTACGCGGTCGTGCTCGACCCGGACGGCTGCGAGGTCTCGCTCTTCGCCAGCGCCGCGTAACCGCCGAGGGTCAGCCCGGCCAGCTCGCGCACCTCACGGGCGAGGTGCGCCTGGTCGGCGCAGCCCGTGCCGAGCGCGGCGTCGGCGTACGGCACACCGTCCCGTACGAGGGCCAGCGCGCGCTGGAGCCGCAGGATCCGCGCCAGCGTCTTCGGCCCGTAGCCGAAGGCGTCCAGCGAGCGGCGGTGCAGCTGCCGGGCGCTCAGCCCGACCGCGTCGGCGGTCCCGGCGACCGTACGGCCCGCTCCGAGCCCGCCGACCACGGCCCGCAGCAGCGGATCGGGCGGCGGCGCCCCGGCGGCCAGCTCCAGGGCGAGAGCCTCCAGGGCGCCCGCCGGGTCGCCGCCCGGGTCACCGCCCAGGTCGCGGGCCCCGGCCACCCGGGCGGCGAGCCGGCGCACCCGGGCCGCCGGCCACAGGTCGGCCAGCTCCACCCGCCGGTCGCGCAGCTCGTGCGCAGGGACGCCCAGCAGCGCGGGCGCCGTCCCGGGCGCGAAGCGCACCCCGGCGCAGTACACGCCGGCGATCCCCTCGGGGGCGTACGCGCGGGTGTCGGGCCCGGCGACGAGCAGCCGGCCGCCGATCCAGAGCAGATCCATACAGCCGTCGGGCAGCACCGGGTACGCGTCGGACGCGCCGCCGCCGGCCACCGGCGGCCGGGTCCAGACGACCGCGCCGCCGAGCCGTGACACCCGTTCCGCGTACATACGCTCCAGCCTACGGACCCGCTACATCCAGCCGCGCCGGGCGGCCTGCCAGGCCAGCTGCATCCGGGTGGTCGCGCCCGCCAGCGCCATCATCCGCTGGATACGGCGCTGCACCGTGCGCCGGCTGAGGCCCAGCTGACTGGCGACGGCCTTGTCCGTGACGCCGGCGACCAGGAGGGACAGCAGCCGGCGGTCCGTCTCGGTCAGCTGCCGGCCGTGGCCGGTGCCGGCCGTGCTGCCATCGGCGCCGCCCTCCAAGCCGCCGTCCATGCCGCCCTCCATGCCGCCGTCCGTACCGACGTCCAGCGGAACGGCGTCCTCCCAGTACCGCTCGAACAGGGCGACCAGCGCGTCGAGCAGACTGCTGCCGCGGACCAGGGCCGTCGTGGGCTCCTCGGAGCTGCCCGAGGGGCCGCCGGGGACCAGCGGGCAGATCGCGATGGACCGGTCGGCGACCGCCAGCCGCAGCGGCAGGTGCGGGACCGCCCGCGCCACCTCCCCGGCGCGCACACCGGCCACCACGTTGTCGACGGCACCCGGGTCGTCGAAGAACTCCCGCTCGTACAGGACGCGGTAGCGCACGCCCCGGGCGAGGGCGTCGAACTCGGCCTCGTTGCTGCCCGACCGCATCGCGACGTACTGCGCCTTGCAGAACCAGAGCATCTCGTGCCGGGCGCTGTTCTGGATCTGCCGCAGATGCTGGCGCAGCGCCTCGGCCCCGGTGATGACCTCGATGAGCTGGTCGGGATCCCGGCGGCGCCGGGTGCGGTGGTAGGTCTCCAGCAGATCGGTGACCGCCGTACGGGCCCGGTCCAGGGCGTCGGACTCCTGTTGCAGCCGGGGGAGCAGCGCGACGTCCGGCGGGGTGGCGGCGAAGCCGCCCGGCAGCTCGCGCGTTCCGCTGGCGAGCCCCTTGGCCACGAGCGCCGTCAGGGCGTGTCCGGTCTGCGCCGGGGTCAGGCCGGCCCGGTCCGCGATCTCCCGCGCCGGTGCCGTCGGTACGGCGACGAGATACCGGTAGACGGTCTCCTCCGCCGTGGTCAGACCCGCTGCCTCAAGCATGGTGGTTCCCTTTCCCGCGGGCGGCCCGTTCTCCTGCGGGCACCCCGCGCCGCCGCGCCCATGCGCGCGGCCGGGCCTCCGGACGGCGGCCGGTCCCCTGTCGGGAGCCGCCGTACGAGAGCCCGTGACTCTGTGCCGTCGGCGTGCGGGGCGACGGCACGGAGTGTGTCCGGCGTGGGCAACCGCACTATACGCCCGGCTCACGGTGCCCGGGTCACGGTGGGTCGCGCGGTGCGCGGGAAAAAGGTGGATACGGAAGTATCTGTCAACTTCCGTATCCACCAAGGCGGTTACTCGCGGCAACGGACGGTGGGGGCTACCTCCCGTGCCAGGGGGCGGGGAGGGCCGCGCCGATCCGGTAGGCGCGTTCGACCGTCTGCCGCACCGTGTTGCCCGCCGCGTCCCGGGCCGTGACCCGCAGGGTCACCAACGCGCCCTTTCCGCGCGGCCGTTCGACGGGAGCGGTGAAGCGGTTGTGGCCCAGGGGCCGGGCGCTCCGCGGTTTCGTCCAGGTCTTCCCGCCGTTGAAGGAGAACTCGGTGCGGACGGTGACGCCCTTCGGCGCGGCCAGACCGTCCTGGTGACGGACCGTCACTTCCATCCGCTGCCCGCGCCGGAGAGCGACCGTGTTGCCCGCACCGGCGTACACGTCGTAGTCGAGCTGGAGCAGGGGCAGCGGGGTGGCCGACGCCGTGGTGTCCGAGCGGAAGGACCACGAGGTCGACGTCCGGGTGCCGTACGTCCACGCGGCCGATCCGGACCCGCGGGCCGTGGAGAGATCGAGGCGGAAGTCGGCCTTCCCCGGCGCGACCGGGAGGTCGGTCCAGGCGTTCGCGGCGACAGCGGTCCGCTTCCCGTTCCGGTAGAGGGCGGCGGAGCCGGTGTCCGTGCCGCTGGACCGTTCGTAGTGGCCCGCCCCGGAGTCGGTGAACCCGGGGACGCGCAGCGAGAGCGTGTTCCCCGACCGTACGGACGCGAGCCCGGCGCCGCGCGGGATCGAGGGACGGGTCACCGCGCCGAACCACCGCTCGTCGGCCCGCCGGCCGGGCGCGTACGTCCGTACCGTCTCCCGCATGCCCGTCATCAGCGGCGCGTCGATGTCCACGGCGGGCTCGTGGCTCACCACGTGCTGCCACTGGGTGTCGCCGGAGCTGACGTACTCGGCGCGGAGCGTGCCGGTCTGGACGAACCGGTTGTACTGGTTCCAGAAGAAGTCCTGGTACGGACGGCGGCCGAAGCGCTGCTCGCTCGCCCAGGACGTTCCCCCGGTGCGGGCGTACGTGGTCCGCACCTCGGCGCTGTTGCGCTCCGAGACGGTGTGGACGACCCGCTCCGGAATCCGCCCGGCGGAGACCTGCATCACGTCGTACAGATAAGGGCTGTTCGCGGTACCGGAGAAGTCGACCGCGGTCGTCCGCCGGTGGGCACGGGCCAGCAGTTCGGCGCCCTTTGACGCGGTCACCCGGACGACCGGGATCGCGGTGCGCTCCCCGGTGGGCCGCCACCGCGACCACGCGTACCCGTCGTCCGCGACGATCATCAGCGCGGCGGCGCCCGACGCGGCGGCGGCGCGGGCCGTGTCACGGTGGTTGTCGCCCTCGTCCCGGACGACCGCGAGCTTTCCGCGCACCCGGGACGGCCGGAAGTCGGGGGCGGAGCCGCCCCCGGCGTCGACGGCGGTCAGCCGGGCCCCTGACGCGGCGAACAGCCGCGAATCGGCCAGATAGTAGGGGTTGAGCCCGTCCGCCGTGCCGGAGATCCGCGCCTCCAGCAGCGGTGCGACGAGCTGCCACCGCGAGGCGTACTCGAAAGTGCCCTCGGTGACCCGGTCGGTGGGGCTGACGTAGAGGCGCTTGGCCAGGTCGAAGTACATCGTGCCCTGGATCAGGCCGCGCCCGTCCAGCTTCCGGTAGGTCTGGTAGCTGACGATGCCGCGCTGTTCGGCGGGGCGCGGGGTGCGGATCTCCACCTCGGTGGTCCTGCGGGCGTCGAGGGTGACGGTCATGTCCTTGGCGACCTTCACCTCCGGCAGGACGACCTCGCGCAGCTCCTCACCGTCCTGGGCGCTGCTGAGTTCGGTGTGGCTGAGCTGGTACGTGCCTTCCTCGACCTCGGCGACCGCAGGATCCGTACCGGTGTAGGTGACAAAGCCGTCCGGGCCCCAGATCGTCGGCAGCGCGCCGACCGGACGGCCCTCGTGGTCGAGGGTGCGGACGGTGAGCCGGTGGATCCGGCCCCGTACCGATACGCCCACGGTGGTGTGGACGGCCGCGCCGCCGGTGGTGGGGGTCGCGGTGACATACCCGTAGTAGTCGCCGCGCACCGCCACCGACGGGTCGGCGCGCAGCGGCACCTCGGCCGTGGCGCCCGGGGCGATCCGGACCGTGTCGGCGCCGAGCCGTATCCCGCCGGCCGTGAGCTCCCGGCCGCCGGCGGTGGCGAGGCGTACCGCCAGGCGCAGGGTGAGCGCGGACGCGGTGTGGTTGGTGTAGCGGACGGTGGTCTCGGTGGGAACGGAGGCGGCGGGGGAACCCGCCGTGAAGGGGCCGAGCGAGCGGGTGCCGGTCGCGGTCACCGGCCCGTTGACGGCGGCCGGCAGATCGACCCGGCCGCCGCCCTGCTCGGTGGGCCGCAGGCCCGGCGCCGTACGGGCGGTGCTGATGAGGGTGTCCTTGAGCCGTTCGGCGGTCCACTCCGGGTGCCGCTGCGCGAGCAGGGCCGCGGCTCCGGCCACATGCGGCGCGGCCATCGAGGTGCCGGAGGCGGCGACGTAGTACGGGTCCACGGCCTCGCCCATCGTCGTACCCGAGGCGCGGGCGGCCACGATGCCGGTACCGGGGGCGGTGAGGTCCGGTTTCACCGCGCGGTCACCGGTACGGGGGCCCCGGCTGGAGAACGCGGCGAGCGAGTCGTCGCGGTCGACGGCGCCCACGGTGAGCGCCGCGTCGGCCACGCCGGGGGAGCCCACGGTGAGGTCGCCCAGCGCGCCGTTGTTCCCGGCGGACACCACGAACAAGGCGCCGCTGGTGCGGGTCAGTTCGTCGAGTGCGAGGCTCATCGGGTCGGTGCCGTCGCTCGCTTCGTCCGAGCCCAGGCTCATATTGATCACCTTGGCGCCCGCGGCGGCGGCCCACTCCATTCCGGCGATCACGTCCGACTCGCTGCCGTAACCGTCGTCGCCGAGCACCTTGCCGATCATCAGCTCGGCCTGGGGCGCCACGCCCGCGCGCTTGCCGCCGGAGGCCGCGCCGGTGCCGCCGACCGTCGCGGCGACATGGGTGCCGTGTCCGAACGCGTCATGGGTGCCCGAGCTGCCGGAGAAGTCCTCGGCCCGCGCGATCCGCCCCGCCAGATCGGGGTGGGCGGCGTCGGCCCCGGTGTCGAGGACGGCCACCTTGACGCCCCGGCCCCGGTAGCCGGCCTGCCACACGGCGGGCGCGCCGATCTGCGTCGTACTGCGGTCCAGACTGGGGCTCACCCGTCCGTCCAGCCAGACCTTCGAGGCGCCCGCCGTACGGAGGGCCGAGCCGCCGGAGCCGTCCGGGCCGCCGGCCGGGACGAGCTTCTTCCAGAAGCCGCCGAGATCGTCGCCGGCGATGCGCAGCGACCGGGCGTGGATGCTGTCCAGCGCGCGGGATCCGGCCGGGTCGCCGGCCGCCGCCCGCAGCGCGTCGAGGGAGGAGCCCGGGGCGTTCCCGGCGGCGGAGGTGACGATCAGCGGGAGGGCGTCGGTGCGGGCCTCGTCGTACCCCTGGTCGAGCAGCCCGGTCACATCGAAGAGCCGCCGGTCGAGCGTGCCCGTGGCGAGCGGCCCGAGGGCGTCGGAGGGCAGGACGCTCAGTCTCCCGCCCTCCTCGACGGTCCGGAAGACGACGTCGGCGCGGCCGGGGCCCGGCCGTACGGACGCGGTCCGCTGCCCGTCCGGGCCGGTGCCGACCACCACCCGGTCACCGGTGATCAGCCGTACCGTGGCACTGGCACTGGCACTGGCACTGGCACTGGCCTTGGACGTGGTCCCGGTGGACACGGTCCCGGTATCGGCCCCGGCCCCGGCCGCCGGAGTCACAGCGCCCGCGGCCAGCAGCGACGCGGTCGCCACCGCCGCCGCCAGACGGATACATCTCATCGTTTCAAGACCCTTCGTTCAGCGGACGCTTGAACGAAACCATCCGGCAGCGCCGGAAGGGATGTCACTGATTTCGGCTGTCGCTCTTGCGACTTGTCCCAAGAGCGACAGCCGGAACGAGAGCGCGAACGAGAGCGCGAAGGAGAGCCCGAACGAGAGCGCGGGCGGCGGTACCGCCTACCCCTTGTCCCGGCCGTTCGTGCGGTACTTCACCCGCGACTTCACATCGTCGGGCGGCAGGAACCGGGACCAGCGCTCGGGGAACTCCGAGGGCATGTCGGGGTCCGTCACATCGTCGTCCTGCGGACCGTCCGGAGCCTCCTCCGTGACCGTCGAGCGGGCCACCAGCTCCGCCGCGTGGGCGGCGCGCTGCCGGTCCTTGGCCGCGCGCGCCGCCGCCGTGGCGACCGACGGCCAGACCCGGTCGATGGCGGCGTTGACGGCGGCGCCCACCAGGACCGCGAAGGCGGAGACCCCTATCCACAGCAGCACCGCGATCGGCGCGGCGAGGGAGCCGTAGATGGTGGGGCCCTCGACGGTGCTGGTCAGGTAGATGCGGAGCAGGAAGCTGCCGAGCACCCACATGCCGAGCGCGATGAGCGCGCCGGGCACGTCCTCCACCCACGGGGACCTGGCCGGCACGGACACGTGGTAGAGCGTGGTGAGGAAGGCGATGGAGAGCAGGGTCACCACCGGCCAGTACAGGACGCTGATCACCTCCGTGCCCCACGGGATCACCTCGGCGACCCGGTCGGGGCCGACCACCGCGAGCGGCAGGACCACCGCGCCGATCAGCAGCGCCACGATGTAGAGCAGGAAGGAGAGCAGCCGGGTGGCGACGATGCCGCGCCGGCCGTCGAGCCCGTACATCACCGTGATGGTGTCGACGAAGACATTGACCGCGCGGGAGCCCGACCAGAGGGCGATGGCGAAGCCGAGGGAGATCACGTCGGGCCGGCCGCCGTGGGTGATGTCCTCCAGCAGCGGCTTGGCGATCTGGTTGACGCCCCGGTCGGAGAGGACCGTGCCGACGGCCGTGAGGATGTTCTTCTCGAACGAGGCGACCGTGGCCGTACTCGTCCAGTCGTCCACGTAACCCAGCAGCCCGATCAGTCCGAGCAGCAGCGGCGGCAGCGAGAGCAGCGTGAAGAACGCGGCCTCGGCCGCGAGCCCGAGGATCCGGTACTCCATGCACGAGTTGACCGTGTCCTTGAGCAGCAGCCATGCCATCTTCCGCTTGGAGACGTTGCGGTAGAGGACTCGGGCCCGGTGGAGTCGACCCGCTGGCCGCTCGGGTGTTTCTTTTGCTGCCTGCACCTCCTTACCGTATCCGTATGGCAGCCAGCACCCACACAGTGACCAATCAGGTTCCGCCCCTGGTCGGATACGACGTTTTCGGTACGGACCGGGTCCTTTCCGAGGGCGTGGCGCGGCACGCCGAGCCCGGGCTGCTCGACGGGATCCGTACGGAGCTGACCGCGCTGGGCCGCGCCGCGGGCTCCGCCGAGGTCCAGGAGTGGGGCCGGCGCGCCAATGAGCATCCCCCGCTGCTGCGCACGCACGACCGGTACGGGAACCGGATCGACGAGGTCGAGTTCCACCCCGACTGGCACCGGCTGCTGGGCGGCGCGGTCGGGGCCGGGCTGACCGACGCGTGGGGCCGGCCCGCCGGACACCTGCGCCGCGCGGCCGGGTTTTTCGTCTGGACGCAGGCCGAGGCGGGCAACGGCTGCCCGGTGTCGATGACCCACGCCGCGGTGCCCGCGCTGCGCGCCGAGCCCGCGCTCGCGGCCGAGTGGGAGCCCCGGCTCACCTCGCACCGGTACGAGCCGGGGCTGCGGCCCGCGGACCGGAAGGCCGGCGCGCTCCTCGGGATGGGCATGACCGAGAAGCAGGGCGGCAGCGACATCCGCGCCAACACGACGGAGGCGGCGCCGCTGGACGCGGCCGGCGAGTATCTGCTGACGGGGCACAAGTGGTTCTGCTCCGCACCCATGTGCGACGGCTTCCTGGTGCTGGCCCAGGCCCCGGGCGGGCTGACGTGTTTCCTCGTACCGCGCGTGCTGGAGGACGGAACGCGCAACGTCTTCCGTATCCAGCGGCTCAAGGACAAGCTCGGCAACCGGTCCAACGCGTCGGCCGAGGTGGAGTTCGACGGGACCTGGGCGCGCCGGGTCGGCGAGGAGGGGCGCGGGGTGCGCGTCATCATCGGCATGGTGTCCGCCACCCGCCTCGACTGCGTCCTGGGGTCGGCCGCGCTGATGCGGCAGGCGGTGGCGCAGGCGGTCCACCACGCCACGTACCGGCGGGCGTTCGGCGCCGAGCTGATCGACCAGCCGCTGATGCGCAACGTACTGGCCGATCTCGCCCTGGAGTCGGAGGCGGCGACCACGCTGGCGCTGCGGCTGGCGGCGGCGTACGACGCGGACACCGAGCAGGAGCGCGCGCTGCTGCGGCTCGCGGTGCCCGCCGCCAAGTACTGGGTGACCAAGCGGTGCACACCGCTGGTCGCCGAGGCGCTGGAGTGCCTGGGCGGCAACGGGTACGTGGAGGAGTCGGGCCTGCCGAGGCTGCTGCGCGAGTCGCCGCTCAACTCGATCTGGGAGGGCTCGGGCAACGTACAGGCGCTGGACGTGCTGCGCGCGCTCCAGCGGGAGCCGGCCGCGCTGAACGCCTTCCTCCAGGAGGTGGGCGCGGCGCGCGGCGCCGACCACCGGCTGGACAACGCGATCAAGGGGCTGCTGACTGAGCTGGCCGATCTGAGCGGGATCGAGGCGCGCGCCCGGCGGCTGGTGGAGCGCATGGCGCTGGTGCTCCAGGGCTCACTGCTGGTGCGGTGGGCGCCGCCGGAGGTCGCGGACGCGTTCTGCGCGTCGAGGCTGGGCGGGGACTGGGGCGCGGCCTTCGGCACGCTGCCGCACACGCTGGACCTGGCGGCGGTGGTGGACCGGGCGCGGCCGACGGCCTGAGGGGCCGGCATGCCGACCGGCCGACGGGCTGAGGGGCCGACGGGCCGAGGGGCCGGGCTTCCCGCCCGCACCGTCAGAGGTGGTGTCGCGCCGACACGGCACCACCTCTGACTGACTGTCACTTTCTTTCACCTGTCCGCGGTTTACCAGAGTTGCAAGCCGTTGCAGAAGAACCGTTGCAGAAGAAGAACCGTTACAGCGCAGCCGTTCACAGGGGAACACCATGGGGGACACCATGAAGGACGCACCACCGAGAAAGCCGGCTCCGCCACTCGACCTCGCGACGCTCATGGCGATGGACCACGCGCAGGCCGGCCGGCTGCTGCACCAGGTACGGGACGCCGCGCTCGCCGGCGAGCCCCCACCGGTGGCACCCAGACCGGTGATCGACGCGTCGTGGCGGCGGATGCTCAGCCTGGGACTCGACCCGGACCGGCCCACCGGCGGCGACACGGTGCTGGAGCCGGACGAGCTGGAGCACCGGCGCCGCTCCTCCGCGCTCGGCGAGACGATGCGCACCCTCAGCGAGTCGCTCGGCGGGATCATCGACGCCTCGCGCCAGATCCTGGTCGTCAGCGACGACGAGGGCCGGGTGCTGTGGCGCGAGGGCAGCCTCGCGGTGCTGCGCCGGGCGGACGGCATCCGGCTGGAGGAGGGCGCGGCCTGGGCGGAGCAGGTGACGGGGACCAACGCCATCGGTACGGCGCTGGCCGTACGGAGGCCGGTACAGGTCCACTCGGCCGAACACTTCGCGCACGCGCTGGGCCAGTGGACCTGCGCGGCGGCCCCCGTACACGATCCGCGCGACGGGCGGCTGCTGGGCGTGGTCGATGTGAGCGGCCCGGCGCGCGGCTTCCATCCGACGACGCTGGCGCTGGTCAGTACGGTCGCGCGGCTCGCCGAGGCGGAGATGCGCGAGCGCCACGGCCGGGCGGTCGACCGGCTCCGCTCGGTGGCGGCGCCGATCATGTGCCGGCTGGGCGGGCGCGCGCTCGCGGTCGACACGCACGGCTGGACGGCGGCCGTCACGGGCATGGCGCCGGTGGACCGGCTGCCGCTGCCGAAACCCTTACGCGCCGGCCGGGTGTGGCATCCGTCGCTGGGCATGTGCACGGTCGAGCCGCTGCCGGGCGGCTGGCTGCTCAGGGTGGACACGGAGCGCAGGCCGGGCGAGACCCCGAGCCGGGTCGTACTGGACCTGAGCCGCCCCCGGCGCTGGTCGGTGGTGGTGTCGGGCTCGGCGGGCAGCTGGACCCAGGAGCTGACCCCGCGCCACGCGGAGCTGCTCTGCGTCCTGGCCCTGCACCGGGACGGCCGCAGCGCGGCGGAGCTGGCCGCCGACGTCTTCGGCGATCCGACCCGCACGGTGACGGTACGGGCCGAGATGTCCCGGGTCCGGCGCCATCTGGCGGGCGTGCTGGCGCACCGGCCGTACCGCTTCAGCGAGGAGGTCGAGGTGGAGGTGGTCACCCCGCCCGACCCGGCGGACCTGCTGCCGCACTCGACGGCCCCGGCGGTCCTGGCGGCAAGGCGACGGCCCCGCTGACCTGTTCCCCGTACCCGGCTTGGAGGACGAACCGGACACATGTTCTCCTGACCGTATGACCATCACTGTGACCACCTGGTCCCTGGAGCAGACCTCGCCCGCCGACCTGCGCCCCGCCGCCCAGGCCCCGGACGGAGTCCGGATCGTCCGGGCCGAGGTGCCCTCACCGGAGTTCAGCCGCTACCTGTACGCGTCGGTCGGCGCGGACATCGCCTGGACCGACCGGCTGCCGTGGACGGCCGAGCGCTGGCGCGAGACGGTCTCCCGGCCGGGCACCGAGACCTGGGTGGCCTACGAGCAGGGCACCCCGGCCGGCTACGTGGAGCTGGAGGCGCAAGACGACGCCACGGTCGAGATCGTCTACTTCGGCCTGCTCCCCGACTTCCGTGGCCGCCGCATCGGAGGCCACCTCCTCTCCTACGGCACGGCCCGCGCCTGGGACCTCGCCGACCGCCACCCGGACCTGCCCCCGACCAAGCGCGTCTGGCTCCACACCTGCTCCAAGGACGGCCCGCACGCGATGGACAACTACCTCCGCCGCGGCTTCCGCCTCTTCGACACGAAGACGGAGGACGAGCCGGAGCCGACCGGGCTGTAGCCCGATCGCAGGTTGTGTGGACGCCGCTGGTGCCGTAGAACTGCTGCGCGAGTGAACCACTGATGAAGTGTCGAAAGCGTATGAACGGTTACCGAAACCGAGGTCCGGTTGTTGCCCCTTCGGTAGATTGCCGAACTCGGCCCCCTGCGACCGGCATAGTCACGCTGAACCCTCCGTCATGGCCGTCCACCGTTCAGATCCTCGTCGGCTCCTCCCATCGGGCAACAATCTCCCCACCCGGACCGGGCACCACTGCCCGATACGGCGACGCATCCTCGTCGGGCCACGTGAAGACACCCAGTTCGCCACCTGGTGGAAGCTCGGACGCATCCGGAATGGGAACACCCTCGCCGCAGGTAATTGTCCTCAGCGCTCCACCCTCGACGCCTGCGATCGGGCGGGAGAAGATCACGACAAGAGAGTCATCCATCGCCGAGCCGACCGCCTGATGGAGATCGCCACGCGCGACCCACTGAATCTCAGGGCTGAAGAACACGGTGACCAAGGATTGCGGCACCACTGACGCGGCGACAGGCGCGAGGTCGCCGTTCTCGACGAGATGCCACCGATATCCATAGCGCCCCTGCGCCCAGCGCTCCAGGACAACCGCCATGGACGGCACACGGTCGATCCCGGCAGCCACTTCCTCCCAGAACCCATGGTCCGCAGGCCGGGAGACAAGAGCCGTCCACTCGTCGTCGTACCTCCAGGACTGCACTCTCACCGTGTGCAGCCCCAGCCGCTCAACCCTCGCGAGAGAGCCCACCGCTTCTGAGTCGATATCCGCCGAGAGGTAGAAGTCCGTCTCGACCGCAATGCTCAAAAGGTCTCCATACTCCAACGAGCACGAGATTGAACCATGCCTGAGCATTTCCCTCACCAGACGCAGGGTCGTCGCTACATCGATTACCTTGCCGTCGTACACGGAGCCAAGCCACGGTGGTGCGGGTTCGTTGAGGATAATATTCCGCATTTCAAACCCGTCCGCACCCACCGCGTCCGCCAGGGCCGCCACCGCCGAGGCGTAGAGGTCCTCGGTCCGGAGGTATTCCTCAACGGTCAGCACCCGACCGTCAAAGGATCTGCCGATATCTCCATGTGAAGTCCAGTCATCAACCTCACCAGCACGCCTGGCTTCGTCATACTTTGAAATAAGAAAGCTGACAGTCACGGTCGAATCCTAAATGAAGGCGATTATTTTTCTCCCGCCGGAGGTTTCCGCACGCGATGGACAACTATCTCCGCCGCGGCTTCCGCCTCTTCGACACGAAGACGGAGGACGAGCCGGAGCCGACCTCGACTCAACTGGACGGTGTGACCGGGGACCACATACCGAGCCACTGCTCGGCGCCCCACGCCTCGAACCGCTCCACCTCGGTGAACCCCAGCTTCGCCGCCAGACGCATTGAGCTGACGTTGGCGGTCTGGGTGGCGAGCACCACCGGCTCACCGGGAAGCGCGCCGGCGAGCCAGCCGAGTGCAGCCGCGCACGCCTCGGCTGCGTACCCGAATCCCCACGCCCGCGGCAGGAACAGATAGCCGAGATCGACTTTCCCGGCGGCAGCCGGGCGATGGCGCCCGGTCGCTCTCCTGAGCAGGATCTGGCCGATCATCGCCCCGTCGAGATCAACGACAAAGCTCCCGGGCCGCCGTTCGGGTGCCCCGGACATCTCGTGCTCGAGCTCGTTACGCGACTGAGGGCCGCCGAGGTAGGTGTGCACCTCTGGAGAGGCGAGCAACTCGATGAACGCCGCACGGTCCTGGGCTTCGGGCTCGCGGAGCACGAGCCGCTCGGTCCTGATCGGCTCGGGAGGCCAAGCCGCGGGTCCCAGATCTTCCATCCGCACACGCTAACAGGTGGTCAAACCAACCGAACGGGAAGCTGACCGACGCCCGATGATGCGGGGGGCCGACCGGTGAGGACGCTGAACAAGGGCTTCAGAAGGGAACAACCAGCCCGGCTTCCCGCAATCCGATCAACGCCCTGCCCATGCACTCGGCGGCCGACGCCCCATCGGCTCTCATTCCACCATCCAGGGGCCCACCAGAGGCTGTAAATGTCCAAGGGGGCTGACCGTCACGCATACGCTCCGAGTCGACCCGGATCATGGCGTCCAGACCCTGCTCGCCGAGCCATTCGAGGATGAGCAGCGTCGCGTCCTCGACGCGGCTCTCCAGATCCACCACGGGCCGCCGCTCGATTCCCTTCGCCATGGCCACAACCCTACTGAGGGGCTGGACTGGCCCTGTCGCCCGCTTGCGGAGTTGCCGCCGGTCACTGAAGTTCCGCGTCGACGGTTGACGTTGACGTCTTGGCGTCGGCCACGCTGAACCATCCGGGACGTACCTCGGCCAGCAGGGGTTTCAGCGATTCCACAGCGGTCCGCAGGTCTTGATCCGTGGGGTCGTGAGGCTCAGGCAGACTCCGCCCGTAGCAACGCAGCCGCCAGAGGTCGAAGATCTCCGTTCCGTCAGCCGCGAAGTCCACGTCGATCTCGGCGCCGTTCGGACTGGTGAAAAGGCAGCCTGCTCCGTGGACGCTGTAGTGGTAGGTGCCGATTTCACCGCTCCGGCTGATCCGCTGTGAACGGACCAGGCCGAGCACGTCCGCCAACTGTTCCAGCGAGGCGACCGCCGCCCTCATCGCCTTTCCAACGGCGTTGAGCGCGTCAATGTAACCGACCACAAGGTCCCGCGCCGCTGTGGCCTGCGGCTCTTCCGCAGCCGGAGCCTGTCCCATACCGTTCTCAGGCCGGAGGGAGGGTGCCGGCGGGGAGGGCCGGGACGAAGGCGGACCAGGCGGCGCCGGAGGTGTCGGCGGCGGGGAGGGTGCGGTCCTTGGTGTCGCGGAAGACGATGGCTGTGGTGGCAGGGATGGGGGCGACTTCGACACACCTGCCGTCGCCGGCAGTGTAGGAACTCGTGCGCCAGGCCACCCCCGTGAGGTCGACGGCGTACTCATTGGCCGACTTGATCATTGCCCATCTCTTTCTCGATGTCTTCGATCAGCTTCCGGCTATCGTCCTCCGAGAGGTCGGCCCGCGACAAGCCGGTAAACAGGCGGCTCAAGCGCTTGAGGACTAGCGGATCATCCCGGTAGACAGCAGTGTTCTCCGCCGAGTCGGTGAAGGCGACGTCCGCTTCGGAGCCTCTGGCCAGACCTGAGCTGAACAGGACGAATGCCCCTGTGGTGAGCCCCCTTTCACCCGCGAGGAAGGGGATGACTCGGAGTCGGATGTTGTCCGATGCGGAGACGTCAAGCAGATGCATCAACTGTCCACGCATGACATCGGCACCACCGACGCGCATGCGCAGCGCTGCCTCAACGAGCACAACGTCGAGGATCAACGGCTCGCTTTCGTGAAGCCGTTCCTGTCGGCGCATCCTCACCTCGACGAGACCCTCTGCGCCGTCCTGTGGGTTGCCGCGGTGGCTGTCGTCATGGCCCGTCGGTGAGGGGGGAACGGATGCGGCCCGTACGTCACGTGAACGTACGGGCCGCCGTGCCAACTGAGCCGAGGGGCCGGCTACTTCACTTGGATGTGTAGACGTTGGTCAGGGGGCCGTAGCCCTCGCCCTGGAAGCTGACGTAATCGGAGGAGCCGGCCGCGTCGGAGGCTTTGACCGTCCAGGAGTAGGTGTAGCCGTTGATGGTCGGTGGCACATAGGCGACCGGGTTCCACGACCACTGTCCGGAGGTGGCTCCGGCGTAGGACAGCAGGGTGCTGTTCTCGATGACCCAGGTGCCGCAGAACGGGTTGGCCGGCGAGTCGGTGGCGATGAGCCAGCAGCTCGCGGGGGTGACGGTCGGGCTGACGTACACGCGGTGGAAGGAGTACGGGACGAGGAAGTCCGCCGAGTACGTGATGTTGCCGCCGGAGCGGGTGACCTTGGCGTTGGTGACGGTCTTTCCGCCGGTCAGGGTCAGTGTTTTCGCGCTGACCGTGTTGGACGTCGGTGCCACGGTCCCGTAGAAGTTCTGGGCGACCACGCTCAGTGTGTAGGTGTTCCCGCCGGGGTTGAGCCCGCCGATCGTCGTTGTGTGGAACCTTCCGGGCAGGGAGGCCACGGTATTGCCGTTGAGCACGATGTAGTACCGGGCGATACCGGTGGTCGACCTCGTCCAGGAGAGGGAGACGGAGGTGTAGTCGACCTTGGTGACGGTCAGGTTCGTGGCCGGCTGGATCGCGGGACCGGGCGTGTCCGAGTACGGTGCCGGGGGCGCGATGATCGGTACGCCGCCGGTCACCGCGTTCTGGTGCGCCTCCCAGTAGGCCCCCGACGGCAGTGTGTCGTACGGGTTGGGCAGCACGTCATCGGTGATCTGGATGTAGCCGGCGCCGCGCTCCTTGGAGGTGGCGGCGACCCGGGCGACCTCGGAGGCGGGGACGTCGTAGATGATGTGCCAGATCTTCGACGGGTCCGCCGGCGTCCAGTCGAGGGGCTTGTAGTTGAGCGCGGCGTTGGAGTTCCGGCCGTAGTAGGCGGCGTAGTCGCTCTCGTACGTCATGAGGACGTCCGCCGTGTCCTCGTAGCACTGCGGCACGACGGTGCCCGGGTTGAGGACGGTCATCGCCCCGGGGTGGCGGGTCTTCGCGTACCGGTTGATCTCCTCGTAGAAGTTCGCGTAGTCGTTGTCGATCCCGCAGACGTTGTAGCCCTCGTCGAAGAAGATCCCGCCGATCGCGTCGCCGTACAGCTCGTACCAGGTGTCGACGTCCTGCTCGATCTGCGCGATCCAGTCGGCCGCGCTGGTCGATCCCAGCCGGGTGGGGATGTCGGTCCGGCCCAGGTATCCGGTGGGAACGTACCCGAGGACCCGCTTGCCCGACGCGTGACCGCGGTTGATCACATCGGCCCAGGCGGTGTTGCGTTTCGAGTCGGGACCGTTCAGGACGTTCGCGACCATCACACTCACCTTGTCCGAGCGTGCGCCGATCAGCCGGTTCCAGGCCGCCGGGTCGGCTCCCGGGTGGATGTACGACGCGATCGCGACCATCTGGCTGCTGCCGGCGCTGCTGCCCCAGTCCGCCATGGCCTCGTCGAGGAGCTCCTCCAGCTCGATCAGGATCCCGGAGGTCTCCTCGGCGGCCTCGGCGAGCGGGGTGCCGAAGCGGGAGCCGATCCACGGCACCTTGGACGCCAGCCACGTACCGAGCTTCTTGAACGCCTCGGGGAGATATTCCTTGGCGAACCCGACGAAGTACTTCTCCCACAGGTAACCCAGGGCCATTCCGGCGAGTGTGGCGAGGACGATGTCACGCCACGCCGTCGCGGTGTTGAGGTCCTTGTCGACTGCGTGGGTGATGACACTCGCGAAGAAGCCGGCCGAGGCGCCGCCCAGGGGAGTGCAGATGAGCGGGATGGTCGCCGCGCCCACGCCGCTGGAGGTCAGGCCACCGATGCACACCATCCTGAGCCCGTATCCCGCCAGGCCGCCGACCACCATCGCGCCGAACTTCGTCCACCAGCTCGCGGAGGTCTGTATTTCGGAGGCCGGGACGGTGAGCGTCATGGACGAACCGTCGGAGGTCGCCGCCAGCGAACCCTTGAAGTCCACCCAGTCCGCGTCGTCGTAATTGCTCTTGGTCACCGGGTTGTCGGTCATCGACTGCTTGAGCGAGGCGCTCAGGCTGCCGGCCTTGCTGATCTCGGCCTGGATCTCGGGCACGGTCCGCCGTATGACGGCGGGATCCACGCCGAGCTCCGCCGCGCTGAGGGAGAGGGTGAAGTCCTCGGCCGCCGCTGCCGCTTGTGCGGGCGGCGCGGTGACGGCCACCCCTGTCAGCAGGGCCAGGGACAGCACGACGACCAGCGTGCGGCACCATCGGACCACACCGTCGATTCCATAAGCTCTTCGCACGTACCTGCCTCACTGTCGGAGAACGCCGTCGGCCTTTCTACGGGAGGGAGCAGACGGCGGGGGTGGCAGTCGAAGGACCGGTCATGGCGGGTGGGTTAACAGTGCGAGGTCGTCGAACGCGGCTTCCGTTGAGGCCAAGTCCTTTGCTGGGCCCTGCCGTTCCGATTTTCGGAAGGTTCTTTGCGCGTCGGCTGCGGGCCGAGCGGGAACGGTTCGGGAACCGGGGCGTGGACAGTGGCGGACACTCCGGGCCGGCACTCCGCGCCCGGCCCGCAGTCGCGGCGGGCGGGCCCAGGCGCGTCCACCGCGACACGTTCACAAGGAGCGTCAACATGCCTTTGATCACGGTCGATTGGTGGCAGGGGAACGACCGGGAACGCCGGGCGGATCTGGTGTCCGAGCTGGCCGCCACCGCCTCCCGGGTGACCGGCTGTCCGCTCGACGAGGTGACCGTCATCGTGCGGGACTGCGAGCCCGGCCGCGCCTCAGGAGGGCCTGAGGGCCGGGTCGGGATCGGCCGCCGGGACGTGGCCGGTTACGGAGAGATGGGGATGGGGCAGGGAAGTCCCTGGTGATGCCGGCTGTTGTACCGATGCCTCCGGTGGTGCCGCCACGGTTCGGCGTGGGCCGGCCCGCTGTCCCGGGGGCTTCGGCGGTGTGTCACGGACCGTCGTTCCCGGGCGGCCGGTGGGTGCCGGGGGGAACCGAGCGGTAACGAGTCCGGACTCGTTCGGGAACGACTACCGCCAGGTTGATGCCTGTCGCAGTCACTCACCGAGGAGACACCAGATGAGCATCACGTGGTACAAGACGGCCGGCATTCTCTCCGCGGTGGCGCTGGCGGCGTCGGCGGGGATCGGGGCGGCTTCCGACGGGGGCCACCTGACCGTACGCGGCCAGGCCGCGGTGTACGGGGTCCTCGGTTCCGGCGAGGGCCCGGCGAGCGTCGTACTGAGCCCCGGCTCGGGCGAGGGCCCGGCCTTCGCGGGCTGAGCCGGGTGCCGAGCCGATGCCGAGCCGATGCCGAGCCGATGCGGAGCGGATGGGCAGCCGATGCGCTGCCGGTGCCAATGCCGGTGCCGATGTCGGTCCCGATGCTGAGTCGATGCGGAGCCGGTCCACCGTGGTGGCGCCTCCCGCCTCCCACCTCCCGCCTCCCGGCGCCCCGGATTCAGCCGCTGTGGCGGCCGGCTGCCGTCGCGTTCATCGCCTCCAGCAACGCCGCCGCCTCCTCCCGGAGGGCAGCGGCGGACGGGGCGTCACCTTGCGCCGACCGTACGGCGGTCATCCCGGTCAGGGCCCGCGCCACCTCGATGCGGTAACCCACGGCGGAGGCGATCCGGTGTGCGTCGGAGTGCAGTCGCCACGCGGCGGTGTGGTCGCCGCTCCGGTGGCGGAGCGCCCCCAGGATGTTCCAGACGGCCGCCTGCCGGATCGGCGCGCAGCTCCCGCCGGTCAGCTTCAGCGCCTGTTCCGCGTACGTCTGCGCCTGCCCGAACTCCCCGAGACCGTGCCGCACCCAGGCGGAGAGGGCGAGGACCAGGGCGCCGTCGCCCAGGGGTGCCGACTCGTCGATGAGTCCGAGGGCCCGGTCCAGGCAGGTGCGGGCGTCGTCGTCCCTGCCGAGCCCGAGGTAGGCGAGCGCGAGATCCGTCAGCGCCACGATCTCGTTCTCCTGGGCGCCGATGCGCTGGTTGAGCTCGACGGAGCGCTGGGCCGCGGCGGCGGCCTCGGTGTACCGGCCCATGTGCTCGAAGAGGGAGCTGAGGTTCGTCAGTGACTCGGCCTCGGCGCGTGGGGTACCCAACTGCCGCTTGAGGGCGATGGATTGTTCGAGATGGGGCTGAGCCTCGCCGAACCGTCCCAGGGTCGCCAGCAGCAGCCCGAGCATCCCGGTGCTCTTCGCCTCGCCCCGCTGGTCCTTCAGCCGCACCGACAGTTCCAGACTCTCCCGGGCGGCGGCCAGCCCCTCGGTGAACTTCCCCAGCTTCCAGTCGGCGACGGCCAGGTTGGACAGGCTCAGTGCCAGCAGGTACTGATTGCCGAGTTCCCGGGACGAGTCGACGGCGACGCTCGCGACCTCGCGGAACTCCTCGAAGCGTCCCCTGCTGTCGAGTTGGAAGACGACATTGCGGGCCAGTTCGGCGGAGTGCCGGTGCAGCGCGCGGCGCTGCGCGAGCGCGACGGCCGCCAGCAGGTTCTCCTCCTCGCGGTCCAGCCACTGCCGGCCGCGTCCCGGGGCACGCAGCACGGGCAGCGCGATAGGGGGGCGCGGAGTCCCGTCCGACTCGCGTACGAACGGGGCCCGGCCCGGGAACGCGAGGTCGCAGACGGCCTCCGTGGCGGCCACGTAGTAGTCCAACAGCCGTTCCACGGCGGGCTGGTCGACTTCGGTGGGGTCCTCGCCCGCCTGGCTCCGCAGCCACTTCGCGAAGCTGCGCACCAGGTCGTGGAAGACATAGCGGCCGGTCTCGAACTGCTGCATGAGATGGGTGTCCAGCAGGTGTTCGAGGACATCCTCGGCCTGGCCGGGATCGGTGCCGAGCAGGGCCGCCGCACAGTACGGGTCGAACTCCGCTCCCGGGTGGCTGTCGAGCAGCTGGAAGGCGGACCGGTGCTCCGGACTCAGGCCCTCGTAGGTCAGGTTCAGCGTGGCGGTGACACCGCGCGTCCCGGAGCGCAGCTCGTCCAGCCGCCGGGTCTCGTCGCCCAGCCGTTCCACCAGATACTGTACGGTCCACCGCGGTCGGTTGCGCAGCTTGGCCGCAACGATCCGCAGTGCCAGTGGCAAGTGCGCACAGAGTTCGATGAGTTCGGCGACCGCCTCCGGTTCGGCGGCCGTGCGCTCCTCGCCGAGCATGCGGGAGACCAGGGCCGTACTGTCCTCCGGTGGCATCCCGCCGAGCGATATCCACTCGGCACCGTCCAGCTCGATCAGCCGGGCGCGGCTGGTGATCAGTACGAGGGCGTCGGCGGACGCCGGCAGCAGCGGCTGGACCTGGGAGCTGTCGATGGTGTTGTCCAGGAGCAGAACCAGCCGGTACTGCGTCACGGTGGTCCGCCACAGTGCGATACGGCCCGCCTCGTCGTCCGGAATGCGGTCGCCGGGCACATCGAGCATGCGCAGCAGCGCCTCGGCGACGGCGCCCGGCTGGAGCGGCAGTTCGCCGGGGGTGTAGCCACGGAGGTCGAGGTAGAGATGGGCGTCCGGGTAGCGGTCGGCCAGCCGGTGGGCGACCCGCACGGCGAGGGAGGTCTTGCCGCTGCCGCCCATCCCGTCGACCGCCATGATGCGGGGCCCGGGCTGCCCGTCCGGTTCGTCCTGGCCGGACAGTAACTGCTGCAACTCCCTTTTGCGGCCGGTGAAGTCCGGCAGATCGTACGGCAGTGTGCAGCGGTGCGGCTCGTTCGACGGCCCCGCCGAATGAGTGGTGGACGCGGGGGCCGACGAGGTGTGTGCCGACGAGGTGTGTGCGGACGAGGTGTGTGCCGACGAGGTGTGCGCGCGGGCCGGGGTCTGCCGTACGTGCCGGGCCCGGTCGTCGGTACGCGTACCCGTACCGGTGTCGGTACCGGTGGGCGCCGGGGTGCGTTTGCGGCGCGGTGGGGCGGTGAGTTCGGGGGAGTCGCGCAGGATTCCCTCGTACAGCGCGATCAGCCGCTTGTTCGGATCCACACCCAGTTCGTCCGCGAGCAGGGTGCGCATACGGGTGTACTCCGCGAGGGCCTCGGACTGGCGCCCGGACCGGTACAGCGCCAGCATCAACTGCCCGCACAGAGGCTCCTGGAACGGATGCGCCGCGACCAGGTCCCGCAGGTCGCCCACCAGTTCGCCGACCTCGCCGAGCCCGAGACGCAGCTCGAAGAACAGCTCCAGGGCCGCCAGCCGCCGGTCCTCCAGGGCCGCCGAGGCCGCCGTGATCACGGATCCGCCGGACCCGACCATGACGGGCCCGCGCCACAGCGCCAGGGCCTCGCGCAGGGTGTCCACCGCCGTCTCGGGAAGATCGGCGCCCGCCTGGTCACGGGCCTGGCGCAACAGGTCGGAGAAGACGGTCAGGTCCAACTGGCCCGGTTCGATCGCGATCCGGTAACCCGGCCCCTCGGTGACGATCAGGTCCCGGCCGCCCGGGAGGCGCCGCCGCAGCTCGGCGACGGCCTTGCGCACCTGGTGCGTGGCGGTGGCCGGCGGATCCTCGTCCCATACGGCCTCGACCAGCCGGCTGACCGGCAGGACGCGATCGGGGGAGAGGAGCAGCGAGACCAGGACGCGTTCCTGTACCGGCCCGCCGGTCGGCAGTTGAGCGCCGTCGCCCGTCAGACACTCAAGCGTTCCGAGGATGTGGAACCGGACCGACAGACGTTCCGGGATAGTCACGTTTCCCCTTCACCGCTTTGACGGGAGAGACCGCCCATACCCATATGCACCTGCGAAGTTATTAACTTAACGAATAGGGAGCGTCGTACACAGTGACTTCCCGGACACTTTCCCCGCCGGGAGGTAGCGGAAAGGGATCAGTTCGGGAGTGCGCCGTCGCAGGCTGCCCGTCAGGAGGGCGGAGTGCTCGGACTCCGCCCGGCACGTCCTGGCGACGGGAGCAGCGATGAAGTATCTGGTGGAACGGCGGCTGCGTGGCGGGGCCGAACTGCGCCGCACTCGACCGCGGCACCGCTCGTACTGGCAGCGAATGGCCCGGGACCGGGTGCTGCTCTACGGCGGGGTCTGGGCCGAGGGACAGGGCGACACCCTGATCGTGCAGGTCGACGATCCCGCGGCGTTGGGCCATGTGCTGGGCGGCGACCCCTACGTGCAGGAGAGCTGCGTCGTCGACACCCGGACGCGGCGGCTCGGCGACGAGCTGAGCTGGGACACCGCCCGGATACCTGAACGCGCCGCCGCGGCGGTGCCGAGGGGCGCGGCGCTCACCGCCGTCGGCGCGCGGCCGGGAACGGTACCGGAGGCGCGGCCGGGAACGGTGTCTGCGCTACGGGAACGGGCGGCTCCGCTGCCGTCCACCGGCCATCCGCCGCTCAGCGCCCACGAGTCCCGGCTCACCCGCATGATGCTCGACGGTATGACGAACCATCAGATGGCTGACAGTCTCGGCGTCAGTTCGCGCGCCGTGGAACAGCACATCACCCGTATCTACCGCAAACTCACCATCAGCCGCCGGGCCCAGCTCGCCGTCGCCCTGCACGGCCGCCCGACCGGCTGAGGCCCGTCCGCCCGTCCGGCCCGGAAATGGGCGTCGGCCCCGCCCTGAGGGCGGGGCCGACGGCGTGTGGTGTGCCCCGGCGGGTCACAGCAGACCGCGGGTGGCACCGCCGTCCACCGGCAGGACCGTTCCCGTGATCGAGCCGGCCGGCACCGACGCGAGGAACGCGGCGGCGGCACCCACCTCCTCCGGCTCCGCGAGCCGGCCGATCGGGATGTCCTCGCACAACCCCGCCACCCCGCCGTCGAGTTGCTCGGCCCACGCCTGGAGCGTCGGGGTCCGCGTCATCCCGGGGGCGATCACGTTCACCGTGACGGCTCCCTCTCCCGCCGCGGCCAGCTCGTGCACCAGCGACTTCGCGTAGCCGACGACCGCGGGGCGGACCGTGTTGGACAGCGCCAGCCCCGGAATCGGCTGCTTGGCGGCGAGCGAGGTGACGAACAGCACCCGGCCGTACCCCGCCTCCCGCATGTGCGGCAGGGCCGCGCGGCTCAGGGCGATGGCGGAGAACAGATTCGCCTCCACCGCCGTCCGGTAGTCCGGTACGCCGAACAGGTCGGCGCCCCCCTCCGCCGGGCTGCCCGCGTTGGCCACCACCACATGCGGACCGCCGAACCGGTCGGCCACCTCGCCGACCCACTCCGCCACGGCCGCGTGGTCGGCCACGTCCACGGCGGCGCCGTGCACCGGCCCTTCGCTCTCCTTCTCCAGCAGGGCCACCGCCTCCCGCAACCGGTCCGCGGAGCGCCCGCACACCGACACCGCGGCGCCCTCCGCGGCCAGCCGGCGGGCGATCGCCAGCCCGATACCGCTCGTCCCGGCCGCCACCATGGCGACCCGTCCCCTCAACCCGAGATCCATCGGACCATCCTTCCAGCCGCCGTACCCACTGTGGTGCTCTTCCCGTCTTCCGTTGCAGTCGCCGTCTCCGCCACCGCCACCGGGCTACTCCTGCTCCGCCGGTTCCGGTACCGGCGCGGGCGAGGGCAGCGGCGCGGGTACCGGAGCCGCCGCGGCCTCCGCGCGCCGCGCCGTCCGTGAGGACCGGACGACCGCCACCGTGCCCAGGGCCAGCGGCAGCAGCAGGAACCAGCCGGAGAACAGCAGGAGGACGCTCATCACCACGGCGGCGGCCACGGCGCCCCACCACACCGCGCTCCCGCGCGGCAGCAGCCGTACGCCCGCGACCAGACCGGCCACGGTGACCGCGATGAAGCACGCCGAGGCCGCCAGCATGACCTGCCCGAGCTCGGTGCCGGTCACCAGCGCGAAGACACACACCAGGAGGCTGAGCCCGAACAGCAGCGCCAGGCTGCGCCGCGGCACCTCGCCGGGCCGGTGCCCCTTGGAGAGCGCGGCGGGCAGTACGCCGTCCCGCGCCAGGGCCGCGCCCAGCCGGGACGCCCCGGCGAGATAGGCGTTCATCGTGCCGAAGGTGAGCAGCAGGGCCATCACCGCGGTGACCGCGGAGGCCGCCGAACCGGTGCCCCGTTGCAGCAGCAGCGTCAACGGCGCGTTGGTGTTGGCGAGTTCGGGGCCGAGGACCAGCACACAGGTCAGCGCGAGACCCAGGTACAGCACACCGATCACCACGAGGGTCAGGATGGTCACCCGCCGCAGGTCCCGGGCGGGATCGCGGAACTCGCCGGAGAGATGGGTGACCGCCTCCCAGCCCGCGAAGGTGAAGAACAGCAGGCTGGCCGCCTGGCCGACGGCTCCCCAGCCGTGCGGCGCGAACGGGGTCAGATGGCTGGTGCGGGAGTGCGGCAGCGCGGTGATCACCGCGATCAGCAGCAGCACCGCCAGCAGCCCGACCAGGATCAGCTGGAGCCGTCCTGACATCTGGAGCCCGACCGTGTTGCTGGCGAACGCGGCCAGCAGCAGCGCCGCCGCCACCGCGATCGTCATCCGGTCCCCGCCGCCCAGGGTGTGCGCCACGTACTGGCCGCCCACATAGGCCGTGACCGGCGCGCCGGCGGGCAGCGCGAAGTAGAACCAGTAACCGACGGCCCCGGAGGCGCGCGGCCCGAAGGCCTTGGCGACGAAGGTGGCCACCCCGCCGCTGTCCGGATAGCGCGCCCCGAGCGCGGCGAAGCTGGTGGCGACCGGGACACAGAACAGCAGCAGCGCCAGCCAGGCCAGCAGCGAGGCGGGACCGGCCTCCTTGGCGGCCAGGGCCGGCAGCGCGAGGATGCCGGCGCCCAGGATCGCCCCCACATAGATCGCGGTGCCCTGTGCCACTCCGATGCGGTGGCCGCTCATGTCGTTTCCCCCTTCTGGACCGCGGATCCGCCCGGCGCGTCCTCGGCGCCGGGCGCGTTCTCGTGCGGTGCGAGAGCCTGCCACAACGCGGCCTCGTTGAGGCCGAGTTCGTCCAATACCTCTTCGTGACTGCCACCGTGCACCGGCCACCGCTCGCCCGCGTTGACCGACCGCACCTCGCGGCCGGTCAGCAGCAGGGCGAGGGCGGACGCGACGCTGCCGGCCGGCCGGTGCTCCTCGACCACGACGAACCGGTCGTAGCGCTCGGCCAGTTCGGCGGCGGCCTTCGCCAGGTGCGGCTGGTCGACGTAGCAGAGGTGTGCGTGCGGCAGGGCCGGCCGGGCCCGGCGTACGGCCAGGCAGAGTTCGGTACCGACCTCGCCGACGGAGACCAGGCAGGTACGGTCCGCCTCGGCGCCCGCGTCGTCCCAGTTGACGACCGGCGGGTCGGTGCCCTCCCAAGGAAGGCTCGCCGGGGCGGCGTTGCGGCCGGTGCGGATGTAGTGCGGTTCCCCGGTGCGCGCGGCCCGCCGGACGACGGCCCGCATCTCCTCCTCCCCGTACGGCGCGGCCACGGTGATCCCGGGCATCGCGCGCAGCACGGCGAAGTCCTCCAGGCAGTGGTGCGTGGTCCCGAACCAGCCGCCGGACACTCCGGCGTACGGGGCCACCACCGTGATTCCCGCGCCCAGATAGCCCAGGGCCAGCTTGAGGCTCTCGGCGGCCCGCAGCGCGGCGAACGGCGCGAACGTCGAGACGAAGGGCCGGTAGCCGCCCTCGGCCAGTCCCGCGGCCATGTCGATCATCGCGCCCTCGGCGATCCCGACGTTGAAGAAGCGGTCCGGGTAGGCGGTGGCGAACGGGTGGGCGCGGCCCCCGAGGTCCGCCTCCAGGCAGAGGATCCGGGGGTCGTCCGCGGCGATGGCGGTCAGCTCGTCGCGGTAGGCGGTACGTCCGGGCAGGCTCATCGCACGATCTCCTTCCAGGCCGCGGCGCGGGCGGCGTCGATGGTCACGTAGTGCGACGCGGCCTTCCCCTCCACCGGGCGCAGGCCCTTGCCCTTGACGGTGTCGGCGACGACCACGAGCGGACGGTCGCGGTCCGACCGGTCGGGCTCGAACACCTCGCGCAGCGCCGCCACGTCATGTCCGTCCACCTCTCTGACGTCGAAGCCGAACGCGCCGAACCGTTCGGCCAGTTGGGGTTCCGGGGAGATGTCCGCGACGAGGCCGTCGTTCTGGCCGCCGTTGCGGTCGACGACGATCACCAGGTTCCCGACCCGCTGGGCGGCGGCGACCTGGAAGGTCTCCCAGACCAGCCCCTCCTGGAGTTCGCCGTCGCCGAGGACCGCGATGGCGAGCCCGGGGGCGCCGGCCAGCCGGCGGCTCAGCGCCCAGCCGAGCGCGTAGGGCGCGCCGTGGCCGAGGCTCCCCGTGGGGAAGCGGACGCCCTCCACACCGGGTCCCGGGTGGCCGGTGAAGTGGTGGGTCGCGGCGCCGTAGTGCGCCACCGGGTCCTCACCGAGGACGCCGGTGACATACAGCGCGGCGTACAGCCCGGCCGCGGCGTGGCCCTTGCTCAGGACGACCTCGCTGTTCTCGTCCGCGGCCGTCCGGTCCAGCGCGGCGATCAGGATGTCCATCACCGACAGGCTGCCGCCGAGGTGGCAGCCCGTCGGGGTGGCCGCCATGTCGATCACCATGCGGCGCGCGGCGAGGGCGCGTTCCCGCAGCTCGGCGGGGTCGGTGCCGGCGGAGGGCGCGGCGGGAGCGGCGGGAGCGGATCGGACGGAGGGCGGCGCGGTGGTGGGTGAGGCGGCGGAGGCGGGGGAGGGGAAGGGGGTCAGCACGGGGCCGAACCGGGTGGTCTTCGTGGCGACGTTGCTCATCGGGCGACTCCCTGCTTCTCGGTCGGGACCGGGGCGCCGGCGGTGGCCCGGTCGAAGAACGCGGCGACCGCGTCCCGCAGCACGGCGCGGCCCCGGCGGTACTCGGCGGCGCCGATGTGCTCCTCCGCGGTGTGGTCGAGCGCCGAGTCCCCCGGCCCGTAGGCGACCATGGGGACGCCGCGCCAGGTGGTGGCCAGCGTGTTCATGTCGGAAGTGCCCTTCTTCAGCAGGAATCGCGGACTGCCGCCGTTACGGTTCAGCGCCCGGCTGAACGCCTTCGCCAGCGGGGTCGAACGGCCGCCGGCGTAGCCGGGGGTGGCACGCAGGAACGTGATCGACACGTCGTCGCCGCCCGCGCTCAACGCGGCCGTGCGCAGTGCGTCCAGGTCGGCCATGGGCGGTACCCGGAAGTTGAGGATCGCCGTGGCCGTCTGGCTCTCCGTCCCGGCCGCGCAGGACAGGTCGATGACGGCGCTCAGCGCGTCGTCCGCCTCCTTGAGCACGGCCCGCCGGATCCGCGCCAGCGAGTCGGTCAGACGGTCGGGCGCGGACACGGCCTGGAAACCGGCGGAGTGGCCGCTGCGTACCGTCACGGTCACCCGCAGCTTGAACAGACCGAAGTAACCGATGGTCAGCGCACCCGAGCCGCTGGGCTCGCCCACCACCACGGCATCGGCCGGATAGTGGTCGCGGGCGTGGAAGGCACCCTTGGACGAGGAGACCTCCTCCTCCACCGCCCCGACGACCCGCAGCCGCCAGCCGTCAGGGACCGGAGTGTCCGCCAGATCCGCCAGGACGTCCAGGAAGGCGACCAGCGACGCCTTGGCGTCCACACTGCCCCGCCCGTGCAGAACGGCATCGGATTCCGCGTCGGCCCCGCCGGTGGACTCCCAGCGCACCGGCCAGTTGAACGGCACGGTGTCCGCGTGGCCGAGGAGCAGCAGCGTACGCGGCCCTTCGCCGCGTTCGGCCACCAGATTGCCGGCCTCGTCAGCCCGCGCCTCGATGCCCCGCTCCCGGCACCACCCCACCAGATACCGCACCAGCTCGTGCTCGTCGTAGGAGGTGGACGGGATCTGCACCGCCCGGCTGAGCAGGGCGAGATCCGCCGCGGGCTCCCCGGCGGCCCAGAACCGCGTCCAGCCCTCCGGATCCGCCATGGTGTGCGGCCCGGTCACCGCGACGTCCGCGGTCCCGAGCAGCGCCAGCTCCGCCGCCCGCACCTTCTGCTTCATCCGGCCGCCCGCGTACACGCCCGCCGTACCGGGGAACGCGTCGCGCAGGGTGGAGGCCGGGTCGGCGGGATCGGTGAGGATTCCCGCGGTCCCGGTGACCAGCCGCAGATGGTCGGCGTCCAGCGCGTTCGCCAGTGTGGCGGCCAGGACGTCGGCGTCCACGTTGAGATCGCTGCCGCCGTCGGCGTCCCGTACCGGCGGGGAGAGGCACACCACGTCGTAGGCGGTGAGCAGGGTGCCGAGCCGCTCGGCGTCGACCGCGCGCACCGTACCCGCGCGGTGGTCCCTGACCACCTTGGAGCGGCCGTCCTCGGCCACCCGCAGCGGCTTGTTGACGGTCCCGGTGACCAGCCCCTCGTACGCCGCGACCCGGGCGAGGACGGTCAGGCCGTGCCCGGCGAGTCCGGCCTCCACCGCGGGCAGGGTGACCCGGCGGTAGGCGTCCGCGATGTGCGGCATCTCCTCGGGCGGGCAGTACCGTACGGTGTCGCCGTTGCGCAGGGTGAGCGAGGGCATCGTCCGGCCGATGGAGCCGTAGTGGCGTTCGATGCCCTCGGCCCCGCCGGCGACGACCAGGACGCGGGCGCCCCGGCCGCGCACGGCGGCGATCTCGGCGAAGATCTCCGGATGGAGCAGCGTGCTGCTGCCGACCTTGATCACATACAGCGGCCGTTCGCTCATGGGGTCACCGCCGTGAAGGGAAGCGCCGTGGACTGCTCGTAGCCCTGGACGAGGTTGAACGCCTGCACCGCCTGTCCCGCGGCCCCCTTGATCAGGTTGTCGATCGCGGTGACGGCCACGTACTGGTCACCGCGGACCGCGACCGCCACCTCCGCCATGTTGGAACCGATGACGCTCTTGAGCATCGGGAAGTCCGCCGGCGTCTTCAGCTGCGAGCGCGCCTTGACGAAGGGGGTGTGCGCGTAGGCGACGCCGTACGCGCGCTTGACGTCCAGCCGGGTGACGTCCGGGCGCAGCAGACCGTAGGCCGAGACCAGGATCCCCCGGGAGACGTCCAGGCTGAAGGTGGAGAACCGCAGCCGCGGTGCCCGCCCCGCGAAGGTGCGCAGCGCCTGCGAGATCTCCGGCGCGTGCCGGTGACCGTACGGCTTGTGCACCCGGAAGTTGCCGATCCGCTCGGCGGGGGGCTCGGTCGACTTGTTGCCGCCCCCGCTGGCGCCGGTCTTGGCCTCCACGACGACGTCCCCGTCCGCGAGGTCGGCGGCCATCAGGGGCTGGAGGGCGTAGAGCGAGGCGACGGCCATGCACCCGGGCAGATTGAGGAACCGGGAGTCGCCCGGCGGCGGAGAGAACTCCGGTACGAAGTACGAGAAGGCGTCGGTCCACTCGGCGGACCCCGGGTAGTGGCGGGTGGCCTCCTCGGAGTCGGTGAGCCGGAAGTCACCGGCGAGGTTGATCACCCGGCCGGCCCGCTCGGAGAGCTTCGGCATGAGCGGCGGCAGCGCCCCGGTGGGCAGGCACGCGAAGGCCACGTCGACCTCGTCGTACGACTCCAGAGGGGCGAACCGGAGCTTCGCGGCGGCGGGATGGTTGCGGATACCGGGCAGGACGGAGGCGATCGTCTCGCCGCTGTGCCGCTCGGACGAGAGATGCGTGAGTTCGACGTTCGGGTGGCCCAGCAGCAGCCGGATCAGCTCGCCGCCGGTGTAACCACTGGCGCCCAGCACTGCCACCCGTACGCGGTCGTTGTCAGCCAAGGCGGGCCGCCTTCTCGTAGGGCCGCACGTAAGCGCGCTCGGCGACCAGCTTGCGGATGGCATCGGGGCGGGCGGCGACCTTGCGGAAGGCGTCCGCGTAGCGGGTGACCCGCTCGTACTCCACGGGGGAGCGCAGCTCGCGGCAGAGCACGACGGTGCTCTCCAGCATCGCGACGATGTTCGGGAAGTCCGTCGGCTCGTGGTCCCTGACCGCCCCCGGGTTGAGGGTGAACGGATAGCCGTTGCCGAAGCCGGTCCGCTCCCGGAACGGCAGGTGGCAGGGGATCGGGGTGTTCTGCCACTCGCGGGCCGGCACGCCCTCGGCGGTGAGCAGCTCGTGCACCGCCTCCTTGACCGCCCAGACGGGCAGGTCCGCCAGGTCGACGGCCTCAGGGGCAAGCCCGATCCGGTACATGTTGTACGCGTGGATGTGGCCCTCGGGTACGTGCGGCGGGGTGAACAGGCCGGTCTCCCGCAGCGCGTCGGCCAGCAGGGCGGCGTTCCTGGCCCGGATCGCGTCGTAGTACGGCAGCCGCTTGAGCTGGCTGGCGCCGAACGAGGCGGCGACCCAGGACATCCCGTAGTCGATGCCGGTGCGGTCCAGGAAGTCCACGGTCCGCTCGTACGCCTCGTCGCTCCCGAAGAAGGCGATGCCGCCCTCGCCGCCGAGCGGGAAGTTCTTGTCCGCCATCAGGCTCTGGCCCGCGGCGTCCCCGAGGGAGCCGCACACTTGGCCGCCGATCTTCGCGGAGTGCGCGTGGGACGCGTCCTCCACCAGCGCCAGCCCGTGCCGGTCGCAGACCCCGCGCAGCGCGGCCACGTCCGCGGGCAGCCCGTGCACATGCACCGGCATGATCACCCGGGTCCGCTCGGTGATCGCGGCCTCGGCCGCCCCGGGCGACATGCAGTACGTCAGCGGGTCGATGTCCACGAAGACCGGCACCGCCTTGGCGGCGACCACGGCCTGAGCGGTGGCGATGAAGGTGAACCCGGGGACGATGACCTCGTCACCCGGCCGCACACCGGCACCGATCAGCGCCAGATGGAGACTTGACGTACCGCTGGCGGTCGGCAGGGCGCGGTGGGCGCCGACGTAGGACCGGTACTCCTCGGCGAAGTCGGCCACGACCTTGTCCGGGGCGGACCGCTGCGCCAGCAGCATGGTGAAGACGTCTTCCTTGGTGATCACCGGGAAGATGGTGCGCCGTACCTCTTTGGGGATCATCGCGGCGCCGCCGAAGCCGGCGAGTTCGGCCGCGATCTCGGCCGGGTCGGGCAGGGCCAGCGGAGTGGTGGGGAAGTCGGTGATCATCGGGAGGTGCCTCCGGTCGTCGCGGGGGTACGGGAACCGGCCTGCGCCAGTGCCATCCGGGCACAGGCGGCGACCAGGGGGCTGAGCCGGTAGTTGAACTGCACACCCGGTGCCATCCCGGGCTCGGCCTCCTCCTGCGTCCACATGGTCCGCAGGTCGAAGGCGCCGAAGATCTTCAGCCGCTCGGCCCGCGCCCAGATCTGCTCGTCGTCGGTGAGCACCGCTCCCGCGGGCCCGAATCCGAGTCCGGTGAGGTCCACCACCAGGGCGGGCGCCGTGGCGGCGGCGGCCGAGGCGGCGAACTCGCCGGCGTTCTCCGGGGTGAGCCTCAGCAGGTCGAAGGCGGGTACGGACGGGGATACGGACGCGGTGACGGACGCGGTGACGGACGGGGTGACGGTCGCCGGGCCGGGCGGTGCGGCGTCGTCCTCGACGCCGAGCCAGTCGATGAACCTGCGGGTACGTTCGTCGAGACCGGCGGGGAGTACCGCCCGATCGCCGTGGCCGATGCCCCGGCCGGTCAGCGCGGCGTGCACGGCCGCGCTCCCGCTGTTGACGAGGACGGCGCGGGCCCGGCGGCTGCGCTTGGTCAACAGCCGTTCCAGCGCGGGAAGTTCCTTGTCGTTCTTCTCGATGCTCATCACGATGCCGGAGGTCAGTACCCGGGAGAGGACGAGCGCGGTGTCGTACTGTTCCATGAGGTGTCTCCTCGATCTGGGGAAGGCCCTTCGCGGCAGCCCCGGGGTCCCCCGCGCCGGGGGGAGGTCCGGGCGCGGGGGAGGTCCATGAGGCGTGCCGGGGCGCACGGGCCGGGGGCGCCGTGAGGTGGGGGTGTGGGGAGCGGCGGTGTGCCGGAGCGCCGGTGTGCTGGAGAGCCGGTGTGTCGGAGCGCCGGTGTGCTGGAGTGAGGCTGTGACGGTGGGACGGCCGCTGGTCAGACGGTGAGCAGCGAGCGGTCCGCGTCCAGCAGCCCGACCACGTACCGGGCGTAGAGCCCCGCGATGTCCACGCCGTGGGTCTCCGACGAACGGGCGAATTCCGGGTTGGCGTTGATCTCCACCACCGTCATCTCGCCGGTGTGCCGGTCCTCCATCATGTCCACGCCGTAGAAGCCGGGGCCGAGCGCCTCGACGGCACGGTCGCAGAGCCGGCGCATGCCGTCGCTGATCTCGACCCGCTCGACCTGGGCGCCGAGATGGGTGTTGGTGCGCCAGTTGTCGGACTTCCGGCGGATGGCGACGACGGGTTCCGCGCCGACGACCACGACACGCAGGTCATGGCCCGGCTTCTCGACGTACTGCTGCACCAGGACGGGGAAGAGCTTCCCCGCCGCGTCGGCGGACTCCCGTCCGCCGGTCCATGCCTCCAGTTCCTCCTCGTGGGAGAGACGGGTCACCCCGCGTCCCCAGGATCCCGATACCGGCTTGACCACCACGGGCCAGCCGAACTCGGTGGCGACGTCGTGCACTTGGCCGTAGGTGAACGCGTGCCGGGTGGCCGGGTGGGGAATGCCGAGCCGGGCGAAGAGCAGCGCCTGAAGGCCCTTGTCGTTGCAGATCTCGATGGCGGAGGGACTGTTCAGGGTGGCGACCCCGGCCTGTTCCAGACGGCGGGCGGTGCCGATGGCCTCGCGGTGCGACAGGTTCCTGATGACGGTCAGCCGTGGCCGCTCGCCCCCGGCCGCCAGTACGTCCGCCAGATCGGGCGGAAGGACCGGACGGGCCGTCAGCCCCTGGGCGCGCAGTGCGTCCAGGAGCCGACGCTCGTCGGGGCGCAGCACGGTCACCGACAGCAGGACATCGGTGGCTGCGGTCGTCATTCGCCCCAGTCCTCCTCGACCTCGGGGGCCAGGGAGACCTCGTAGCCGCTCGCCGAGGCGTTGGTCAGCTCGTGCTCCTGGCCGCATGTGCCGCACTCAACGATCTCGCCCTTCTCCGAGCCGCTCTCGATGTCCAGGGCGCTGTCACACACGAGGCACACCACTGCCGTTGTGACGGTCGTCGACATGGTTTCACCCTTCTGATCGGTTGACGGGGAGTGGTTCACCGCGGGGATCCCCCGGCGTTCCCTTCCCTCTGGTCCGGACCATTTCTTCCGGCACTCACGAAGTTAGGGTCTGCCGACGCAGGCCGCACTACGGGATCACGTACTCCATCGCGTCGCACCGCGCGTGGGGTCAACCGCCCTGCTCCGCACCGCTGTTCAGGCGAGGGCCGCCGACAGGAGGGCGGCGGCCCCGGCGACCAGCGGTTCGTCCGCCGGAGCACCGGCGTCGTCCTGCCGGGTGGACAGTACGGCCAGGACGACGGGCGCCCCGTCCGGGGTCCGGGCGACGCCGACGTCGTTGGTGGTGCCGTAGCCGCCGGTGCCGGTCTTCTCGGCGAGGGTCCAGTCCGCGGGGAGCCCGGCGCGCAGACGGGCGGCGCCGGTGGTGTTGGCGAGCAGCCACGCGGTCAGCCGCCGCCGGTCCCGTGGCTCGAGCGCGTCCCCGAGGAGCAGTTTCAGATGGCTCCGCCCGATGGCCGCCGGGCTGGTGGTGTCCGTCACCCGCCCCGGTTCCGCCGAGTTCAGCTCCGGTTCCCACCGGTCGAGCCGCGTCACGGTGTCACCGATGGAGCGGCAGAAGCGGGTGATCGCCGTGGGGCCGCCGAGCTCCCGGAGCAGCAGGTTGCCGGCGGCGTTGTCGCTGTACGCGATGGCGGCGGCACACAGCTCACCGACGGTCATCCCGTGCGCGAGGTGCTCGGGCGCGCCCGTGACCGGGGCGTGGCCCGCGTCCGTGACGTCCTTCTCGGTGTACCTGATCCGCCGGGCGAGGAACTCGCCGTGCCGGTCGAGGTCCCGCAGGACCGCGGCGGCGGTGAGGGTCTTGTGCACCGAGCAGACCGGGAAGAGCTCACCGGCGCGGTACGCCACACTCCTGCCCGTGACCGTGTTCCGCGCGAACACCCCCAGCCGGGCGCCGTGTGCGCGCTCCAGGCCGGCCAGCGCCCGGGTGACCGTGCTCTCCCCCGCCGGCACACTACCCGCCGCGTGGGCCGGTCCGCCCGTGGCCGCGGCGGCGGCCGTCAGCACCGTACCGGCGCCGAGGGCCAGTACCGCGCGGCGGCCCGGGCGCCCGGTCACGGCGTGGCCGTCCGGGTGGTGAGGTCTTCGTCGGTGATGGCGCGGAGCACCCGGCACGGGGTGCCGACCGCGACGCTCATCGGCGGAATGTCGCGGCTGACGACGCTGCCGGCGCCGATGACCGATCCGTATCCGATCCGGACGCCCGGGAGGACGACGACATTGCTGCCGATCCAGACCTTGTCCTCGATCACGATCGGCTCCGAGAACCGCCCGAAGTCCACGCGCCGCGAGGGATGGACCGGGTGCCCGGTGGTGGTGAGGGTGACGCTGGGGGCGATCATGACACCGTCGCCTATCCGGATGTCCACGTCGTCGACGAACGTGAGGTTCACGTTCCCGAAGAAGTCGTCGCCGATGTGGACGTTGCTGCCGAACCCGGCGTGAAACGGCGCCAGCAGGATCGTGCGCTCGCCGACCGTTCCGAAGATCTCGACGAGCAGCGACCGCTGCCGTTCGGTCTCGCCCGGCGGTGTGTGGTTGTACGCGAAGATCTGGTCGGTGCGGCGCCGGGGGGCCTGGAAGGCCGCTTCCGACTCGGTGTAGACCAGCCCCTTGGCGATGCGGGCCAGGACCTCTTCCTCATGACCTTGTGACACTGCGGTGCACCCCGTTCGTCGGACTCCTGAGCACAGCCTATGTTTCGCCGCGCGGGGAGCGGGCGGGGCACACGGGTCGGACACACGGGACGGGCCGCGCACCAGGTGCGCGGCCCGTCGGTGTTCCGTGGGGGGAATGGGGAGTGTGCGGTCAATGGGGAGTGTGCGGTCAGGCGAGGCTGACGCCGTACGCGTTCATCGCCTCCACCACCGGCTGGAAGAACGTGACCCCGCCGGAGGTGCAGTTGCCGCTGCCGCCCGAGGTCAGGCCGTAGGCGACGGTGCCGTTGAACAGCGAGCCGCCGCTGTCGCCGGGCTCGGCGCAGACGTTGGTCTGGATCAGGCCGGTGACGACGTTGCCGCTGCCGTAGTTGGCGGTCGCGTTGAGGGCCGTGACCGTACCGCTGTGGACACCGGTGGTGGAGCCGCTGCGCCGGACGGTCTGGCCGACGCTGGGGTTGGCGGCCGAGGTGATGGTCTGGTACGAGCCGTTGTACAGGTAGACCCGGCCGTCGGCGTTGGCCGAGCTGGTGTGCCGGATCAGGCCGTAGTCGTTGCCCGGGAAGCTGGAGCCGGCGCGGGTGCCGAGCGAGGTGGTGGTCGCCGAGTTGGTGTACCAGGCGGAGGCGATGTTGGTGCAGTGCCCCGCGGTCAGCGCGTAGTACGTGGAGCCGCTGCGCACGTTGAAGCCGAGGGAGCAGCGCCCGCCGCCGCCGGCGTAGATGGCCTGGCCGCCGGCGATCAGCTCGGTGAACCGGCCCTCGGTGTGCTTGATGGTGAGGCCGGCCTCGGTGTCGGCGACGGAGTTCTTGATGGTGGCGATCTCGGCGTCGGTGACCGTGCTGTCGACGGTGACGACGATCTTGCCGGTGGCCTTGTCCGTGTACCAGGCCGTACCGGCGATGTCGGCGTCCAGGACGGCCTGGTCGGCGACCGCCAGCGCGGCGGCCGACGGGAGGGGCGCCGGGGCGGGGGCGGCGACGGCGCTGGGTGCGGCGAGCGCGACGGCGGTCGCCATACCGGAGGTGACGGCGAGGAGCCGGACGCGCCGGGAGATCGAACCGAGGGGGGAGAAGCGCTTGAAGGTCACAGAATCCTCCATGAGTGGGGGGAGCGCGCGGTCCATTGGGTGGTGGACCGCGATGGGGCGTGGGCGTGGCAGTCTGCGGCCGCTTTTTTGGCCGTGTCCTGTCAATCGCTTGACTGAATCTTTAGGTCAGCCCGGCCTCCGGGCAAGGCCCACTTCTGGACCGCCGGGTCAGGACGGACCGTCAGGGCCCGCATTTCGGGGCGAAGTTACGTGCGAGGGCACGCGTGACGGGCGCTGTGCCGGTCCGGCCGGGTCCCGGCCGGCGTCGCCCGGTCCCGCTCGCGACGCCCGCGCCGGTGAGCCGGTGACTTCGCTGAGTGAGCGTCAGAAACACCTCCGAGCACGGGAATTGCCGGTTGGCTTCCAACGGGTGAACGGTCGGTGCGGCAGGAATGCATATGCGCCACGGTCGGCAGGCGGCACGTGGCGCGATGAGTTCGATATCCGGCGGTGGGACGGGTCGGACGGACGGGTCTACGCGCGAAGCTCGTCCGCTTGTGCGAGGTACCCCCGAAATGCGCGCATGTTGATCATGGCCGAATAGCTCCCCTTGTGGGATGTCCTGGATCCGTGCAAAGGGAAGGGGGTGGCAGGGGAGGGGAAGGAGGGAGGAGGGAGCGGCGCGCGCCGGAACGCGCGGGCGCGCGCGGCCCCTTGGCTACAGCGCGGCGTACACCGCGTCGATCAGCGCCATCCGGCGGGGATCGTCCACGATCCGCGTCCCCATCCGGTTCATCACGTACCCGAGGCTGATGCCCGCCTCCGGATCGGCGAGCCCGCAGGAGCCGCCGGCGCCCTCGTGCCCGAACGCCCGGGGATTGGGCCCGTACGACCGGTTCTCGCCGCTGAGCCAGAGCCCGAGGCCCACCTCCGTCTCGTGCGGGAAGCCCACGCCCAGCACCAGGTCCCGGCAGCGGCCCTGGCCCTCCCGTACCCGCTCGACCGTTTCGGCGGAGAGCACCCGGTGCTCGCCCGCCCGGCCGCCGGTGGCGAAGATCCCGTACAGCGCGGCGACCGCGCGGGCCGTGCCGTGGCCGTTCGCCGCGGGGACCTCGGCGGCCCGCCACCGGGCGCTGTTCGCCTCCGCCATGCCGATCGCCGGGTTGGTCAGCGCCACCACCCCCACCGGCTCCAACCGGGCGAAGGCCGCGGCCTGTTCGGGGGTCGGGCCGGTGGACGACGGCACCAGCTCGGCGAGCCGGCCGACCTCCTTCTCCGGCAGCCCGATGGTGAAGTCGATGCCGAGCGGCTCGGTCACCTCCGACCGCAGGAACGCGCCGGGCAGCTGCCCGGTGATACGCCGGACCAGCTCGCCGACCAGGAAGCCGTACGTCAGCACGTGGTAGCCGGACCGGGTGCCCGGCTCCCACCACGGCTCCGTCGCGGCGAGCCGCGCGGTCGTGAACTCCCAGTCGTAGAACTGCTCCAGCGAGTGCGGCTCGCGCAGCGCGGCGAGCCCCGCGCGGTGTGACAGCAACTCCCGTACGCAGACGGACTCCTTGCCCGCCGCCGCGAACTCCGGCCAGTACGCGGCGACCGGCGCGTCCGGGTCCAGCAGCCCGCGGTCGATGAGCAGATGCGCGCAGAGCGCCGTCGCGCCCTTCGTCGTGGACCACACGTTGACCAGGGTGTCCCACTCCCACGGCCGGGTGCGCGCGCCGTCGGCCCAGCCGCCCCACAGATCGACCACGGCCTCCCCGCCGGCCAGTACGGTCACGGCGGCGCCGAGTTCGTCGTGCACGTCGAAGTTCCGCTCGAACGCGGCGCGCACGCCGGCGAACCGTGCGTCGCAGTGGCCCTGGATCCGCGGTACACGTGGTGTCATGGAACCCTCCGTCGCCCCGGGCGGACCGGGTCGGTCCGCAGAGATCCGGTTCCCGGCAACGTACCGACGGGGCGCGGCGGCCGGAAGACACGGCACACGGACGCCGGACGCGGACACCGGGGTCTGACACCGAGGCCGGATACCCGGGTCCCTCCGCGCGTGTCAGCGCCTCCGGTGACGTGCGACGGCGTCGTTGTTGGCACACCGCACCGAGCAGTACGTCCGTCTGCCGTTGCGGGAGGTGTCCACGAACGCCAGCCCGCACCCGGCGCGGGCACACCTCCCGAGCCGCGTGTGGCTGGCGAAGCAGACGACGTACGCGAGCCCGGTCGCCGTCGCCGCCCGGATGTGCGCGACCGCGCCGAGCCCGGGGTCCGCGTAGTGCAGATGGGGACCGTGGCCGTCGTGCGTGCTGATGTACGGCCGGCTCGCCGCGTCGGCCAGCAGCGCGTTGACCCGGTCGCGCCGTACCTCCAGCTCCTGCGGCCCGAAGCAGGGCGCCAGCCGGCGGCTCCAGACCTCGATGGCGGCGGTCCCCGGGACGGAGAGGGAGCGCCGGACGATACCGCGCGCGATCAGGAGCGCCTCCATCCCCTCCGGGGTGAAGGGCGTCTCCGCGTTGGCCAGATCGGCGGCGAGCAGCGCGGCCTCGCCGCCGTAGTGGTTGAACTGCATCGGGCCAATGTAAAGGCGAATCGATGTAAGGGTTGAATATATCTAGGTGATGACGTCAGCCTGAGTCCATGCGGACGTGCGGCGGTGGCGAGGGCGGCGGCGGTGACAGCGGCGGTGACAGCGGCGTTGACGGCGGCGGTGGAGGGCCCGGGGGAGAGGACGACCGGTGCGCGGTGTGCGACCGGCCCGGTGCCGACGCGTGCCGCTGGACCCTGCTGTCCTGCCACACCACGTCGGCCGGGGTGGTGGAGTACTGCGGCTGCCGCTGCGGGGTGGTCGCGGTCCTGATCGACGGCCGGATCGACAAGGTCCTCGGCCGCCGGGGCGCCCACCCGGTGCCGGACTGGACGGATGACGATTCCCTTGATTCCGTTGAGGCGCCGGTACGGGGGTAAGCGGACGACCGGCGCGCGGGTACCGGAGCGCGGGTACCGGCGCCGTACGATTCCGAAGCCCGAAGGACCCGAAGGAGGAGGACCGCCATGAGCGACCTCCAGATCGTCCTCGCCGTGGGCGCCGTGCTCGCGGCGCTCACCCTGGGCGCGGCGATCACGCTGACCGTCCGGCTCGTCCGGGCGCGCGGCGCGCTGCGCGCGGCGGGCCTCCCCACCGGGAAGCGCTGGGTGTTCTGGGCGGCCATCGCCTATCTGGTGCTGCCGGTCGACCTGCTGCCCGACCCGGTCTACCTCGACGACATCGGAGTCCTGCTGCTGGCGCTGAGGTCGATGCGCGCCGCCGTCGAGCCGGATACGGATGCGGATACGGGCCCGGGCAAGCCGTCGATCCGAGGCTGATTCAGTCGGATGATCGCACCACTGACTGCCCCGCCACTACAGTTTCGGGTGAGGCTCATCCGGCACGAGAGGCACCAGTGACTCAGCACGCGCACCCGGACGGCAACGGCGCCGACCCCCACGGCAGCAGCGATCTCCCCGCCGGAGGCGCGGGCAGTGGCGGTGGCGGAGGCGCGGGTGACTGGTGGCGCGAGTCCGTCGTCTACCAGGTGTACGTCCCCAGCTTCGCCGACGCCGACGGCGACGGGATGGGCGACCTCCGGGGCATCACCGACCGGCTCGGCCACGTCGCGGAGCTGGGCGCGGACGCGGTCTGGCTCACCCCGTTCTACCCGTCCCCGCTGGCCGACGGCGGCTACGACGTCGCCGACTACCGGGACGTAGACCCCCGCCACGGCACCCTCGGCGACTTCCGCGCGCTGCTGGACCGGGCCCGCGCGCTCGGGCTCCGTACCATCGTCGACGTCGTGCCGAACCACACCTCCGACCGGCACCCGTGGTTCGCCGAGGCCCTCGCGTCCGCGCCCGGCTCGGCGGCCCGCGACCGGTACGTGTTCCGGGACGGCACCGGTCCCGGCGGCGCGGAGCCGCCCGCCGACTGGCGGTCGAAGTTCGGCGGGGCGGCCTGGACCCGGGTCCCCGACGGCCAGTGGTACATGCATATCTTCGCGGCCGAGCAGCCCGATCTGAACTGGGAGAACCCGGACGTCGCCGCCGACTTCGAGCGCACCCTGCGCTTCTGGCTGGACCTCGGCGTGGACGGCTTCCGTATCGATGTCGCCCACGGGCTGCGCAAGGACCTCACCCCGCCGCTGCGCAACACCCGGGGCGCCGACTCCGTCTCGCTCAACGCCCCGCCGAGCGGCGAGAACCACCCGTTCTGGGACCGCGACGAGGTGCACGACGTCTACCGGACGTGGCGCAAGGTCACCGACTCGTACGCGCCGGCCCGGATCATGGTCGCCGAGGCCGGTGTCAGCGCGGCCCGGCTGCCGCTCTACACCCGGCCCGACGAGCTGCACCAGGCGTTCAACTTCTTCCATCTGCGCTGTCCGTGGGAGGCCGGGGCCTTCCGGGACGTCATCGACACCTCGCTGGCCGGCGCCGCCACCACCGGATCGCTGCCGACCTGGGTGCTCTCCAACCACGACGTGGTGCGCCATCGCAGCCGGTACGCGCTGCCCGACGGCGCCGACATACCCGGCTGGCTGCTGACCGACGGCCGGAGCCCGGCCGCCGACGGGGAGCGGGGCCGCCGCCGCGCGCGGGCCGCCGCCCTGCTGACGCTCGCGCTGCCCGGTACGACATACCTCTACCAGGGCGAGGAGCTGGGCCTGCCCGAGGTGGCCGACCTCCCGGCGGACGCCCTGCGCGACCCGATGTGGGAGCGCACCGGCCACGCGCTGAAGGGCCGCGACGGCTGCCGGGTGCCGCTGCCGTGGACCAGGACGGGATCCTCGTACGGCTTCGGCCCCGGCGGCAGCTGGCTTCCGCAGCCGGACGGCTGGGGCGAGCGGTCGGTCGAGGCCCAGACCGGCCGGCCCGGCTCCTTCCTGGAGCTGTACCGTACGGCGCTGGCCCTGCGCCGGGGCTTCCGCGGCGACGAGCGCTTCACCTGGCTGCCGTCGGCCCCCGGCGAACTCGCCTTCCGCAAGGGCGCGGGCCTGGTCTGCCGGGTCAACCTCTCCGGCGCGCCGATCCCGCTGGAGCCGTCGTCCGGTTCCGTACCCGTCACGCCGCTGCTCGCGAGCGGGGAGCTGCCCGGCGGTACCGTGCTGCCGCCGGACACAGCGGTGTGGCTGGACGCGCGCGACGGCCGACCCGAGGGCCGGTCCGTGAGCTGAACGCCGGGTGCCCGCCGGCCGTGTGGGCCGACGGGCACCGATGCAGCCCGGGAGCGACCGGGCGCGGCGTTATGCCTGCTTGGGGTCGGGGCCGTAGGCGTTCGGGCCCTTCTCGCCCTCGGAGGCGAAGAACACGATCAGGATGATGAAGCCGACCAGCGGGATGAGGCCGAGAAGCAGCATCCAGCCGCTCTTGCCGGTGTCGTGCAGCCGGCGCACGCCCACGGCGAGGGTGGGGATGAAGACCGCGAGGGCGTAGATCGTGGAGAGGATCCCCAGGTCGAGAACGCTGCCGATGATCGCGACGACGATCGCCGCGATGATGTTGAACAGGAAGAACATCCAGTATTCCTGGCGACGCGCCCGCCCGCTGAAGCCGGCGTAGTTCTTGAGGACGTCGAGATACCAGTTCATGTGCTTCCCCCGAGGAGTGGTGAAGAGGGCTCGCCGTATGCGTTCGAGCCAGGGTGCAGAACATAGGTGGCTTGAACTGCACAGGTCAAGCGCGATGCCGGAGTTGGTGTCCGGGGGCTGAAAGTGGCCAAAGTGGTCCGCTGAACGGAGTGTTGCCGCGCGGTAAAGCCCCATGTGATCCACTACGAATGGGAGCGCTCCCACGGCGAAGGTCCCGACCGGCTTTCGGACAACGGTCTCCGCAGTGCTGACAACGGCGGCTCCCGGTTGCGACGCTCTGATCACCGCACGGACGTCAACGCACAACTCTCCTCAGCCGGTGGGGCAGCCACTGCCCGCCGGTCCATGCTGACGCCCAAGGAGTCACTGGAGTGACGATCAACTTCCTTACCACCAGGGCAGCGTCGCCCCACCCCGTCCGCAGATCCCGGCTCCGACCCGCCGCGCGCCGCAACACGGCCGCCCTCGCCGCCGCCACCCTGGCCGCGCTCCTCCTGCCCGCCCTGCCGGCCTCGGCCGCCGCCCCGGAACCCACCGGTTCCCACCAGGCGCCTCCGCGCATCACCGCCGAACCCAGGCCCGGCGCCGCCGCCGTCCCGCTCACACCGGCGGGACGGGAGAAGCTCATCAGGGCCGCCGCCGACGCGTCGGGCGCCACCGCCCGCTCGCTGAAGCTCGGTGCCCGGGAGAAGCTCATACCGAAGGACGTCGTCAAGGACGCCGACGGCACCGTGCACACCCGCTACGAACGCACCTTCGCCGGACTCCCGGTCCTCGGCGGCGACTTGGTCGTCCACGACCGCGCGGCCGGGAGTACGGCAGCGGGCGCCGCCGCCCGTACCGTCACCAAGGCGTCGGACGCGACGCTCACGCTGCCCACGACCGAAGCCGCCGTCCCCGCCGCCGCGGCGAAGAAGTCCGCCCTCGCCACCGCGAAGGCGGAGGGCACCGACGAGGCGGCCCCGGACGGAGCGCCCCGGCTCGTCGTCCGGCTGGGAGAGTCCGAACAGCCCACGCTGGCCTGGGAATCCGTCGTCGAAGGGGTACGGGACGACGGCACGCCCAGCAGCCTGCACATCATCACCGACGCCGCGAGCGGTGAACTGCTGGAGACCTTCGACACGGTCCACGCCGGCGCCGGCGTGGGCAAGTACAACGGCCGGGTCGAGATCGGCACCACCCACAACGGCCAGACCTTCGAGATGACCGACACCGGACGCGGCGGCCACCGCACCTACGACGCGGACAACACCGCGGTCCGGGGCACACTGATGACCAGCCCGGACGACACCTGGGGCGACGGAACCCTGACGAACCGTCATACCGCCGCCGTCGACGCCGCCTACGGCGCCCAGCAGACCTGGGACTTCTACCGGGACCGGTTCAGCCGCAACGGCATAGCGAACAACGGCGTCGCCGCGTACTCCCGCGTCCACTACGGCAACGCGTACGCCAACGCCTTCTGGGACGACTCCTGCTTCTGCATGACGTACGGCGACGGGATCGGCAACAACAGGCCGCTCACCTCCCTCGACATCGCCGGCCACGAGATGTCCCACGGCCTCACCTCCGCCACCGCCGGCCTCAAGTACACCGGTGAAGCAGGCGGGTTGAACGAGGCCACCAGCGACATCATGGGCACCGGAGTGGAGTTCTACGCCAACAACGCCCACGACGTCCCCGACTACTTCATGGGGGAACTCGCCGACATCCGCGGCACCGGAAAGCCGCTCCGCTATCTCGACCGGCCCTCCAGGGACGCCTCGGCCGTGGGGACTTCGCAGGACCACTGGACCTCCGGGACCAAGAAGCTCGACCCGCACTTCAGCTCAGGACCCGCCAACCACTTCTTCTACCTCCTCTCCGAGGGCAGCGGGCGCAAGACCATCAACGGCATCGACTACGACAGCCCCACCTTCGACGGCACCCCGGTCGCCGGCATCGGGCAGGGCGAGGCGCTCCGGGTCTGGTACCGGGCGCTGACCCTCTACATGACGTCCACCACCGACTACGCGGGCGCCCGCACCGCCACCCTCAGCGCCGCCGCCGATCTGTACGGGACGAGCAGCGAGGCGTACGAGGCGATCGGCAACGCCTGGGCGGCCGTCAACGTCGGCGCGAACTACGTCAACCACATCGCCGCGAAGGCGCCGTCCAACCGCGACGCGGCGGTCGGCCAGCCGGTCAGCCGGCCGATCGAGGCCACCTCCACCCGGCCAGGACCGCTCGCCTACTCCGCGACCGGACTGCCGGACGGCCTGACGATCGACGCGGACACCGGACTGATCGCCGGAAGCCCCACCAAGGCAGGCGACTTCACCCCCGTCGTCGCCATCCGCAACTCCGCGGCCGAGGTCCGTACATTCGCCTACAACTGGACCGTCCTCGTCTCCGGCGGCGACTTCTTCGTCAACCCCGACCGCGTCGACATCCCCAACTGGAAGACCATCGAGTCCCCGCTCACCGTCACCGGCCGCCAGGGCAACGCGTCCAGCGCCCTCAAGATCTCGGTCGAGCTCTACCACCCCTTCTCCGGAGGCCAGATCATCAGTCTGATCGCGCCGGACGGTACGACGATCCTGCTGAAGGACTTCGTCTGGGGAGGCGACCCCGAACTGCGCGACACCTACACCATCGACGCGTCCGCGTTCCCCGCCGACGGCGTCTGGAAGCTCCGCGTCACGGACAACACCCCCGGCATCTTCAGCGTCGACCCCGGCTATCTCGACCTCTGGAGCATGCGCTTCTGACCCGGCCTGTGCCATCCGGGTGACATCGCTCAAGCAACGGGCGGGTCGTGGACGAAGGAAGTACGGGTCCGCCGCACCACGCGGATCCTCTTCACCCGCTCTGTCCCCTTCGTCCACGACCCGGTCCCGATCCAGTTCCCCGACACAGGAGCACGTATGCGCTTGAGCGCGCGCTGGGCACCCACCACTCTTCTACTGCTGCTCGTTCCCCTGCTCACCGGCGCGAACGGCGCCGACGCCACGGACGGGCCCGCGCGGGACCTCGTCCCGGTGCAGCGCGCCGACCGGGCGATCCCCGGCGAGTACATCGTCACGGTCAAGCCCGCCTTCGCCCCCGACGCGGTGGTCCGGCAGCTCGGCGTCACCCCGCTCCACACGTACGGGACCGCCCTGCGCGGCTTCGCGGCCCGGCTCTCGGCGAGCCAGCTGCGTACCGTACGCACCCTGCCCGCCGTCCGTGCCGTCGAGGAGAACGCCGAGGTCGGTCTCGGTCTGCCACCGGCCTCCGGAACGCGGTCCGCGGCGCGGGTGCCGGCCGCGAGCTGGGGCCTCGACCGGATCGACCAGCGCTATCTGCCCCTTGACGGCCAGTACGACGTGACGGGCACCGGCCGGGGCGTCACCGCGTACGTGGTGGACACCGGCATCGAGACCGCGCACAGCGAGTTCGAGGGCCGCGCGACCGTCGGCTTCGACGCCGTCAACGACGGACGGAACGGCCAGGACTGCCACGGGCACGGCACCCATGTGGCGGGCACCGTCGGTGGAAAGACATACGGAGTGGCGCGCGAGGTCTCCCTCGTCGCCGTCCGGGTACTCGACTGCACCGGCGACGGAAGTACGGCCGAGGCGATCGCCGGCTTCGACTGGGTCGCGAGCCACGCCACTCAGCCCGCGGTCCTGAACGCGTCCATCGGCGGACCCGTCTCCCCCGCGCTCGACTCCGCGGCCAACGGCGTCGCGGACGCGGGTGTGCTGCCCGTCGCGGCGGCCGGGAACAGCACGGTGGACGCCTGTGACGCGTCACCCGCGCGGGCCAACAAGGTGCTCACCGTCGGGGCCACCGACCGGAACGACCAGGAGGCGTACTTCAGCAACTTCGGCCCCTGCCTGTCGCTCTACGCCCCCGGCGTCGGCATCGTCTCCGCGAAGCTCGGCGGCGGCTCCACCACCCTGAGCGGTACGTCGATGGCGAGCCCGCATGCCGCCGGGGTCGCGGCCCTCTACGAGGAGGCCTACCCGGACGCCGCGCCGCAGGACGTGGCCCGCTGGATCATCAGCAACGCGACCGAGGATGTCGTGTCCCCGATCCACCCGAACTCGCCCAACCTGCTCCTCCACACCGACGGCCTGTAGCCGGCCCGGCCATCCTCGACGAGTCCGCCCGGGCGGCCGGGTCAGGAGGCCATCTTGGCGGCGATCAACTGGGTGGCGCTCGCCTCGTCGTTCCTGATCCGGCCCCAGTCGAGCCCGAGGCTCCGCACCGTGTTGCGGGCGATCTCCGCCTGCGTCTCGTCCGTGCCGCGCGCGTACCGGTACAGCGCCGCCGCGTACTCCTCACGCTTGCTGGGGCCCGTCTTCCGCCAGAAGGCCAGGGTCTTCCCCAGATGCTCCAGGGTCCCGTCCTCCGGCGACGCGGCCCCGGACTGCTCCCAGCGCTTGGCGATCGTCTTCCACGACTTGTACGAGGCGAGCCCCAGCGCGACCGTCGCCGCAGCGGCGGCCAGCCCCCAGCCCACCGGCGTCGTCACGAGTACGGCGGCGCCCGCGGTGGCCCCGGCGGCGATGGCGATCGTGGAGATGAGCGAGGCGACCGAGGCGGAGACGCCCAGCGCCCCGCCCAGGGCGCTCACCATCTTCTTGTGGACACCCCGCTTGTTCTTCCGGATCGCGTAGAGCTGGATCTGCTGGAGGGTGATCTGCTCGTCGGCACCACCGCTGTCGTGCTGACCGACCATCCGCGCGAACTCGTTCAGGGCCTTGGTCATCGCCTCCTGCGCCTGTTCGCGCACGGTGACCTGCTGCACGGCGGCCGAGTGGGCGCGTACGGCCTCCTGGAGCTGGGTCTCCAGACCCTCGTACGTGAGCCTGAGGCTGCCCAGCAGCTCGATCGTGGTGTCCGGGAAGCGCCGGTTGGCCTCCGGCCTCGCCATGTCCTGGACCCGGGCCTTGTAATCGGCGTGCGCGGCCTCGAACTCGCCGTCAAGTGTGTGTACGAGTTCGAGGCGCGCCTGCACTTCATCGTTCGCGGCCTTGAGCGCCACCGCGGGCTGCTGGTCCTGCGCCTGCATCAGAGCCTCCAGGCTCTTCACCCGCTTCCGCGCCTTGGCCGCCTTGCGGCCGTACCGCGCGGTCTGCACGGCGGCTCCCGGCAGGGCCGCGGCGCCGCCGCCGGAGAGGACGGCGTTGTAGACGGCGGGGGTGAAGTTCCCGGAGAGGTTCATCGCGCCACCGGCGGCGTTGAGCACACCGCCCACCATGGCGGCGCTGTTCTGCGCACCGTCACCCCGGGCGGCGCGCAGATCGCGGGTGAAACCGTGTTGCTGCCCGCTGCCTTCCGGCGCCTTCTTGCGCCCCTCGTGCGCGGCGCGGCCCGCCCGGACGTTCCCGTAGAGCCCGGCACCCGCCGCCACGGCGGTGCCCGCGGGGCCCGCGATGCCCACGTTGTAGGACTCCGTGGTGCTGAAGGTCGGTACGTCGTACTGCCCGGCGATGGTCGCGGTGGCCGCCGGGGCCGCCAGATCGGAACCCAGCCCGAGCGTGCCCGTGCCGGTCTCGGCGACGGCCCGCGCGGCACGCGAGGGGGCGGAAGGCGTCTTCTCGCGCTCCTCCTGACGCGCCCGCTGGACTCGCATACCGCCGTGTCCTCCGCGCCCGGCCGCCGGACGCCCGAGGGCGGAGGACACGGCGGTGTTCCCGGCGAGCTGCTGCGCCGTCAGCAGATCCGCCGTCGGCAGCGTGTCGCCACGCCCGGCCGCGAGAGCCGCCGCGGCACGGTCGGGCAGGGCGGCGGCACGGCGCAGGGCCACCGCACCACGCTTGTCCCGCGGTGCCTCGCTCGTCAGCCCGTTCGCCCGCATTACTGCCCCCAGTGCCTCGACTGCCGTGGATCTCTGATTTTACGGTCAGATGATCCATGCCGGGTCGGGGTTGCCCGTCAACGCCGTTTTGGGCAGGCGTCCTTGACGACGCGGGCGCGGCGGCGGTGCGGCGGCGGTGCGTCGGCGGTCCGGCGGGCCGTCACTCCGGCGGGCGGGTGACCGGGGCCAGCAGCATGCCGGCGACCGCGTCCACCAGGAAGCGGCCGACATCGTCCCAACCGCTTCCGGCGCGCCCCTCGCCGTCGGCCAGATCCCGCTCGAAGTTGGCGCAGGCGTGCACGATGACCAGCCAGACGAGCCGGCTCCGGTGCCGCAGCACCTCGTGGTCCACCCGGTCGGCCAGCGCCGTGAGCCGCGTCCAGAGCCGCTGGGTCGAGGGGGAGGCGGCCAGCTCACGGGCCAGCTCCTCGACGAAGGACGGGTCGGTCATGGCCTGGAGGCTGAAGCGCGCGTACCAGGTGGGCGGGCCGAGGCGCCGGAGGTGCTCGGTCAGGGGAAGCACCAGACAGGCGATGTAGTCGCGCGGATCGTCCGAGCCGGCCGCCTCCGCGTCCGCCAGCATGCGGCTGCGGATCTCCTCCAGTTCCGTGTGGTGTCTGCGGACGATGGCGAGCAGCAGCCCGGTCTTGTTGCGGTAGTGGTAGAGGACGGCGGAGTTGTTGGCCGCCCCCGCCACCTCGGCCACCCGCCGGTTCGAGACCGTGGCTATGCCGTGCTCGGCGAAGAGGCACTCCGCCGTGTGCAGCAGTATCTCCGGTGTGGGCAGCCGGGCGCCCGCCGCCGGCTTTCTCGGTTGCATGAACTTGAGATATCACACCTCGCGATACCGCCGGCCACGCCGGCCACCCCGACGGCACGGGCCGCACGGGCCGCACGGGCCGCACCGGCCGGGAGGTGACGGGTGCCCCGGTCTTCCCGGCCGGTGCGGAGGTTCACCAGGTGACCCAGATGTCCTGGAGGCCGCCGGTCATGCCGCCGGTACGGAGCTTGAGGGCGTCGGCCCCGTCGCGCAGCCGGAGCGCCGGCAGCCGGCGGGCGAGGGTACCGAGGGCGACCTGGAGCTCCATCCGGGCCAGCGGCTGGCCGACGCAGAAGTGCGCGCCGGCGCCGAAGGTCAGATGCTGGGCGCTGTTCTCCCGCTTCTCGTCGAACCGGTCGGGGTCCGGGAACTTACGCGGATCCCGGTTGGCGGCGGCGTTGTTGGGGAGCACCGTCGTCCCCGCCGGCACCGTGACGCCCGCCACCTCGATGTCCTCCGTGATGAACCGGGGGACGCCGACGACCCCCAGGGTGGTGTCCATCCGGAGGACCTCCTCGACGGTGTTCGCGGTGAGCGCCGGATCCGCGACCACCGCCTCGAACCGGGACCGCTCCGACAGCAGCAGCGCCGCCATGATGGAGATCATGTTCGAGGTGGTCTCGTGCCCGGCGAGCAGGATGCCCCGGACGGTGGCGACCAGTTGCGGTGTGTCGAGACGGCCGTCACCACTGTCCGAGACCCTGGTCAGCTCGCTCAGCAGATCGTCGCCGGGATCCGCCCGGCGCCGCTCCACGAGATCCGTGACATAGCCGTTGAAGTCCCGGTAGGCCGCGTCCACTTCGGCCTGCGTATAGCGCGTCAGGGTGAGCATGACGCCCGACCAGTGCGCGAACTTGTCCTGGTCCTTGTCCGGGGCGCCGACGAGCGCGCAGATGACCCGTACCGGCAGCGGGAGGGCGAAGTCCGCCGAGAGGTTCCCCGGGGATCCGCCGGCGATCAGACCGTCCGCCAGGTCGTCGGCCATGGCCTGCACCCTGGGCCGCCACTCCTCGATCTTCCGCGCGGTGAACCAGCGGGTCAGCAGCCGCCGCCACTGGAGGTGTTCGGGTCCGTGCGTGGCGAGGGGGCTGTCGCGCAGGAAGATGCCGCCGTCGTCGGTGGTGGCGATCCGGGCCGCGCCGTCCCCCGTACGCGTGAACCGGGGGTCCGCCAGCACGGACCGGACGCTGTCGTACCGGGTCAGCAGGGCGGCCTCGTCACCGCTCGGCAGCCGTACGTGGGCCACGGGGCACCGTTCGCGCAACTCGGCCCAGGCGTGCGGGGGTTCCAGGGTCGTCTCGCGGTCGAACGGGTAGTCGGGGGTCGGGTCGGGGGCCGTGTCGGGGGTCGGATCGGCAGCCATGGTGCCTCCGCTCGGTGTGGGGAGGCATCACGGTAAGTCGCTTGACTTAGTGGGTCAATCAGGCGACTGCCGCATTCAAGCCACACATTAATTCGACCGACTTACCCGTTGGATTTCCCTGGCCGGCGGCCCGGTCACCAGCGCAGCGGAAGGGTGGCGAGACGGCTGATGAGCAGGCCGGAGATGATCCGGTGGTCGTGGAGCGAGGGGTGCCAGTCGCAGCCGAGACGGTCCAGCCCCGGATCGTCGTAGACCCAGTAGCCGGTCCGGTGGTCGCCGCCGCTTCCGCGCTCCTGGACGACGCGCTCGGCGGTCCGGGTGAAGGCGGTGGTGTTGCCGAGCGGAGTGGCGCTGACCAGGATGAACGTCTCGCGGCCGTACCGGGCGCGCAGTGTGTCGAGGAAGCCGTGGTACGCGGTCGCGTAGGCGGCGGCCAGCTCGTCCTCCGTGGCCCAGCGCTCGCCCGGATTGAGGGCGGTCGAGAAGTCGTTGATGCCGAGACCCACCACGATCACCTGGGGCTGCCAGGTGATCGGCCGCTGCCAGACGTCACCCTCGACGTTCAGCAGGGCCCGGTCGTAGTACGTGCGGAAATCGGTGGTGGGGTTGCCGCCGTTGTAGTTGCGGACCATGCCGAGGCCGGAGAAGGCGTTGAGCTGGTGGTCGGCGCCGAGGGCGCGGGCGGTGAGGGCGCCGAAGGCGAGGTCGGCGTTGCTGTTCCGGTTGACTCCGCCGTTGCCCGAGCAGTCGCGGGTGCCGGAGGCGTTGCCGTATCCGGCGGTGAAGGAGTCGCCGATGAACTCGATCTGCCTGCTCCGCGCCCGGGGCTTCGCGAGGATCGCGCCTCCGGGAGCCGCCACGAACCCGCCGAACAGGCCGGCGGCCCAGGGGCTCTCCGTACGTTTGACGATCCGTACGCTGTGCTCGGCGTGCGGGAGCCCGCCGACCCAGGAGGTGGTCCGGCCGGGGGTCACCAGCGTGGTGGTCGTCGTACCGTCGATCTGGACGTCGTAGTCGTTGTCGTAGTCATCGAGCACGATGCCCACCCCGGTCCCGCGGAACCGGCCCTCGAAGGCGATACCGGGCCAGGTGTACCGCACCGCGCCGTCGGCGGCCGGGCTGACCCGGCCCACCGTGTGGAACCGCCCCTGCGGGCCGGAGGCCCGCGCGGGGGAGGCGGCGGCGGTCACCACGCCCGCGGCGGCGGCCGTGAGCAGCGTCCTGCGGGATATCGGGGAGGTGCGCGGAAATGTCTTCATCTGGCCGTCCTTCGGGTGGCGGTGCGGGGGGTGAGGCCGTATGGGAGCGCTCCCAATGCGCGCCCGCTGTTGAAGGTGATGGCCAGACCGGCCGCCGTCAACCCCTCGCGGCCCCCCGTGTGGCCCCGCGCGCGGGGGATCACCCGGGCAGGGGCCGCTCATCCACGACGTGTTTCATGACAAGGGTGGAGGTCAGCCGCTGGACGCCCGGGAGGGTGGCCAGCCGGTGGTCGTACAGCTGCTGGAAGGCGGCCAGGTCGGTGGCGGCGACGCGCAGGAGGTAGTCGGGCTCGCCGAACAGGCGCTGCGCCTGGATGACGTGCGGGACGGCGGCCACGGCCTCTTCGAACGCGGTGACGGTGTCGCGGTCCTCCCAGCGCAGTGTGACGAAGACGAGCGCCTCGAAGTTCAGGCCGACGGCGGCCGGGTCGACGACCGCGCGGTAGCCGCGGATCGCGCCCGCCCGTTCGAGGTCGCGCAGACGGCGGTGGCAGGGCGAGACGCTGAGCTGCACGCGGGCGGCGAGCTCGGTCACCGTCAGACGGCCGTCCCGTTGCAGCTCGGCAAGAATCTTCCGGTCAAGGGCATCCATGGGAAGGATTCTCCCTCATGGGGAGCCAATACGGGTAAAACATGGAAGCACTTTCGGGCAGAACGACCCTAATCTTCCTCTGGGGGTGGGAGCCGGTAAGAGAGCAGAACCGGTAAGAGAGCAAGAGAGAGCAAGAGGGAACGGGCAGCGATGGATACGACGACGGTGGCGGCTTTTCTGGCAGTGGACCTGCTGCTGGTGTTCACACCGGGCGCGGACTGGGCCTACGCGATCACGGCGGGGCTCAGGGACCGGTCGGTCGTCCCGGCGGTCGCCGGGCTGATAGCCGGCTACGCGGGATACACCGCGCTCGCCGTGGCCGGCCTGGTGGTGATCGTGGCGAGCTCCACGACCGTACTCACCGCGCTGACCGTCGCCGGAGCGGGCTATCTGATGTGGCTGGGCTGGGGCGTGCTGTCACGGCCGGCGGTCCTGGGCGCGTCGGCGGAGGCGATGCCCTCCTCGCGGACGCGGATCATGCTCAAGGGGGCCGGGATCAGCGGCCTGAACCCCAAGGCGCTGCTGCTGTACTTCTCCCTCTTCCCGCAGTTCATCCACCCCGGCACGGGCTGGCCCGTCGCCGCCCAGACCGGCCTGCTCGGCGGGCTCCACATGGCCGCCTGCGCGGTCGTCTACCTCACGGTCGGCGTGCTCGCCCGTACGGTACTGAAGACCCGGCCGTCGGCGGCGAGGGCGGTCACACGCGTCTCCGGCGCCATGATGATCGTCATCGGCGGGTTCCTGCTGCTGGAACGCCTGGCGAGCTGACGGCAGCCACGATGTACGGAATCCACGATGTACGGAATCCACGATGTACGCCATCCACGTTGTTGGCCGAAGGAGAAACACATGGCGGAGCAGGCGCGGCAGCCGGAACAGGCGAGCCCCGAGGTGCAGGCGCGTGTCCGGGCGAGCTTCGACCGTCAGGGGCTGATGGCACTCCTCGGCGCCCGGCTGACCCGGATCGCGCCGGGCAGTGTGCACATCGTCCTCCCGGCCAGGCCCGAAGTGACCCAGCAGCACGGCTACTTCCACGCGGGCGGCACCAGCGCGATCGCGGACACCGCGGGCGGCTACGCGGCGCTCACCCTCTTCCCCGAGCACGCCGAGGTGCTCACGGTCGAGTACAAGATCAACCTCCTGGCCCCCGCCGCCGGCGACCACATCGAGGCGGTCGGCACGGTCGTGAAGTCCGGACGCACACTGACCGTCTGCCAGTTGGAGGTCTTCGCCGCCCAGGACGACCGACGAACCCTCGTCGCCAACGGCCAGCAGACACTGATCCGCGTGAACAGACCGGACCGGTAGGCCCGTTCCCGGAAGCGGCCGGGCGCGGACGCGAGCGGACAGGCGCGGACGCCTTAGGATCCGGGCGTGACGATCACGTACGAGTGGCGGGGCGACTTCGACAACGCGTCCCTCAACGCCCTGCACGCGGACGGCTTCGGCTCCCCGGTTGCCCGGACCGACTGGCGCACACGCGTGAGCCGCCACAGCCTCGGCTGGGTCTGTGCCCGGGAGGACGGCTCTCTGATCGGCTTCGTCAACGTTGTCTGGGACGGTGGAGCGCACGCGTTCCTCCTGGACACCGTGGTCGCCGCGCACCGCCGGTCGCGAGGAGTGGGTGCCGCGCTTGTCGCTGCCGCGGCCGGCGGGGCCCGCGCGGCGAAGTGCGAGTGGCTCCACGTCGACTTCGAGGAGCATCTGCGTTCGTTCTACGCCGACGTCTGCGGCTTCAGGGAGACGGCGGCCGGGCTGATCGCCCTCTGACGCCCCGGCCTCCGGTGACCGGGGCCCCGGCGACGCGTCAGTTGCCTCCGCCCTCGGTCCACGCGCGGAGTTTCTCCGGGTTGCGGACCGCCCAGATGCGGGTGACGCGGTCGGCGGAGAGGCTGAACGCCGCCACGGTGACGGTGACTCCGGCGCGCTGGGCGACCAGGCCGGGCCGGCCGTTGACCGTGCGCTCCAGGAGGGTCAGGCCGGGGGCCTTGTCGGCGATGTGGATCAGGTACTGGGCGATGGGCCCGCTGCCCTCGACCGGGCGGAGCACCGTGCCGACCAGGCCGCCGCCGTCGGCGGTCATGGTGGCGTCGGGGTCGAGGAGTGCGACGAGGGCCTTGATGTCCCGGGCCTCCCACGCCTCCTTGAAGTGCCGCACCAGAGCGGCCTGTCCGGCCCGCCCCGGCTGCCCGGCCCTCGGAACCTCAGGAACCCGCGCGGCGCGTACCCGCCGGCGGGCCGAGGACGCCAGCTGCCGGCAGGCCGCCGGCGTCCGGTCCACGATCGCGGCGATCTCGGCGAAGGGGTACCGGAAGACGTCGTGCAGGATGAACGCCACGCGTTCCGCCGGCGTCATCGACTCCAGTACGACGAGGAACGCCATGTTCACCGACTCGTCGAGGGTGATCCGGTCGGCGGGGTCGGCCGGCTCGGTTCCGCCGCCGCCCGTCCGCCCGCCGATCCACTCCGTACGGTCGGGCAGCGGCTCGGGTATCCACGTGCCGACATAGCGCTCGCGCCGGACCCGCGCCGAGCTGAGCGTGTTGAGGCAGATGCGGCCGGCCACCGTCGTCAGCCAGGCACCCGGCGACTCGATCGCTTCCTGTTTCTGCCGCGACATCCCGTACCAGCGCGTGTACGTCTCCTGTACGGCGTCCTCGGCCTCGGCCAGCGAACCGAGCAGCCGGTAGGCGAGGTTGGTCAGTCGGCGCCGCTCGCCGAGGACCGCGCTCAGGCCCGGCTCGGACCGATCGTGCCCGGGCTCGGTCGGAGTGCTCATCGCGGCGCTTCACCTCACATTTCGAGGGCCCGTGCTGTCGGACCACCGAGACACTACCGAGCCACCGCCGCACGGCAGAACAGGGGGGGAGCGCGTCATGGCCGTACAGACGACGACAGGACAGCCGGAGCATCGCCCCGGTCCAGGTGGCTCCTGTGCGCAACATCAACTCGTCCGACTCGACAGAAAGATCACTGGCATGGAGATCCTTCGCTACGTGTTCCTCGTCTTCCACCTCTTCGGGTTCGCCGCGCTCCTGGGCGGCGTCTTCTACCAGCTGCGGGGAAAGGACCCGGTGACCGGCGGCTACATGGTGAGCAGCGCGGTCGTTCAGCTGGTCACCGGCGCGGGACTCATCTGGACTCGCGTTTCCCTGGACCTGCCGTTGTCCCACGCGAAGATGGGGGTGAAGCTGGCCCTGGACGTCCTGGTGGCGGTGACAGCGCTGGTGGGCATGCGCAACAGACAACCGTGGGCCTTCTTCGCCGTGGCGACGTTCACGGCGGCCGCAGCTGTCGTGGCCGTGGTGTGGACGTAGACCGAGGCGGGAAAAAAAGGGTTCGCGGCGGCGTGCGGGGTGTGGTTAGGGTGGGCGTCGTCCGGGAGCGTCGGCCGTAGGCGGCCGTAACGTGCCGCTTCCGGGGCGTTGTCGGCGTGTGGAGAAGCAGGGGGTGAGGACATTGATGACGGTCACTGTGCTGGGTGTTTCCCAGGTTCAGAGGTTCATCGTTCCCATCCCTGTGGTCTCCGGCTGACCGTTCCGTTTCACTTCCGCGCCTGTGCGCGCGTGCGTCTGTGCCGGGGCCACCCCTTGAAGGGTTTCCCCTTGTCTTTCTCCTCTCCTCAGGCTTCCTCCGCTCCGCATCCCCTCGCCGCCCATGGCTGGGACGCGGGCTGGGACGCCGAGTTCGCTCCGTACGGCGCGCGGGGGCTGCTGCCCGGTCGCGTCGTACGGGTGGACCGCGGACTCTGCGATGTCGTCACCCCGGACGGCACCGTACGGGCCGACACCGAGTTCGTCGTGCCGCGCGATCCGATGAAGGTGGTGTGCACGGGGGACTGGGTCGCCGTCGACCCGGCGGACAGCGATCCACGGTACGTACGCGCCCTCCTCGCGCGCCGCAGTGCCTTCGTGCGTTCCACGTCGTCCAAGCGGTCCGAGGGCCAGATCCTCGCCGCCAACGTCGACCACGCCGTCCTCGTGATCTCCCTCGCCCTCGAACTCGACCTGGGCCGTACCGAACGCTTCCTCGCCCTGGCGTGGGAGAGCGGCGCGCTCCCGCTCGTCGTTCTCACGAAGGCGGACCTGGTGACCGCCGCCGTCCTCGGACATCTCGCCGAGGACATCGCGACCGCCGCGCCCGGTGTGCAGGTGCTGGCCGTCAGCTCGCTGACGGGGGAGGGCGTCGATGTGCTCTCCGCGGTCCTGTCCGGCGGTACGAGTGTGCTGCTCGGTACGTCGGGGGCGGGCAAGTCGTCGCTGGCCAACGCCCTGCTCGGGGCCGAGGTCATGGACGTACGGGCCGCCCGCGACGTGGACGGCAAGGGGCGGCACACCACCACGACGCGCAATCTCCTCGCCCTGCCGGGTGGTGGGGTGCTCATCGACACACCCGGGCTGCGCGGGGTCGGGCTCTGGGACGCGGAGGCCGGCGTCGGCCAGGCGTTCGCGGAGATCGAGGCGCTCGCCGCGGAGTGCCGGTTCCACGACTGTGCCCACGGCGCGGAGCCCGGCTGTGCCGTGCTCGCGGCGGTGGGGGACGGCTCGCTGCCCGAGCGGCGGCTGGACAGCTACCGCAAGCTGCTGCGGGAGAACCGGTACATCGTCGCCAAGACCGACGCCCGGCTCCGCAGTGAGCTGCGGCGCGACTGGAAGCGCAAGGGCGCGGAGGGGCGTGCGGCCGTGGAGGCCAAGCGCGGGCGCGTCCGGTAGCGGCGCGGGGTCCGCCGGCGGGCGTCCGGTCCACCGGCGGGCGTACGGTCAGTCCAGGCCCCAGCTGTGGATCTTGCGCGGGTGAATACGGATCAGCTCCTCGCTGAAGTGCGGGCCGAGATCGTGCGGGCCCGTCAGCAGCTCCGCCTCACCCCGGATGTCCACACCGCGGACCGTCCACGGGTCGGTGCTCACAATGTCGTCCACGACGAGCGCCACCCGTGGATTGGTCCGCAGATTGCGCCACTTCTTGGTGGTGCCCAGGGCGTAACCGCCGATCAGGATCGTCCCGTCGTCCTGCGGATGGAAACCGACGGGGTTGGCCTGCGGCTGCCCCTTCGGATCCACGGTCGCCATCCTGCCCAGCCGCTGGGTCCGCAGATACGCGCGCTCGGCCTCACTGAATTCCGTCATGTTCCCACCCTCACACGGCTCCGCGGGGGCCCGCATCGGCCGCGCGTACCGGTCCGCGGTCCTACGACCCGGCCCAGATCACCGTGCCCAGCCACGCGCCCACCACCAGAAGGCACGCGAACAGCTCCACCAGCAGCGAGTAGCCCGCCGCCCGCATGACCGTGCGGGTCGACGCCCAGCCGTCCCGGTGGCTGCCCAGCCGGATCCGCTCCGCGCCGTAGATCCCCCCGACGAACCCCAGGATCCCGCCCGCCACCGGCACCACGAAGAAGCCGGCGATGGCCGTCACCCCGCCCACCACCAGCGTGCGGTGCGGGGCGCCGGTCCTGCGGGTCCTGCGCCCGGGGAGCAGCGGGCGCAGCGCCTGGTTGAGCAGCAGCAGGGCGGTCGCGCCGATCAGCACGCCCCAGGCGGGTCGGCTGGTGTCGGTCAGCGCCCACCAGAGCACCGCGGCCCAGACGATCGCCTGTCCCGGCACCCCCGGGACCAGCACGCCGAGCAGACCGAGCAGCATGACCAGGCCGACCAGCACGAGCTGCCACACGTCCATGCGCCAACTGTGCAGGATTGCGGTCATTTACGCAGGTCGCGCGCCACCCACTGCTTTTCGTACGCGTACCAGCCCAGCTGGAGCCGGGTGGTCACCCCGCTCAGCTCCATGAGCCCGCGCACCCGGCGCTGTACGGTCCGCAGCCCCAGGTCGAGCTGTTTGGCGACGCGGGCGTCCGTCATCCCGGCGAGCAGCAGCGAGAGGATCTCCAGATCGGTGGCGTCGGGGCCGGGGAGACGCCCCTCGGTCACATTGCCGCCGATACCGCCGACGGCCTCGGCACCGCCGTCCCCTCCGCCCCCTCCGTCAGGACGCTCCGTGCTCCCGCCGTGGTCCGTGCGCAGCCGCAGGGGCAGCGCCTCGCGCCAGACCGCCTCGAAGAGCCCCATCAGCGACTCCAGCAGCCCGCTGGCGTGCACGACCAGCGCGGCCGGCTCGGCGCCAGGGCCGGTCAGCGGGACCATCGCCAGGGAGCGGTCCGCGATCACCAGCTTCGTCGGCACCCGCTCGGTGACGCGTACCTGTTCGTCACGGCCGAGGGCCGCCGACAGCTCGCTGAGCGCGGCGGGCAGCGCGAGCACCTCGCGCTCGATCACCACCCGGTACGCGACCCCGCGCGCCGCCGCCCGCTCCTCCGCCTCGTTGTCCAGGCCGGTCACCGCGACTGGCTGCCCCGTGACCAGGGCGCAGACCTCCTCGGTGGCGCCCAGCTGGAGCTGGCGGAAGCGGTGGGCCACCGCGCTCGCGCCGGTCACCACCTCGATCAGATCGTGCACGGCCGGCTCGGTGGCCTCCGCCCGGTACTCCTCGGCGAGCACCACCGCCGCCAGTTCGGCCTGCTCCAGCTCGTGGCGGTGCTGGGTGAGCAGCGCCCCGAGGGCGACCGCGGGCGGCGCCGCGACCCACCGGCCCGTACGGGACGAGGACTGGGCGGCCAGCCCGTGCCGTTCCAGCTTGCGCAGCGCGTGTTCGGTGTCCGGCTCCGGGAGGGCGAGCCGGTGTGCCAGATCCGCGACCTCCGCGGCGCCGATCGCCACCAGCGCGCGATACGCGGACTCCTGTCTCTCGTCGAGACCTATCGCTCCCAGCCCCAGCACCCCTGCGACCCCTCCCTGTACGCCCTGCGCGGCCGATCCGGACGCGATGATTCCACAGGAGTCCGTGGCGGATACCGGCCACGGCGTAAACCCGCCGCCCCCATCATCCCTGTACGGCCCGGCAGTCATGCGAAGGTGGCGCCATCACAGCAGCGACAGACCGTGGTCATATGCCCTTCGGGTATTCGTGACCAGGCTCTGCCCGGCAGCGATGACGCACCCGGCCTCGTGCCGCCGCGTCCGCGCCGGCTGAACCTGTGACGGTTCGCCGGGCGTCCTTCCCGTGGGGGGTGGGGTCGCCCGGCGGACTCTTTTCCGCGATGTCCGGTCCCGCGACGCCCGCCCGGCCGACAATGGGGGCATGAACCAGCAGGGGCAGCGGCCCACCGGCGACGACTGGTGGAACCGGCTGTACGAAGAGTCCTTACCGGAGCCCGGATCCCCACCGGAGGCCGAGCCTCCACCGGACGCCGGCGCGACCGGGCGGGCGGACGCGCGCCGTACCCATATCGGCGACCGGCCGCCCACCTACGGCCCCGAGCCGACCGCGCTGCCCGCCGCCGACGCCGACCTGATCCACGAGATCGTCCCCGACACGGTCCTCGACGGCGCCTCCTACGGCGCGTACACCCTGCGGGCGATGTCCGTACGGGGCGACTCCGCGCGCCACCGCGGCGACCCCCGGCGCGACGCGCTGCTCACCGCGCGCTTCGGGACCGGGACCGGCGCCCTCGTCCTCGTCTCCGTCGCCACTGGCTCCCGCGCCGCCGCCGGGAGCGCCCACCGGGCGGCGGCGGACGCCTGCCAGTGGATCGCCGCCGCCGTCGGACGCAGCCACGGCCGGCTCTCCGACGACATAAGGGCCGGCCGCAGGGGCGACCTCAAGTCCGGGCTGCACCGGCTCACCGACCGCACCTTCGGCATGCTGCGCGCCCGCGCCGCGGAACGGGGAGTGGAGCCGGGGGAGTACACCACGAGCCTGCGCTGTCTGCTGCTCTCCGCCGACCCCGAGTGCCGGACCCGGGTCTTCTTCGGGATCGGCGACGGCGGCCTCTTCCGGCTCAGGGACGGCGCCTGGCAGGACCTGGAACCGCTCCTCCCGGCCCCCGCCGCCGGCGCCACCGGCGGGCCGGTCGTCGGCTACGGCTCGCCGCCGCGCAAGCCGCAGGACACCGTGGCGTCCGCGGCGCCTACCACGTCCGCCGCCTCCGCCCCGGGCGACCGGCTCACCGTGGACCTGGACATCGCACAGCTCCAGGCCCCGTACATCGAGGGCCCGCTGCCGCCCCCGCCCGACCCGTTCCGCTTCCGCGCCTCGGTGGCCAGGCCCGGCGACACACTGCTGCTGTGCGGCCCCGGGCTCGCGGACCCGATGCGCGGCGTGCCGGCCCTGACCGAGGAGCTGGCCGGCCGCTGGGCGTCCCCGGAGCCGCCGGGGCTGGGCGAGTTCCTCGCGGACGCGGGCCTCCGTGTGAAGGGGTACGCGGACGACCGTACGGCCGTCGGCGTCTGGGAGGCGTAACCCGTCCGGCAGGCGTAACCGCGTGTGCGCGCCCCGGCCCGCCGTGGCTTGATGGGAGCCGGGACGGGCTCCGGCCGCGGCGGGTGGGTCCCGGTCCCGTTACCTCACGCCGAACGGACGGCGCCGCGTCATCGGTTCGTTCAGCCACGGCTCGATGGCCAACGCGCTTCCGCAGGCCATCGGCGCGCAGTTCACCGACCTCGACCGCCAGGTCGTCTCGCTGTCCGGTGACGGCGGACTCGCCATGCTGATGGGGGACTTGCTCACGCTCGTCCAGTACGACCTGCCGGTCAAGGTGATCGTCTTCAACAACTCCGCGCTGGGCATGGTCGAGCTGGAGATGATGGTGGCGGGGCTGCCCGCGTACGGGACGGACAACCACCCCACCGACTTCGCGGCCATCGCCCGCGCCGCCGGGGCGTACGGCGTACGGGTCGAGAAGCCGCGGCAGCTGGCCGGCGCGCTGAAGGACGCCTTCCGGCACCGGGGGCCCGCCGTGGTGGATGTGGTCACCGACCGGAACGCGCTCTCCATCCCGCCCCGGATCAGCGCGGACATGGTGACCGGCTTCGCCCTCTCCGCGAGCAAAATGGTCCTGGACGGCGGGGTGGGCCGGATGGCGCGCATGGCCCGCGCCAACCTGCGGAACGTGCCCCGTCCCTGACGCTCCCAAGGTTCCCGCCCGGGGCGGTGTGACGGCCCGCTCACCCAGAGATGCCGCATGCCATGAGTGGTCCCATACGGGAGGGGAATGCATCTCTTGAACACGGTGGCGCCACCGGCGCGGCCGGCCACGAACGGCCGGGGGGACAGAGTGACACGAGGGATTCGACGCAGAGTCGGGGGCGCCGATCTGGCGGCCGTCCCCGAAGTACGGCACGCGCTCCGGGAGATGCTGGGGCACTGGCGGGAGCGGGACTCCGCGGAGGTGGCCGAACTGCTCATCAGCGAGCTGGTCACCAACGCGCTCGTCCACACGGAGACCGGAGCGGTCGTCACGGCGACGGTGGCGGACACCCGGCTGCGGGTGGAGGTAAGGGACTTCCTCGCGGTGCTGCCCCGGCCACCGTTACCCGGCAGGCCGGTCCCCGACGACGCCACGCACGGCAGGGGTCTGGCGCTGGTACGGAGCCTGGCGGACGACTGGGGGATACGGTCCAGGCCCGTCGGCAAGGTGATCTGGTTCGAACTGAACGGAGCGGCGGCATGAGGATGAACGCGCACGTCAGTGGGTACGGGTAGGGCATGAGCCCGGTGAAGGACGAACGAACCGGTGTGACGGTCGCCCGCCACACCGGTCGGTGTGTTCCCTACGCTCGTGTTGCTGATGGTTCCGGTGCTGCTTGTACGGGTACTGCTCGTGCTGCTGTTTCTCGGCCTCAGCCGAACTGCTGCTCCATCTCCTTGAGCTTGCGCTCCAGGGAGTCGAGCCGCGGCAGAGCCTGGGTGTCGTCCTCGGCGGTGAGATCGACGGTGCGGGTCTCAGTGCCTTGCACGGGCTGGAGGGAGAGCCGAGATCGCTGGGGCAGCTGTCCCGGCTCGGGTATAGCAGGCTCCGCGGCGGCCTCGACGGCCGGCTGGGAGCCCGAACCTCCATTCATGGCAGGAGGAAGAGCTACCTGACGGCCTCCGCGGCCCCAGGCCCGGTGCTGCCGGTTGAGCGCCTTGATCTGAGCGCGCTCCATCTTCTCCTGCTCGCGCAGGGTGCGCCGGTTCTGCTCCTTCTGCCGCCGGTCGTCGCGGACTTCGTCGACCGCTTCGTCCAGCGTGCGGACGCCCTCGAGGAGCATCAGCGACCAGGCGGCGAAGGTCTCACGGGGAGCCCGAAGCCACCGGACGATCCGGATCTGCGGCAGCGGGCGGGGGACGAGCCCCTGCTCGCGCAGCGCCGCGACCCGGGTCTGCTTCAGCGCGCGGTCGAAGAGCACCGCGGCCGAGAGGGACATGCCGGCGAAGAAGTGCGGAGCACCGTCGTGGCCCAGACCCCTGGGCGCGTGCACCCAGTTGAACCAGGCGGCGGCACCCGCGAACGTCCACACGAGCAGACGCGAACCGAGGGCCGCGTCGCCGTGGCTCGCCTCGCGGACCGCGAGGACGGAGCAGAACATGGCCGCGCCGTCGAGGCCGAACGGGACGAGGTACTCCCAGCCGTCCGAGAGGCCGAGGTTCTCCTGGCCGAAGCCGACCAGGCCGTGGAAGGAGAGCGCGGCCGCCACGGCGGCACAGCAGAACAGCAGGGCGTAGGAGGCGATGCCGTAGATCGCTTCCTTCCGTCTGCGGCGCTCCTCACTGCGTTCCCAGGAGTCCTCAACGGCCGAGGACTTCTGACTTGCGCGCTTGCCGCGCGCGAGCAGAGCCACCGCCACCAGGATTCCGACGATCAGCACGACGCCGGGAAGCAGCCAGTTCAGCGATATGTCGGTCAGTCGCATGCGGTGTTCCTTGCATCGCAGTAGGGCGTTTGGGACGCCATTTTGGCGGAAGTGCGGTGCCCGTCAGGTGCTTTCGGGACAAGAGAACACCAACGAGGCGGTGCGGCACACAAATATGCACGATCGGCTAGCGCTACCGTTCGGCAGGTGGCTGTCATGTTCGATTAATATCACCCCGGCGGGTGGCGTGGGATCCGTGGTGACGCGTGGTCAGGAGCGCGTGCTGAGCTTGCGAACCCGGTCGTCGTCGCAGGTACGCGGACAGGTGACGCAGGTGTCCTCGGGACGCAGGGTATAGAAGAGACAGCAGCTGGCTCGGTCACGGGTCGGCAAAGATTCGCCGTCGGGTCCCGTCAGCTCGCGGAAACCGGCCGTCCCCACATACGGCTTGGTGGTGCCGGGCAGCAGCAGCTCCAGCTCCGCCATCGCGCGCCGCTCCTCGCCGAGGAGATGGGCGATGTACCAGAGCCCCTCGACGATCTCGTCGGTCGCCATGCCCCACAGCGCCCGCCGGCCGCGCCGCATACGCGGGGCGAACCCGTCCAGGATCGGTTCGAGGTGTTCGGCCACGGCCGTACGCACCTCGGCCCGCAGGGCCTCCTCGTCCGCCACGACCCGGGCCTCCGGCAGCGCCGCCGCGGGGTCGTCGGGCAGACAGGCGAACGTGCCGGGCCGTACGGTCATCCGGCCCAGCGCGCGCTGGAACGAGACGCCCTCGACCGGCACCCGCGGCACCCGGCGGAGCAGGAACCACGGCATGGTGATCAGCAGACAGGCCGGCCAGGCATAGCGGTGCAGCGCGAAGCTGGCGATCACATCGGGGCGCCCCTGCTGCCCGTAGTCCCGGCGCACCTGCTCCTCGTCCCAGCCGAGGAACGTGTCGAGGGCGGGCCCCCCGGACGCGAGATCGGCGGCGCCCACCCAGCCACTGCCGAAGGGGGCGCGCTCACCCTCGGTGAGCACATCGACGCTCAACGACGGGAAGACCTCGGTCAGCCGGGCGTACGCGTCCGACACCGGAGAGGTCCGGAGGCCGGTCAGCACTGTGGGGACGGTCATGCAGGGGACCACCGAATCGGGATCGTTTGCAGGTAAGCCTTACCTTACCGGATGTGATCGAGGTTTGAACTGCGGCCCCGTCGGCCTATCGTGCACGTGAGGCAGCAGGCCCGCCCGACGCGGCGCCGACCGGACGGCGGAGGAGGACCCGAGTGGAGCAGGGCGCAGCGTACGACGCCGCCGTGCCGCGGGGGCCCGCCGACGGCGCGTGCCCGGCCGTACGGTACGGCCCGGCGCCCGGCGCGGAGGGCCCCGTACCACCGGCCGACCGGGTGCCGGAGCAGCGTCCCGGCACCGGTCCGGCGCCGGAACGGGCGCGCGGGGAGCACACGCACAGTGAGCCCGCCGGGCCCCCGGCGACGGGCGCGGCAGGGCCGTTCGGGGGACACGCCTCCGTACGCCGTCACTCCGTGCGCGGGCAGATCCTCGACGCGCTGCGCGACGCGCTCGTCGGCGGCGATCTGGTGCCCGGCGAGATCTACTCGGCCCCCGCGCTCGGTGAGCGCTTCGGCGTCTCGGCCACCCCCGTACGGGAGGCGATGCAGCAACTGGCGCTGGAGGGCGCCGTACAGGTCGTGCCGAACCGGGGCTTCCGGGTCACCGAGCGCGGCGCCGGTGAACTCGCCGAGCTGGCGGAGGTGCGGGCCCTGATCGAGGTGCCGGTGATGCTGCGGCTCGCCCGCACCGTCACGGCCGAACAGTGGTCCGCGCTGCGGCCGTTGGCCCGGGCCACGGGCGTCGCCGCCGCGGTGGGGGACCGGGCCGCGTACGCGGACAGCGACCGCGCGTTCCACCGGGCGGTGCTCGCGCTCGCCGGCAACGGGCAGCTGGTCGCGATCGCCGAGGACCTGCACCGCAGGTCCCAGTGGCCGCTGACGGGCGCGCCCGCGCCGCGCCAGGCCGATCTGGTGGCGGACGCGGCGGAGCACTCGGCGCTGCTGGACGCGCTGATCGCCCAGGATCTGACGGCGGTGCAGTGCCTGGTACGGGAGCACTTCACGGGTGCGGCGGGCTGAGGAGCCGCTGTGACCCGGCCCCCGTCGGCGACGGTGCGGACGGGGGCGGGCACGTGGCGGGCGCGGGTTCAGCGGGTCCGGGCCGCCCGAGCTTCCTGGTCCGCGATGGCGGAGGTCGTCAGCTCGGCGTCGAACAGGGGGGCGTCGGCCATGCGGTGGGCTCCGGCGTAGGCGTTCAGCATGGCCTTCGTGGTGCGCAGGGCCGAGAGAGGGCGGTTGAGCAGCGGTTCGATCCAGCGGTCGATGGTTGCGTCGAGCTGGTCCTCCGGTACGACTCTGTACAGAAAGGCCGGCTCGGTGGCTTTGGCGGCGTCGAACTCCTCGGCGGTGAGGAGCAGTTCCCGGCTGCGGGCCGCCCCGTCTCGTATTCGGCCATGCCTCCGCCGCGGCAGAAGTCGGCGCCCTCTCCGGAGAGGACCAGTACGCGCGGGGTGGGGTGGTCGTCCAGCGTGCCGAGGACGGCGAGGAGTTCGTCGAGGAGTGGCCCGGATACCGCACTTCCGGTCTCCGGCCTGTTCAGCCGGACTTTCACCACCGCATCGTCGTACTCGACGTGCAGGGTTTTCAGATCATCGATCATCATTCGCTTGATTCCTGACGGACGCTTCTGGAGGCGGGTGACGTAGAAACGATTCGTCACAACGGTCGGACTCGGTTCAGGCCGCCGTCACCATAAGATGGTTGAGCCGGCGGAACGAGACCCGGGGCTCCCAGGAGGGCAGTTCGCTCAGCCGCAGCCGGGGTATCCGCTTGAGCATCGAGGTGAGCAGCAGCTCCCCCTCCAACCGGGCCAGTGGCGCACCGAGGCAGTAGTGAATTCCGCCGCCGAAGCCGAAATGGGACGGCCTGCGGCGGACGTCGAAGTTCTCGGGGCCGGTGTACTGCCGCGGATCGTGCTGGGCGGCCCCGACCATCAACTGCACCATCTCACCCTCGCGTACAGGGGTGTCCCCCAGCGTGGTGTCGTGCGGTGCCAGCCGGCTGATCGAGTGGATCGCCGGGTCGTACCGCAGAGTCTCGTCGACCACGTGCGGTACGTATTCGGGGTGGGCGCGCAGCAGGTCCGCCTGCTCGGGGTGGTGCGCCAGCAGCCGGACCATGCTGGACAGCAGATGCTCCGTGGTCTCCAGCCCGGCGACGATCACGAAGACCGCCATGGAGTGGGCCTCCGCGTCGGCCTTCTCCCGGTCCGGTTCCAGGGTGTCCCAGGCCGCTATCCACTGGGAGACCGGGTCGTCCCCCGGGGCCTCGCGACGCTCCCGTATCACCTCGGTGAAGTACTCCTGGAGGCCGAGGGCCGCCGCGTCCGCCCGTGCCAATTGGCTGGGAGACGGGAAGAACTCCTGGCTGAGGGTCTGATCGTTGGTCAGGGAGCGCAGCAGTGAATAATCGGAGGCGGGCAGCCCCAGCCATTGCCCGATCGACATGACGGGCAACTGGTTGGCGACCACAGAATTGAAATCGGCCGCACCTTCGAGCAGATTCCTCTCGAATTGGTCGAGAACGCTCTCGATATTCCTTGCGATCGACTCTTTCAATTCCGCCAGTGTCCGCCGGCCGAACATCTTCCCCGCCGAACGCCGCACTCGCGTATGGAGCGGCGGATTGAGCATGGGAAGTGATTTCGCTGTCTGGAGCGAGGCCGGCGTGTTCCAGCGGGCGGAGTTGTGCTGGCTGGTCCGCCACTGCGTATCCGGCACTCTCCACTTTCTGCTCCTCATGACCTCGTCGCACAGCGCGTACGAGGTGATGAGGTGTCCGCCCCAGGGGGAGGGGATGACATCGCCGAGATTTCTCATTTCGGCATAGAGTGGCAGCGGGTTGGACTGGCCTTTCCTGGTGCGCAGTCGAGAGAAAAGAGAGGTCACAGTGCGGCGGTCGACGGCTGGGATGGTCAGGGTGGGTTCCACGAGAATCTTTCTCTCAGGGGATTACGGAGTGTCCAACCCTGACTACCCCTCGGGCTCAACGCCCATGCGGCTCCGGCCGTTACCGTGGTGTTGCAGATGTCACCCCTTCCACCAGGAGAGGAATCCGCTCCAGAAAGTCCCCTTTGGAGGGCGGCGCTGCTGTTCGGTCGTCGAGGATGTCGGCGCGGAACGGGCATCGGCGGGGAATTGTGTATTCACCGGATTTACCCTTCTTGCCGGGGTGAACCGAGCGGGAAGCGCGGTGAGCGCGCGGTGCAGCGGCCCCTGCCGCCACGTCAGGGACTCGACCGGAACGCTCAGCTCGACGTCCGGCAGCCTGTTGAGGAGCTTCTCGATCGTCAGGACGGAGATCAGCATCGCGAGATCCTTGGCGGGGCACGCGTGCGGGCCCGCGCCCCAGGCCAGATGGGCGCGCTTGCTGAGTGTCTGACGGCTCGTGGAGAGACTCGGATCGCTGTTGGCGGCCGCGAAGCTGATGAGCACGGGCTCTCCGGCGTTCAGCTTCGTCCCCGAGAGATCCACGTCGTACAGCGGATAGTGGCCGGCCCAGTTGGCGATGGGCGGGTTGTTCCAGAGCACATCGTTGATGGCGTCCTCGACCAGCAGGCTCGCGCCGTGCTGGCCGCCGGAGTACCTCTCGTCGGAGAGCAGGAGCCGCAGCGCGTTGCCGATGAGGTTCTGGGTGGGCTCGGCGCCGCCTCCGATCAGGGTCATGATCTCGGATATCAGCTCCTCGTCCGTCAGCCGGCTCGGATGCTGCATCAGCCAGGACGTGATGTCCTCGCCGGGCTGGGCACGCTTCAGAGCGATCAGCTCCATCAGCGTCTCCACCAGCGACTCCATGGCCTTGTCCGTCTCGATGCCGTCCATGAGGCAGGAGATGCTGTAGACCAGCTGGTCGCCCACGTCCGGGGGGCAGCCGAAGAGTTCGTTGAAGACCAGCGGCGGCACCAGCTGGGCGTAATCGGCGATCAGGTCCACTCTGCCCCGGCCGCTGACCTGGTTGATGAGGTAGTCCGCCACCCGGTCGACATGCCGGCTCACCCGGTGCGTGTCGATCCTGGCGAACGTCTCCGTCACCGCCTGACGGTGACGCATGTGCTCGGCGCCGTCCGAGTAGAGCGCGTTCGGCCGGTAGAGCATCATGGGGAGGATCGCGCTGTCCAGGGGGATTTCGCCCGCGTTGAACGCGCGCCAGTGCCGCGAGTCACGGACGAACGTCTCCGGGTTCTGCAGGACGTGCAGCGCCGCCGCGTAGTCCGTGACGAGCGAGGCCTCCACACCGGGAGACAGCTCGACCGGCCCGGCGGGGCCCGACTGCCGCAGGTACTCGTAGTAGGCGTTCGGGTCCGCGGCGAATTCGGGACCGTACAGCGGGGCGCCCCTGCCGCTGCCGTGCGCCGGGCAGCCCGGTGGCGGGGAGGGGAATTCCGATGGGGATGACATGGGCCGTGCTCCTAGGTGAGACGTGACTGGAGGTAGCGGACGAGAGTGATGAGCGCGTTCGCCGAGGAACGCTGGTCACGCGCGTCACAGTTCACGAGCGGTGTCTCGGGGAGCAGGTCGAGCGCCTCCCGGATCTCGTCGTCCGCGTGATTCGGCCGGTCGTCGAATCGGTTCACCGCGATGGCGTACGGAATGCCGTAGTGCTCGACCAGGTCCATGACGGGGAAGGACTCTTCGAGCCGCTCCGGGTCCACCAGCACCAGCGCCCCGAGCGCGCCCCGGGACATGTCCTCCCAGACCTGTACGAAGCGCTGCTGCCCCGGCGTGCCGAAGAGATAGAGGACCAGCTGCTCGCTGAGCGTGAGCCGGCCGAAGTCCATCGCCACCGTCGTCGTGGTCTTGCCGGGCGTGCCCTTGAGGTCGTCGATTCCCTCGCCCGCCTGCGTCATGACCTCTTCGGTGCGCAGCGGAGGGATCTCCGACATCGTCCCGATGAAGGTGGTCTTTCCGACGGCGAAATGCCCGACCACCAGGATCTTCGCCGCGGTCTGCACCGATTCGCGCAGATAGACACCATCATCCAAAGCGGGCTTGAAGGCCATGCAGCACCTCCTCCAATATGTTCCGTTCGACAAGCTTCGCGGCAGGGATCGGGGCCCGCGTGATGAGGTACCCGCCCTGGGTGAGATCGGACAGCAGGATCTTGACGACGCCCACCGGGAACTGGGTGTGCCCGGCGATTTCGGCGACCGAGAGATGGCCCCCGGCGCACAGTTCGAGAAGACTGCGCTTCTCCGGGTCGAGATGCTGGGTCGGCGGCGAGTTGTGCGCTGTGGTCACCAGGGTGATCAGCGAGAACTCGTCGTCGTCCAGCAGGCTGCGCCCGTTCGTGATGACATACGCCGGGACTAAGGGCGTGGTGGCCTGTTCCTGATCCGGTTCATCCGGTGTTGTCATGCCTTGGTGTCAGCAATCTCGCGAGGGGGGGCGGTCAGGGCTTTGCCGAGCTGGCCGACGAGCTGCTGCATACGGAACGTGATCTCGGCCATGTCGACCTCGGGTGTCGCGGAGACCGCGAGATAGGCGCCTTCGCCGGCGGAGATGAGGAACACCCAGCCGTGATCGAATTCGACGAGGGTCTGGCGCCACTGCCGGTGGTGGTTGCCCGGCACGCCGCAGAAGTCCACCACCGTGCGGCTCAGCGACTGTATTCCGCTCATCGCGGCGGCGACGGTATCGGCCTGGTCCTTGCCGACATCCTTGGACCTGGCCATGAGGAGACCGTCCGCGGAGACCAGGATCGCGTGCTGCGCCTCGGGCACTTCCAGAGCACTGTCAAGCATCCATGACAGGTCGTAATTCACTGCGTCTCATGCCCTTCGCTGCTTGCGTTGTGGGAACGACGGCCCGACTGGGTCCCGCGCTGGAACGCGCCCATGACAGAGGCGGCTTGTTCGCTGGAGCGGACCGGGGTGTCCGTCGTGTCGGCGGTCGGGACGATGGAAATCGCCCCTCTGCGCCGGCGTTTCGGGAGGCCGCCGAACGTGGTTGAGGGAGCCACCGGGTTCTCCTCGGGCGGCATCGGGGAGGACGCTGCCACCGTGGGGAACTCCTTGGGTGTGGGTTTGGGCTCGGGCTCGGGCGCCGGCATGGCCGTGAGGAGATCCTCCGGGAGCAGCACGACCGCTCGCACACCGCCGTACGGCGAGGTGGAGTCCACGGACACGGTGAAGCCGTACCTGGCGGCCAGGACACCGATCACGGTGAACCCGAACTGCGGCGGGTTGCCCAGCCCCGAGACACCGGGGGAGCGCTCGCTCGACAGGAGCTTCGCGGCCCGGCTCTTCTCCTCCTCGTTCATGCCGACACCGGCGTCGTCGACGATGATGCAGACACCCTTGGGCACGGGCCGGATATTGATCTCGATCATCGTCTCCGGCGCGGAGTAACTCGTCGCGTTGTCCAGCAGCTCGGCGAGCGTGAGCGCGACCGGCTCGACGGCCCGGCTGACAATGGCGAAGTTGCTCTGGGCCCGGATCTCGACCCGTGTGAAGTGACGGATACGGCCCTTGGCGCTCCGGACCACGTCGTAGAGCGACGCGGCGGCGCGCTGCCGGCCGAGCCAGCCGTCGCAGAGTACGGCGATCGACTGGGCGCGCCGTGCGAACTGCGAATTCATGTGGTCGATGTCGAGGAGGTCCTGGAGAATCTGGAGTTCTCCGTACTTGTCCTGCAACTTCGTGATGGCCAGCTGCTGTTCGCTGGCGAGACCCTGAAGCGTACGCATGGCGGACTTCAGAGCGGTTTTCGTCGCTTCCTCGGCCCGGTCCTTGGCCTCTTCCACGGCCTCGGCGTAGTGGTTCTCGAGGTTGGTGTAATGAGCCTTGAGTTCTTCCTTCTCTTTCCGTAGCTCGGCGATGGATTTTCGGCCGCGCACTATCGCGGCCGCGGCGACAGGAGTACCAGCGATCAGACCCCAAAGCGCTGGATCCTGGAGATATTGCGTCATAAGGCTCTCTTCGGGCGACTGGGCCGCCGGGTGCTGAATGTCTGGCGGACGTGGGTGAGCGCGTCCGAAGGTGCAGACATCTCGCGGCCGCAGATGTGTGGGATCGGCCGCGCATACTCACCCGGCCGGACAGCCTGTAATGGCCCGGCTGATGGCATAGTTCTCCCCCGGGGTGGCGGATTTCTGGGCCGATGCGCTGACTTTCCTGTATTCCATAGCGGGTTCGGCACCGCTTGGCAAGCTATGCGATCTTATCACCACGGGGTCGTCCGGCAGTGGGGCGATCTGTTCCCTTTCGGACGTCTGACGGTAATTCAGCGAAGCTTACCTTTTAGGGTTGTTGGTGATCGTTACGGGCCCCCGCAAGGCGGTCCGGGTCAGGTGGCGTTGCCTATTTTTCGGGCGAATCATCCCCTCGGGCGGTCCGGTTGGCACGTGCCACGGGCACAGTCGTGATGAGGTCGTGATGAGGTCGTGCGGGGCCGGTGGGGATGTGGCGGGGAAGGCGGGCTCCCACCGGCGGGAGCCCGGCGTCTTTCCGGGGCCTTTCCCGGCGTCTTTCCGGGACCGTCGGGCCGCCGGATAATGCCGCGCGGCGCCGGGGTGCGGTCGTTAGGGTGCGAGGAATGGGCGACTTGTACGTGGAACCGGGTACCCCCGACCGGCGCGGTGCTCCGCGGTATCTGTGGTGGCTGGTGACGAGCCAGCGGGGCCGGGTGGCCGCCGGATCCTTCTGGGGCACGGCGTGGATGGTCGGACTGACGCTTCCCCCGTATCTGCTGGCGCGCGCGGTCGACGACGGGCTGGCGCCCGGCGACCGCGCGGCGTTCCTCGGCTGGACCGGACTGCTGCTCGCCGCCGGGACCGTGAACGCGTGGATCGGCATGATGCGGCACCGGACCATGACCAGGGTCCGGATGGACGCCAGATTCCGCACGGTACGGGTCGTGATCCGCCAGGCGACCCGGCTCGGCGCCACCCTGCCCCGCCGGGTCACCGCGGGCGAGGTCGTCACCATCGGCATCGGCGACGTCCAGGCGATCAGCCAGGTGCTGACCATCGCGGGCCCCGGCGTCGGCGCGGTGGCGGCGTACGTCGTCGTGGCGGCCCTGCTGCTGTCCGTCTCGCCGCTCCTCGCGGCCGTCGTACTGGTCGGAGTGCCGCTGCTGGTGGGGGTGGTGGGCCCGCTGCTCGGCCGGCTCCAGCGCGTCGAGACCGTCTACCGCGAGCGGCAGGGCGTCCTCGCCGCGCGCTTCGTGGACATCGCCGGCGGGCTGCGCGTGCTGAGCGGGCTCGGCGGCAAGGACGTGTACGCGGCGCGCTACCGGCGGGATTCGGCCGAACTGCGGGCGGAGGGATACCGGGTCGGCGCGGTGAGCAGCTGGATCGACGCGCTGGCGGTCGGCCTGCCCGCGCTGTTCCTCGCCGCCGTGACCTGGCTGGCCGCCCGGCTGGCCGCGCAGGGCACCATCTCGCTCGGCGAACTGGTCGCCGTGTACGGATATGTCGCCGTACTCACCGTCCCCGTCTGGTTCTTCATCGAGGGCGGGTACGACCTGAGCCGCGGTCTGGTGTGCGCGCGGCGGGTGGTCCGGTTCCTGGAGCTGGAGCCCGAACTCACCGGACCGGAGAGCAACTCCGGTGCCGGTGCTGGTGCCGCGGGAGTGCTGCGCGACCCCGCCTCCGGCGTCGAGATCCCGCCCGGCCTCTTCACCGCGCTGGTCTGCGCCCGCCCTGCGGAGGCCGCCGAGGTCGCCGACCGGCTCGGCCGGTTCACCGCCTCGGACGCGACCTGGGGCGGCGTACGCCTCGACGCGATCGCCCTGCCGGTGCTCCGCGACCGTATCCTCGTCGCCGACAACGAGGCCGACCTCTTCGCCGGGACGCTGCGCGAGACCGTCGCCGGCCGCGCCGGCCGTGACCCGGACGCGGTCGCCGAGGCGGTTCACGCGGCGGCGGCCCAGGACATCGTCCTCGGGCTGCGCGACGGACTCGACTCGGCGGTGCTCGCCCAGGGCCGTAACCTCTCCGGCGGCCAGCGCCAGCGCGTCCGGCTCGTGCGGGCGCTCCTCGCCGACCCCGAGGTGCTCATCGCGCTCGAACCCACCTCGGCGGTCGACGCCCACACCGAGGCGGCCCTCGCGTCCCGGCTCCGTACCGCCCGCGCGGGCCGGACCACCGTCGTCACCAGCACCTCGCCGCTGATGCTGGAACAGGCGGACCGGGTCTGCTTCCTGGTCGACGGGCGGACGGCGGCGGTCGGCACCCACCGGGAGCTGCTGACCGGACAGAGCGGCTACCGCGACCTCGTGGCGCGCGGAGCGGCGGAGGACGAGCGGGACCGGTACGAGGAGGCGGCACGATGACAGCGGACCCGACAACCGCGGATGCGACAGCCACGAAGCCGGCTCCGGCGGACCCGGTTCCGGCGGAGCCGGCATCGGCACAGTCCGCCGCGTCCACCCGGCTCCCCGTGGCCGGACCGCGCCAAGTGCGCGCCGCCGCACGTGAGTTGGTACGTAACGGTGGGCGCGCGCTCGCCGCGACCGTACTTCTCAGTGTGCTCGCGACGCTGGCCGGGCTGGTCGGCCCCTGGCTGGTCGGCCGCATCATCAACACGGTCCGGGCCGGTGGCGGGGTCGCGGACGTCGACCGGTACGCGCTCGTCATTCTGGTGTGTGTGCTCGTCCAGTTCCTGCTCGCGCGGTACGCCCGGCTCCTCGCGTACCGCGTCGGCGAACGCGCCTCGGCCCGGATCCGCGAGCGGCTCGTCGACCGGGCGCTCGCCCTGCCCACCGCGACCGTGGAGCGCGCGGGCGCGGGCGATCTGACCGCGCGTGGCACCACCGATGTCGCCGCGGTCGGCACGACGCTGCGGGACGCGGGCCCCGCGATCTTCATCGCGAGCCTGGAGGTGCTCTTCATCGTCGGCGCGGTCCTGGTCCTCGCGCCACCGCTCGGCCTCGCCGGTCTGCTGGGCCTGACGAGCATCTGGGTCGCCGCCCGCTGGTATCTGCGCCGTGCGCGCACCGCGTATCTGGCGCAGGGCGACGCGGACTCGGTCCTCGCCGAGGTCCTCTCCGCGACGGCGACGGGCGCCCGTACGGTCGAGGCGTTCGGCCTCCAGGAGCGCCGGATCGCGGCGTGCGAGGAGGCCGTCGAGGAGAGCAGGCGCACCCGGATCCGGACGCTGTTCCTGCGCAGTGTCCTCTTCCCGGCCGTGGACGTGTCGTACGTCGTGCCGGTGGTCGGGGTCCTGCTCGCGGGGAGCCTGCTCCACGACCACGGCGCGGTGAGCCTCGGCACCGTGGTCACCTGCGCGCTCTACATGCGGCAACTGGCCCAGCCGCTCGACGAGATACTCCAGTACATGGACCAACTCCAGGGCACGGGAGCGTCGTTCGCACGCGTCGAGGGCGTGGGTACCGGTGACACGGCGCCGGCGGACCGGCCCGCCGGGCCCGTACCGGCCGACGACCGGATCGAGGTCTCCGGAGTGCGGTACGCCTACGACGGCGGACGCGATGTGCTGCGCGGTGTCGACCTGGCCGTGCGGCCGGGCGAACGGCTGGCCGTCGTCGGCCCGTCCGGCGCCGGGAAGTCCACCCTCGGACGGCTGCTCGCGGGTATCGACCGGCCGCGCGAGGGCGAGGTGACGGTGGGTCAGGTGCCGATCGCCGAACTCGGCCCCGGCGAGCTGCGCCGTCAGGTCGTGCTGGTCACCCAGGAACACCACGTCTTCATCGACACCGTCCGCGACAACCTGCTGATCGCCGCGCCCGGTGCGAGCGACGACGAGGTGCGCGCGGCGCTGGCCGCCGTGGGGGCGGACTGGGTGGACACGCTGCCGGCCGGCCTCGACACCGTGCTCGGCGCCGGCGAGGAGTCCCTGGACGGCGCGCGGGCCCAGCAACTGGCCCTGGCGCGCGTGGTGCTGGCGGATCCCCACACCATCATCCTGGACGAGGCGACGGCGCTCCTCGACCCCGCCTCCGCGCGCCACGCGGAGCGCGCGCTGGCGGCCGTACTGGAAGGCCGCACGGTCATCGCCATCGCCCACCGCCTGCACACCGCCCGCGACGCGGACCGGGTGGCGGTGATGGACGACGGCCTCCTGACGGAACTGGGCACGCACGACGAGCTGGTGGCACGCGGCGGCGCGTACGCCGAGCTGTGGCACACCTGGCACGGCCCGCCGCCACCGGCGGTGTGAGAGCCGTGCTCTAGACGACGGGCGCCGGCGGTGGTGTCAGCTGGTGGGCCAGCCAGGTGGGGACGCCGCCCAGGAGCCGGAAGAGGCGGGCGGCCTCCGCGCGCAGGCGGGTGGCCTCCGGCTCCGGTTCGGCCTCGGCGAGGGCCGCCAGGGCCGGGGCCGTACCGACCAGGTAGCCCAGCTCCTCGCGGATACGGAGGGACTCGCCGAAGCCGTGCCGCGCCTCGGCCAGTTCGCCCTCGCGCAGCGCGAGACCGGCCAGATGGCGCCAGGTGAAGGAGAGCAGCAGCGTCTCGCCGTGCGCCGTCGCGGCGGCGTGGGCGCGGCGGTACGCGGCCCGGGCCGACTGGGGCGACTCCGACAGGTGTTCGGCGATCAGCCCGCGCCGGAAGTCGAGCAGCGCCCGGCCGCGCGCCGTCGGATCGAGCAGGGCCGCCGCCCGCCCCAGCGCCGCGCGCGCCTCGTCCGCGCGGTCCCGTACGCCGAGGACGGTCGAGGCGTACGCGAGGTGACCGCGCTCGCAGGCGGCGGCGCCGCGTTCGTCGTCCGAGCGGGCCACGGCCTCCGCCTCCCGGAGGGCCTTGTCCGCCTCGGGCCAGCCGATGCCGGTGAAGAGACAGCGCTCCACGAGCAGCGCGGCACGCTGGAGCGCCGGGTCGGGAGCGGTGCTGTGCGCGTCGAGCAGGGCCGCCGCCTCCGACCAACAGCCGCGCGAGCGCAGCCGCCATATGGCTGTCTGGAGAGGGTCGTCACCAGAGATGGTTCCGGAACCAGACATGGCGGAATGCGCCACATTGCCCTCCCCGAGCGCGCCATTGTGCTGTTGGGTGTGGACGCATCTCAGCATGGATCGGCACGTGGGGCCAGTAGCTCAGGTGAAAAAATTCACAATCATCCGGTGTCCGGAGGCGGTTGTCCGGGGTGCGTACGGCGGGTAAGGGGCGCGTGCGGGTGCCGACGGTACGGCCGCCACCTGCGCCGACGGTTCTCCGGCGGTCCGCGGCGGCCGTACCGCGCACCGGGTCCCGCGCGCTGTGGACCTTGGCGTGAATATTCCGGGTGACGGCGGTCAACCGCGGGCGACGGCAAGGCCGCCAGCCCGTCCTCAGCTCATCCTCAGGGCCAGGAAGAAGTCGAGCTTGTCCTCCAGCCGTGACAGATCACGGCCCGTCAGCTGTTCGATCCTGCCCACCCGGTAGCGCAGTGTGTTCACATGCAGATGCAGCCGTGCCGCGCACCGGGTCCATGAGCCGTCGCAGTCGAGGAACGCCTCCAGCGTCGGGATCAGCTCGGCGCGGTGGCGCCGGTCGTACGCGCGCAGCGGGTCGAGCAGCCGCGCGGTGAAGGCCCGGCGTACGTCGTCCGGCACGAACGGCAGCAGCAGGACGTGCGAGGCCAGCTCGTGGTGGTCCGCCGCGCAGACCCGGCCGGTCCTGGCCGCCGCGACCCGCCGGGCGTGCCGGGCCTCCTCCAGGGCGCCGCGCAGCCCGTCCGCCGAGTGGACCGCCGCGCTGACGCCCAGGGTCAGCCGGCCGTCGGCGGCGAGACCGGCGGTCAGCGGGGCCCGTACGGCGGCGAGGAGCGCCTCCGCGCGCAGTGCGGGGGGCGCCTCGGCCTCCGGAGCGAGCCCCGCGCCGGGCCCCGCGCTCGGCCCCGCGCCGTCCGCACCCGCGTCCGGCTCCGTCCGTACCGGGGGAGCCGGCGCAGGCAGCGGTACGAGCGCGATCGCCTCGTCCCCCGTCCGCGCCACCGCGATCCGCTCGGAGTCCACACCGGCCCCGGCCCCGGCACCCGTACCCGCCGCGCCGAGCAGGATCTCCTCCAGCAGCGCCTGCGCCACCGGACCGTCCCCGGTCGTCGCCCCGTCCGTCCCGTCGGCCGCCCCGGAGCCGGAGCCGGGACCGGTCCAGTCGACCCTGGCCACGACCACCTGCCACAGCGGCGCCGGCGCCGCGCCCGGCAGCAGCACCGGGGCCGCCGCCCGCAGCCGCGCGGCGATCTCGGGGGCCGCCGCGCCCGCCTGGACCAGCTCCACGACCTCCTGGGCGAGCCGGCGCCGGACCGCACGGGACGCCTCCCTGCGGTCGTGCTCGACCGCGATCAGCTGGGTCACGCCCCGAAGCAGATCGAGCCGCTCCGTCGGCCAGTCCGCCGCGTCCGCCTCCACCGCGAGCAGCCAGCCGGAGAGCGCGGCGGCGCGCCCCGCTCCGCCGCCCGGAGCGCCGCTCCGGCCGCCGTCCGGCCCGCCGACCGGGAACAGCGAGTAGACCGTCCCCTCGACGGCCGTGCGGTACGGGCTGCGGCGGCCCGCGCGTACGGCGGCCAGCTGCTCGCCCGCGAGCACGGCGGCGCGCGCGGCCGTCAGCGGCTCCCCGGCGCCCGCGATCCGGCGGCCGGTGGCGGAGAGCACCCAGGCCCGCAGATCGAGATCGGAGCCGAGGAGGTCGAGGACCGCCTCCGGGCCGCCGCCCGCCGGGCCAGGGGACATCAGCCTGCGGTGCCGGTCGACGACCGCCGCGAGATCCCCGGCCCGCTCCCCGGACACCTGGCGCACCACATGCTCGGTGATCGTCGCGAACGCCACGTTCTCGTCGACCGCGAAGAGCGGCAGCCGGTGGCGCGCGCACGCCTCGACCAGATCGTCGGGGATCTGGGCCAGCTCCGCCTCGCCCGCCGCGAGCCCGGCCACCCCGGCGCCCGCGAGGATCCGGACGAACGGCTCCGACTCCTCCGCCGCCCGCCGCCAGGCGAGGCCGGTGAGCACCAGCTCACCGCCCGAGAGATAGCGGCTCGGATCGCGCAGATCGGTGGTCATCACCCCGCGCACGGTCCGGTCCAGTTCGTCCGCGCCACCGAGCAGCCGCAGCCCCAGCGCGTCGGTCTCCAGCAGTGCGCGCAGCCGCATGTCTCGCCTCGTCGATCTCTTCGTGGTTTCCGGGCCCCGGCGGGCCCACGGGGGCGTGGGAACGCCGCGTGTTTCGGGCGGAAGACCGTTCGGTTACCGGGGCTTCGCCTTTCGTTCGAATCTACAAGACTCGGATGGCGGCCAGCCAATTCCTTCATGGTTTCGGTGACTGCACCAGGCGGAAGCACTGCTTGTGTACTGGTAAGGACCGGCCGTTTCCGGAGATCGAAGCAGCGGAATCAATCAAAAAGAGGCCCCTCATGGACTTCCTTCGCCCCGCCAGTTGGGGGGACGCGCTCGCCGCCAAGGCCGAGCATCCCACCGCTGTGCCCATCGCGGGTGGCACGGACGTCATGGTCGAGATCAATTTTGATCACCGGCGGCCGGAGTATCTGCTCGATCTGAACAGGATCGAAGAGCTGTACGACTGGACGGTCGGCGAGGAGTACGTCCGGCTCGGCGCGTCCGTCCCGTACGCCCGCATCATGGAGCACCTCAGGACGCCGCTCCCCGGGCTCGCGCTCGCCTCGCACACCGTCGCCTCGCCCCAGATCCGCAACCGCGGCGGCGTCGGCGGCAATCTCGGCACCGCGTCACCGGCCGGGGACGCGCACCCGGCGCTGCTCGCCGCGGGCGCCGAGGTCGAGGTCGAGTCCGTACGGGGCAGCCGCCGCATCCCGATCGACGACTTCTACACCGGCGTGAAGCGCAACGCGCTCGCCGCCGACGAACTGATCAGGGCCGTACACATCAAGAAGGCGGACGGACCGCAGCAGTACTCGAAGGTCGGCACGCGGAACGCGATGGTCATCGCCGTCTGCGCCTTCGGCCTCGCCCTGCACCCCGCCACCCGGACCGTACGGACCGGAATCGGCTCCGCGGCGCCCACGCCCGTCCGGGCGCGGGACGCCGAGTCGTTCCTGAACGCGGCGCTCGACGAGGGCGGCTTCTGGGACAACGGCAAAGTCATTACGCCCTCGGTGGTCAAGGAGTTCGCCACCCTCTCCGCCGCCGCCTGCAACCCCATCGACGACGTACGCGGCACCGCTGCCTACCGCCGTCACGCGGTCGGCGTCATGGCCCGCCGCCAGCTCGGCTGGGTCTGGGAGCGGTACCGCGGCGCCCGGCGCACTCTCGAAGGAGCTGCCTGATCATGCGGGTCACTTTCACGGTCAACGGGCGCCGGCAGGAGGCCGACGACGTCTGGGAGGGCGAGAGCCTCCTCTACGTACTGCGCGAGCGCCTGGGCTTCCCCGGTTCCAAGAACGCCTGTGAGCAGGGCGAATGCGGCTCCTGCACGGTACGGCTCGACGGCGTCCCCGTCTGCTCCTGCCTGGTGGCCGCCGGGCAGGCCGAGGGGCGCGACGTCCTCACGGTCGAAGGGCTCGCCGACCACGCGCGTCGGCGCGACGGCACGGCAACCGGCAGCGCGGCGGCCGACGGCGACCCGCTGTCCGCCGTCCAGCGCGCGTTCATCGACGCCGGCGCCGTGCAGTGCGGCTTCTGCACCCCCGGACTCCTCGTCGCCGCCGACGAGATGCTCGAACACAACCCGTCGCCCACCGACGGCGACATCCGCGAGGCGCTCTCCGGCAACCTCTGCCGCTGCACGGGCTACGAGAAGATCCTCGACGCGGTCCGGCTCGCCGCCGCCCGCCGGGCACCCTACGGCGGCACGCACGAGGGCGGGGCGATCGCATCATGACCACGACCGGTCCCGTCGGCGCCCCCGGCCACCTCACCCAGGGCACCGCCACCCAGGGCACCACCAAGGGCGGCATCGGAGAGTCGACCCTCCGCCCCGACGGCCTGCTCAAGGTCACCGGCGAGTTCGCGTACGCCTCCGACATGTGGCACGAGGACATGCTCTGGGGCCACACCCTGCGCTCCACCGTCGCGCACGCCGAGATCCGCTCCCTCGACATCGCGGAGGCCCTCGCCGTCCCCGGGGTCTACGCGGTCCTCACGTACGACGACCTCCCCGCGAGCGTCAAGAACTACGGCCTGGAGATCAAGGACACCCCGGTCCTCGCCCACGGCAAGGTCCGCCACCACGGCGAGCCGGTCGCCCTCGTCGCGGCCGACCACCCCGAGACCGCGCGCCGCGCCGCCGCCAGGATCCGCGTCGAGTACGCGGGGCTGCCCGTCGTCACCGACGAGGCGTCCGCCACAGCGCCCGGCGCGCCGGTGATCCACGAGGGCCGCGACGACCACCACTACGGCCATGTCCCGCCCCCCGGGGGCCGCCACGTCCCGCACCCGAACATCGTCCACCGCCAGCCGATCGTCAGGGGCGACGCCGCGGAGGCCGCCGGGCGCGCCGATGTGATCGTCACCGGCGACTACGTCTTCGGCATGCAGGACCAGGCGTTCCTCGGCCCGGAGTCCGGCCTCGCCGTGCCCGCCGAGGACGGCGGCGTCGAACTGTACGTCGCCACCCAGTGGCTGCACTCCGACCTCTGGCAGATCGCGCCCGTCCTCGGCCTGCCCGAGGACAAGGTCAGGATGACGCTCTCCGGCGTCGGCGGCGCGTTCGGCGGCCGGGAGGACCTGTCGATGCAGATCCACGCCTGTCTGCTCGCGCTGCGCACCGGCAAGCCCGTCAAAATGGTCTACAACCGCTTCGAGTCCTTCTTCGGCCATGTCCACCGCCACCCCGCCAGGCTCCACTACGAGCACGGCGCGACCCGCGACGGCCGGCTCACCCACATGAAGTGCCGCATCGTGCTGGACGGCGGCGCGTACGCGTCCTCCACCCCGGCCGTCGTCGGCAACGCCGCGTCCCTGTCGGCAGGCCCGTACGTCGTCGACAACGTCGACATCGAGGCGGTCGGCCTCTACACCAACAACCCGCCCTGCGGCGCGATGCGCGGCTTCGGCGCCGTCCAGGCGTGCTTCGCGTACGAGGCCCAGATGGACAAGCTGGCGGCGGCGCTGGAGATGGACCCGGTGGAGTTCCGGCGGCTCAACGCCATGGAACAGGGCTCCGTGCTGCCGACGGGCCAGGTGGTCGACTCGCCGGCGCCCGTCGCCGAGCTGCTGCGCCGGGTCAAGGCCAGGCCGCTGCCGCCCGAGCGGCAGTGGCTCGCGGCGGGCGAGGCGGCGGACGTACGGGAGCTGCCGGGCGGGCTGTCGAACACCACGCACGGCGAGGGCGTCGTACGGGGCGTCGGCTACGCGGTCGGCATCAAGAACGTCGGCTTCTCCGAGGGCTTCGACGACTACTCCACCGCGCGCGTGCGGCTCGAAGTGGTGGGCGGGGACGCCGTCGCCACCGTCCACACGGCGATGGCCGAGGTCGGCCAGGGCGGCGTCACCGTCCACGCGCAGATCGCCAGGACCGAACTCGGCGTCGACCGGGTCACCATCCGGCCGGCGGACACCCGGGTCGGCTCGGCGGGCTCCACCTCCGCCTCCCGCCAGACCTACGTCACGGGCGGCGCGGTGAAACACACCTGCGAGAACGTCCGGGCGAAGGTGCTGGAGCTGGGCCGGCGCAGGTTCGGCACGTACCACCCCGCGTGGGCCACCGCCGAACTGCTGCTGGAGAACGGCAAGGTCGTCACCGACGGCGGCGAGGTGCTGGCCGACCTGGCGGACGTGCTCGGTGACGAGGCCGTCGACCTGGAGCTGGAGTGGCGCCACCGGCCGACCGAGGCGTTCGATCTCCGTACGGGCCAGGGCAACGGCCATGTCCAGTACTCCTTCGCCGCGCACCGGGCCGTCGTGGAGGTCGACACGGAGCTGGGCCTGGTCAAGGTCATCGAGCTGGCCGTCGCGCAGGACGTCGGCAAGGCGCTCAACCCGCTCTCCGTCGTCGGCCAGATCCAGGGCGGCAGCACGCAGGGCCTGGGGGTGGCGGTCATGGAGGAGATCGTGGTGGACCCGGTGACCGCGAAGGTGCGCAACCCGTCCTTCACGGACTATCTGATCCCGACGATCCTCGACACCCCGGCCATCCCCGTCGATGTGCTCGAACTCGCCGACCAGCACGCGCCGTACGGGCTGCGCGGGGCCGGCGAGGCGCCCACGCTCTCGTCCACCCCCGCCGTCCTCGCGGCCATCAGGGCCGCGACAGGGCTGGAGCTGACCAGGACGCCGGTCCGCCCGGAACACCTGACGGGCACGGGCTGACGATGAGAAGGAGACGCGCATGCTGGACATCGCCGACGAGCTGAACCGCTGGCTCGCCGAGGGCCGCGATGCCGCCGTCGCCACGGTCGTGGCGGTCAGCGGCAGCGCGCCCCGGCGCCCGGGAGCCGCGCTCGCCGTGGACGGCGCGGGCGCGGCGGTCGGCTCGGTCTCCGGCGGGTGCGTGGAGGCGGCGGTGTACGAGCTGTGCCGGGAGGCCCTGCGGGACGGCCGCAGCGTCGTGGAACGGTTCGGGTACAGCGACGACGACGCCTTCGCCGTGGGGCTGACCTGCGGCGGCACCATCGACATCCTGGTGACGCCGGTACGGTCCGACGCGCCCCAGCGGCCGGTACTCGCCGCCGCGCTCGCCGCCGCCGCGCGCGGGGAGACGGCGGCGCTCGCCCGGGTCGTCGAGGGCCCGGACACCCTGCGCGGACGGGCGCTGCTGGTACGGCCGGACGGCTCGTACGAGGGCGCCCTCGGCGGCCACCCCGAGCTGGACCGTACGGCGGCGGCCGAGGCGCGCGCCCTGCTGGAGGCCGGCCGTACGGACACGGTCACCATCGGCGCGCGCGGCGCGCGCTGCGGCCGGCCGGTGACGCTGCTGGTCGAGTCGAGCGCACCGCCCCCGCGCATGATCGTCTTCGGTGCCGTCGACTTCGCCGCCGCGCTCTCCCGGGCGGGCAAGTTCCTCGGCTACCACGTGACGGTCTGCGACGCGCGCCCCGTCTTCGCCACCCGTGCGCGCTTCCCGGACGCCGACGAGGTCGTCGTCGACTGGCCGCACCGCTATCTGGAGTCCACCGAGGTCGACGGCCGTACGGCGCTGTGCGTGCTCACGCACGACGCCAAGTTCGATGTGCCGCTGCTGAAGCGGGCGTTGCGGCTGCCGGTCGCGTTCGTCGGCGCGATGGGCTCGCGCCGTACGCACGAGGACCGCGGCAGGCGGCTGCGCGAGACCGGCGTCACCGAGGCCGAACTCGCCCGGCTCCACTCACCGATCGGCCTGGACCTCGGCGCCCGCACCCCCGAGGAGACCGCCCTGTCCATCGCGGCGGAGATCGTCGCCACCCGCCACGGCGGTACCGGCGCCTCCCTGACCGGCGCCCACACCCCGATCCACCACGACACCTCCCGGCCCCGCCGCTTCGGCTCGGTCGCCTGACCGTCTCCTGGCTTTCCTGCCCGCCTGCCTGCCCGGACCGGTACGCGCCCGCGCACTCCGCCCGGGGCGCGGACGCGTACCGGCGCTATGAGGCGCCGTCCGATGCCGTGTCCCCCACGGATGCGGCACCGGACAGCGCCCGGGGGCCCGTGCCGTCGGAGCGCCGACAGCACAGACCCTCGCCCGCTAAGTGCCCCTCCCGGCAAGCTTTGCCCCGTCGCGCCGCCCAGCACGCACGCTCGCCGCGTTGGCCAGAAGCCCAGGTAGCTCCGCTACCAGAACTTCTGTCCGCCTTGCGATCGCACGCACTGGACAACGCTCCTTTCGGGGCAAACATTGCCGGTCGCGGCACTGTAGGCAGGGGCGGCGCTCCCGCGCCGGGTTGCGGCAGCCCGAGCGGGGCGGCAATGGAGGAGCCGCCTCCTCCGGTGTGGGAGCGCTCCCATGAGTCTTGTCGAGCAGCCCACCCCACGTCAAGGGCGGGTGCGGAGCCGAACTCGCTTGGCCGAAAAGGCAGTAGGGCCCGGGGCGGCACCGGGGCGGCGTCGGGCCGACGACGGTCCCGGCCGGCCGGTCCGGCAGGTCCGACCGGTCCAGACCGGACGCTCAGCCCGAGGCGCGCCGTACCAGCTCCGTACGGAGCACCACGTGCTGCCAGGCCGCCGAGGAGTCGTTGAGCGTCTCCAGCAGCACCCGGGCCATCGTGCGGCCCATCTCCTCCACGGGCTGGCGCACGGTGGTCAGCTGCGGATCCGTGTGGCGGGAGATGGGGGAGTCGTCGAACCCCACCACCGCCACGTCCTCCGGGACCCGGCGGCCCAGCGACCGCAGGGTGTGCAGGGCGCCCACCGCCATCACGTCGGACGCGGCGAACACCGCGTCCAGGTCCGGCTCGCGGGCCAGCAGCTCGGCCATCGCGCGGCGTCCGCTCTCCTCCGTGAAGTCGCCGTGGGCGACCAGCGGGCCGCCGGGGCCGTGGCCGCCGGCGCCCGGGGCGGCCCGTACCGCCTCCTCGTACCCGCGCAGCCGGCACTGGGCCACATACATGTCCAGCGGCCCGGTGATGGTCCCGATCGTGCGGCGGCCGGATTCCGCCAGATGCCGGACCGCCGCCCGCGCGCCGCCCACGTTGTCCGAGTCGACGTACGAGACGGACTCGTCCCCGGACCGCCGGCCGCTCAGCACGGTCGGCAGCTCCATTCCGGCCAGCAGATCGGGCAGCGGGTCGTCACCGTGGACGGAGACGAGCAGGACGCCGTCGATCCGGCGGGCGCGGGCGTACTGGAGGAAGCGCTGCCGCTCCTTCTCGTTCCTGACCAGGGTCAGCAGGAGCTGGAGATCGGTGTCGGCGAGCGCGTCGCCCACGCCGTGCACGATGTCGGAGAAGTACGGCTCGGCGAAGAACCGTTTCTCGGTCTCCGGTATCACCAGCGCCACCGCGTCGGTACGGCTCCCCGCGAGCGCGCGGGCGGCCCGGTTCGGTATGTAGCCGAGCTGGGCGATCGCCTGCTCGACCAGGTGTCTGGTGGTGTCCTTGACCCGCGGCGAGTTGTTGATGACGCGCGACACCGTGCCCCGGCCGACGCCCGCGAGGGCGGCGACCTCCTCCAGGGTGGGCTGGCCCGTACGCGCCTTCGTCACCTTCGTCACCATCCTGCGACCTCCCTCGGCCCGATCCCCGGCCCGGTCGGCGAGCGGTGTACAGGGTGGGGCTCTCTGCCATCCAACCACTGGGAGCGCTCCCATGCACAGAAAAGGCCGGTCAAGAGGGGCGTGAGAAGCCCGGAAGCGCGTTCCGTGCCCGATGCGCGCCCCCGGGTGGCCTGTTGCGTACGGTCAGCGCCGCCGCCCGTTTGACAGAACGGCAGTTGACGGTGCGTCATGTTTCGTTTGTTCCCGTGGGGGCGTTCTCATTATCATCCGGCGATGATCATAAGTAGACGGTCGGCAGCCGCCGTGTGCGGTCTGGTGGCCACCCTGGCCGTAGGGCTCTTCCCTCCCGCAGCTGCCGCCGCCGATGAACCCGCCGGGAAGCCGGTGCCGAAGGTCGATCTCGTCCTCGATGTCAGCGGGTCCATGCGGACCCGGGACATCGACGGCAAGTCCCGGATGACGGCGGCCAAGCAGGCGTTCAACGATGTGCTGGACGCGGTGCCCGAGGAGGTGGAGCTGGGCATCCGCACCCTCGGGGCCGACTATCCGGGCAAGGACACCAAGGTCGGCTGCAAGGACACCAAGCAGCTGTACCCGGTGGGGCCGCTGGACCGTACGGAGGCGAAGACCGCCGTCGCCACGCTCGTGCCCACCGGCTGGACGCCGATCGGCCCGGCCCTCCTCGGTGCCGCCGAGGACCTCGGCGAGGACGGTGACGCCACCCGTCGGATCGTCCTCATCACCGACGGCGAGGACACCTGCGCGCCGCTCGACCCCTGCGAGGTGGCCCGCGAGATCGCCGCCAAGGGCATCCACCTCACCATCGACACGCTGGGCCTCGTACCCGACGAGAAGACCCGGCAGCAGCTCACCTGCATCGCCGAGGCCACCGGCGGTACCTTCACCGCCATCCAGCACACCGAGGAACTCTCCCGCAGAGTCACCCAGTTGGTGGACCGCACCGCCGACCCGGTCGTCAACCCGGTCGCCACCGAGGGCGCGGCGAGCTGCGCCAACGCCCCGCAGATCAAGCCCGGTCTCTACAGCGACCGCGAGAAGTTCTCCGAGCACCGCTGGTACCGCGTGGACGTCCTGCCTGGCCAGGAGCTGCGTGCCTCGGTCAGCGTCGGCGCCGACCGGGCCGTCGACAAGGACTACGGCGTCCTGCTGCGCGCCGTGACCGTACACGGCCGGGAGCTCGTCCGCGGCGCCGAGTCCGGCGACGGACGCACCGACGTGATCTCGTCAGGACTCCGCTACCCCAAGGCGGATGTCGACGACGATGACGAGGAGAAGGACACCCCGGAGACCGTCTGCCTCCAGATCAGCAACTCGTTCTCCGCGCCCGACTCCGTCCAGACCACCCCGGGCCTGCCCGTCGAGCTGACCGTCGACCTCGTGGACGCGCCCGACACGGCGTCCGACGTCGCGGCGTTCGGCCTGGGCCGCGGCTGGTGGCTGCTCGGCACCATGGTCCTCACCGGGCTGATCGCCGGACTGCTGTGGGGCTGGATCTCCCGCCTGCGTCTCGTCTGGAGCAACTGATGCGTATCACCGGCAAGTTCACCGGCGGTGCCACGGGCACCCTGCTCGCCGCCGTCCTGCTCCTCGGTACGGCGGGCGGCGCGGTGGCCGACGAGACCCCGACCCCGGGCGGCTCGGCCTCCTCCGGCTCCTCCGACAGCGCCGAGGCGCCGACGGAGGCCGGCACGTCGTTCCGTACGGCCACCGCCTTCCGGCCCGGCCAGCGGGCCACGGCCGGCGGCTCCACGGGGGACTACCTGTACTGGGTGTTCCCCGTCGACGTGGGCCAGCGCGCCACGGTCAAGGCCAAGGTCACCCTGCCCGACTCGGCCGCCGCGCGGAAGGGCCCGGTCACCTGGCAGGTCGACGTCTACGACGGACTGCGCCGCCGCCAGCCGTGCGTGTACGGCACCCAGACCAAGTCGCTCGCGGCGGACAAGTCGTCGGTCGAGCTGCGCTGTGTGCTGCGTACGGTACGGGCGTGGGCCGAGCCGTGGGCCAACGACCCGCTGCCGGGCAGCTACTTCGTCCGGCTGACCGTCCTCGACGCGAAGCAGGAGGACCTCGGCCTGCCCGTGCAGACCGAGATCGAGGCCGAGACCCCCGGCCAGGGCGGCGCCCACGCGGTCGGCGGGAGCCTGACCACCCCGCTCACCCCGGGCCGTACGACCGTCTCGCAGAGCGGCGGCGGCGCGTCGAGCGCGGGGGCCCAACTGGCCGCGTCCGGCGTTGAACCCGAGGACGGCTGGGCCTCCGGCTGGTGGACGGACCGCTGGCTGTGGACCGTGGCCGGCGGGGTGCTCGGCGCGCTCGCGGGCATCGCGGGCTACACCCTGGCGCGGCCCGCACGGCGTAACGCGGCGGTGTAGCGACGGGTGCGGACAGGCCGACGGGCCGACGGGCCGGCGGTACGGGGTGTCCCCCCGGCCCGCCGGCCCGTCCGCGTACCGGCCCCCGCCCTGGCACCTGACGCGCGTCAGGCCGCGGCGGTGTCCTCGTACAGCTTGTCCAGGAACGCGTCGAGGTGCCTGCGCGTCCTGGCGACGCGCTCCTCCTCGGTGAGGGACTCCTCCATCCGGCGGCTGAACACGGGCTTCCGCCTGCCCCGCACATACAGCGAGCACGCCAGATCGGCGCACATGTACATCCCCACGGAGTTGCCCTGCCGGCCGGCGGCGCCGGTCTTGGGCGCGGTCATCAGATCGATGCCCGAGGCGTTGTGGGGCGTCACACAGATCGAGCAGATGCTCGACTTGAGAAGGCTCCGGCGGCCGGACGCCGTCCCGCGCAGCGCGAAGCCGGTCCAGACGCCGCCGCGCTCGGTGACGAGGTAGCCGCGCTCGGGCGCCCCGGGATCGCGCCACCCGAGGAAGTCGAGATCCGCCCAGGGAAGATCCGCCAGATCCCGGGGGAGCCCGAGCCGGCGGGCCTCGCCCTTGGAACAGTTGACGAACGATCCACGGATCTCTTGCTCGGTGAGGGCCTTCATCCCCGGAAACTAACAAGCGCGGGGACGGCGTGTCGCCGGATTTTCCGCCGCGCGGCCGACGCCGCGCCGGTCGGTCCAAGGCCGCGCCGGTCGGGCTTAAGGCAGCAGACCCGCCCTCCGGGCCGCCACCACGGCCTCCAGCCGGGTGCGCGCGCCCAGCTTCCGCATCGCCGCCCGCAGATAGCTCTTCACCGTCTCGGGCCGCAGCCCCAGCAGCTCGGCCGCCGCCGCGTTGGTCGAGCCCGAGGCCACGCAGGCCAGGACGTCCACCTCGCGCGGGGCGAGCGCCACCGGGAAGCCGCCCCGGCGGCCGGCGGCGCTGGCCGCGGCCGCGACCGGGTCCGCCGCACCCGCCAGCCGCCCGCAGACCGCGAGCAGCTCCCCGCGCAGCTCCGCGTCGACGGTCCGGGCCGCCAGTGCCCGCAGCTCGCCGTGGGCCGCGCGGACCTCCTCCCAGGCGCCGGCGCCCGCCACCGGCTCCCGGGTCACCGAGAGCAGCCGCCGCACCTCGTCCCCGACGGCCAGGGCCTGCTCCACGTCCCGCGCGGCGGCCACCGCCGCGTCGACGACGCGCTCGCCGATCGGCAGGGCGCTGCGCAGGGCGCCGTACAGCACCCCGCGCACCTCGCGCCGGACGACCACGGGCACCGCGACCACCGAGCGCAGCCCCTCCGCCGCCACGGCCGGGTCGTACTCGTGGCTGATGTGGCGCGCCACCGGATAGTCCGTGACCGCGCAGGGCCGGGCGAGGGCGATGGTCTTGCCGCCCAGGCCGTTGCCCGCGATGACGCCGAGACCGCGCAGCGCGCCGGTCGCCGCGCCGGTCAGCTCGGCGATCCGCAGCCGCCCCGTCTCGTGCAGCAGCCCGCCGAACGCCACCGGCAGCCCGGTCAGCCGGCGCAGCCGCAGCAGCGCCGCCCGCATTTCGGTGGCTCCGGTGGCTCCGGTGGTTCCCGGGGCGCCAGGGGTACCGGGGGCTCCGGGGGCGTTTGTGGCTCCCGTGGCACCGGTGGCTCCGGCCATCCGTCTTCCTCCTGTCGGAAACCGCCACCCCCGTCCGGGGGTGGTGAGACCTGCGTCACTCAGTACACGATGCCACTGCACGGTCCCGCAATGAGGAGGACACATGACGGCATGGACGCCGGACGGCCCGGCCGGACCCGCCGAGCGGTTCAGGGCGGCCAGGGACTTCCTCCTGGCGCACCGGGAGGACTACCGGGCGGCGTACGACGGGTTCTCCTGGCCACGCCCCGAGCGGTTCAACTGGGCGCTCGACTGGTTCGACCGGATCGCGACGGATCAGGGTGGTACGGAGGAGGGTCCGGACGGACCGGGCGGTGCGGAAGTGCCGGACGGGCGGGGCGGTGCGGACGCGCCGGGCGGGCGGGGCGGTGCGGACGCGCCGGGCGGGCGGGGCGGCGACCGGGTGGCCCTGCACATCGCCGAGGAGGACGGCCGCTACCTCCGGGTCACCTTCGCCGAGATGTCCGCGCGCTCCAACCGCGCCGCGAACTGGCTCCGCGAGCAGGGCGTACGGGCCGGGGACCGCGTCGTCGTCATGCTCGGCAATCAGGTCGAGCTCTGGGAGACCGCGCTCGCCGCGATGAAGCTGCGCGCCGTCGTCATCCCCGCGACCACGCTGCTCGGCCCCGTCGACCTGCGGGACCGTATCGAGCGCGGCCGGGCCTCCCATGTGATCGCCCGCGCCGAGGACACGGCGAAGTTCGCGGACGTCCCGGGCCGCTTCACCCGGATCGCGGTCGGCGGCGCGGTGGCCGGCTGGCTGCCGTACAGCGAGGCGTACGGGCGGTCCGCGGTCTTCGAGCCGGACGGCGTCACCCACGCGGACGACCCGCTGATGCTCTACTTCACCTCCGGCACGACCGCCCGCCCCAAGCTCGTCGAGCACACCCATGTCTCCTACCCCATCGGCCACTTGGCGACGATGTACTGGATCGGCCTCAAGCCGGGCGACGTCCATCTGAACATCGCCTCGCCCGGCTGGGCCAAGCACGCCTGGTCGAACCTCTTCGCGCCGTGGAACGCCGAGGCGACCGTCTTCGTCCACAACTACACCCGCTTCGATCCGGCCCGGCTCATGGCCGAGATGGACGGCGCGGGCGTCACCAGTTTCTGCGCCCCGCCGACCGTCTGGCGCATGCTCATCCAGGCCGATCTGTCCCTGCTGCGCACCCCGCCGCGCGAGGCCGTCGCGGCGGGCGAACCGCTCAACCCCGAGGTGATCGAGACGGTCCGGCGCGAGTGGGGGGTGGTGATCAGGGACGGTTTCGGGCAGACGGAGACGGCCGTCCAGGTCGCCAACTCGCCGGGGCAGCTGCTGAAGGCCGGGTCCATGGGGCGCCCGATGCCCGGCTACCGGGTCGAGCTGCTCGACCCGGTCACCGGGGCGCCGGGCGCGGCCGAGGGGGAGATCGCGCTGGATCTCTCCGCCCGCCCGGTCGGCCTGATGACGGGGTACCACGGCGATCCGGACCGTACGGGAGAGGCGATGGCCGGCGGGTACTACCGGACCGGTGACATCGGCGCCCGGGACGTTGACGGATACATCACCTATGTCGGGCGATCCGACGATGTCTTCAAATCCTCCGACTACAAGATCTCCCCGTTCGAGCTGGAGAGCGCGCTCCTGGAGCACGAGGCGGTCGCCGAGGCCGCCGTGGTGCCCGCGCCCGATCCGCTGCGGCTCACCGTGCCGAAGGCGTATGTCGTACTGGCGGAGGGCTGGGAGCCGGGGCCCGACACGGCGAAGGTGCTCTTCGCGCACGCGCGGGCGGTGCTCGCGCCGTACAAGCGCATCCGCCGGCTGGAGTTCGCCGCGCTGCCCAAGACCGTGTCGGGGAAGATCCGCCGGATCGAGCTGCGGGAGCGGACGGCGGAGGGTTCGTCGGCGCGGTCGGGGGAGGAGTACGACGAGGCGGACCTGCGCTAACGGAGCCCGCGGCGCATGCAGACGCGCGGCCAGCGGTCGAGTCCGTGCCCGGTCTCCGTACGGCGGATCTCCCGCAGCCCGTCGGTGAGTTCGCCGTCCGCGAGCACCCGGAAGCCGAGCCGTTCGTAGTACGGCGCGTTCCACGGCACCTCGGCGAAGGTGGTCAGGGTGAGGGCGTCCAGCCCCGCGCGCAGCGAACGCTCGGCGAGATGCTCGATCAGCGCGCGGCCGAGGCCGCGGCGGGCCGCGTCCGGATGGACGGAGACCTGCTCGATGTGCGCGGCGCCGTCCACCGTGTCGTGGAGGAGGTACGCGACGGGCCGGCCGGTGCCGTCGTCCGTCACCCACGCGCGGCCCACGGCGCGGTACTGCTCCAGCAGGGCGAGGCCGGGCGGCTCGTCGTCCGCGATCGCGGCCATTCCGAGCGCGCGGAAGGGCCGGCCGGCCGCTCGTTCGATGTCCTGGAGGACGGGGAGTTCCGCGGGGACCGCGGGGCGTATCGGCATGGGGACAGTGTGACGGGCCGACGGGTGCGCGGCCACGCCTTTCGCCGCATGTCCGCGGTGTCACGCGCCGGACGGGAGGAGCTCCTCGGCCGGGCCGTTGACGGGTCGTGGGGTGCCGGTGAGGTCGAGGACGAAGAGGGGGATGCCGAGTTCGTCGGCCCGGGCGCGGGCGTCCTCGGCGTATCCCGCCAGCGCGAAGTGGACACCCGGGGCCGACGCGTTGAGGCCGTTGAGCCAGAGGCACTCGACGGAGCGTACGGACGCGGGGGTGGTCGTCGGGTCGACCTGTGCGACGACATCGGGACCGCGCAGCTCGACGCCGGGGTCGGTGGGGCCGGTGGGGATTCCGGGGCCGCCGGGGCCGTCGGGGCCGTCGGCGGACGGGGGTCCGCCGGTGCGGACGACGCTCTTGAAGCCCAGCCAGCGCAGATAGAGCGCCGCGGTCGCCACCGCGTCGTGGGACGTACGGATCGTCATCGGCCGGAACGGCGGTCGCGGTGAGGCGAGTTCCCCGGGTGCCGAGGCGTCCGGTCCGGTGGCGGGAGCCGGTGTCAGTGGTGTCAGCGGTGTCACCGGTGTCGCGGTCGTGACCGGGGCCGGCGCCGGCTCCTGGGCGTCCGGCGGTGGCGTCGTCTCCGTACCGCCGGCCGGGTGTACGGGGAGCCGTAGCACCGTGCCGCACGGGCAGCCCAGTTCGGGCCGCGGCCAGTCGCCCTCGCACCCGCACGCCGCGCAGCGGACCGTCACCCACTCGTCGGCCCAGGCGCGGCGCGTGACGGGTGCCGCGGGGGCGCCCCCGAGCAGCGGCGGCACCACGGGAGCGCCGCACGGGCACGGGTAGGCCGCCGCCGTGAAGGCGTGGGAGCTGCCGCAGGACGGACAGCACACCGAAACACTCTCTGCCATCGCAGGCCTCCCCGGCTCTCTCCGGTGGGCCCGATCGGCCCGGTGGTCGCCCCCCATCGTCCACCAGGAGCGGGCCTCGTGGGTCGGGTTTCCCGTCGCCCTGGAGGAGGTGACCTGATGGCCAGTCAACTTGCTTGTACAGTAGGTGAGTTGAGGTAAACGGGCTTTGCTCTTTCGTTATCGGACGCACAGTCTACTGATATGTGCATGACAGGTTTCTCCAGCAATCTCCCCCGTCATGACAGAAGAGAGCGCAACCCCCACAGGCGCCACGCCCACAGGTGCCGCCCCCGAAAGCGCCACCCCCACCTCCCCCGTCACCCGGCGGAACGTCGTCGTCGGTGGCGCCGCCCTCGCCGCCACCGCGGCCCTGGCGGCCACCGGAGTCACCACGGCCACACCCGGCACGGCGAGCGGCGACGGTACGGCCGGCGCGGACGACGCGACGGCCATCGCCCCGGTCGCCGCCGCCGCGGTGTGCTCCCTCACCGCCCGGGTGACCGAGGGGCCGTACTCGCTCCCGGGCGCGCTGGTGCGCGTCGACAACCGTGAGGACAGGGCCGGCTTCGAGGTCAGGTTCGTGCTGACCGTGGTCGACCTCGCCAACTCCTGCGCCACGCTCGCGAACGCGCTGGTGGAGATCTGGCACTGCGACGCGCTCGGCGAGTACTCCGGGTTCGTCGGCAACAACGGCCACCCGGGCGCGGACAACGGCACCTTCCTGCGCGGCGCCCAGCTCACCGGCAGCGACGGTGTGGTGCGGCTGACCTCCATCTGGCCCGGCCACTACCGGGGCCGGGCGGTCCACACCCATCTGCGCGTCCACACCAATGTCACGCTCACCAACAACTCGTACACCGGCGGCAACCTCGTCCACACCGGTCAGCTCTTCTACGACCCCACCCTCAACACCCGGATCCAGGCGCTGTCCCCGTACAGCGCCAACACCACCCCCGAGACCCAGCTGGGCAACGACTCCATCTATGACGGCGGCGGTGCGACCTCGGGGCTGATGACACTGACCGCGCTCGGCTCCACCCCGTCGGCCGGCTACACCGGCACCCTGACCCTGGGGGTGAACTCGCGCGCCTGATACGGGTGTTCCCCACGCCGGGCGGCGGCGGCCCCACCCGCCGCCGCCCGGTGCGGCTTCTCCTGATCCATCCGTACAACCAATGCGGTGTCCCGCCTGTCTGGGGTGGTGTGGCCAACAAGCCACGACAAAAAGGGGGTTGTCCGCACATGAAACGCTGGGGAATCGTACTGACCGCACTGGGGCTGGCCGTGACGGCGGGAGGGGTGGCGCCGACCGTGGCCGCCGCCGCACCGAGCGCCGCGACGCAGAGCACCGCCTTCGCCTGCGAGGCCGGCTGGGGAAGCCTGGACAAGGCACTGGCCACGCACTCCGAGGAGCCGCTGACGAACGTCAGGACCGGCCGGCACGACTGCTACGACCGGATGGTCTTCGACGTACCGGGGATGACGACGGCCGACCCGGCCGGGCACCGGGTGGGATACGTCGACAGGATCACCCATGTCTCCGAGACGCCGATCCCGGTCGGCGGCGGCGCGATCCTCGCCGTCAGGATCGCCACACCCGTGTTCCTGCCCGGCACCACCACCCCGGCGTACCCGGTGAGCGCGCTCGCCGCGCCACTCCCCGGGGTGAACCTCACCGGCTACGAGACGTTCCGGGACGCCCGGTACGCCGGTTACTACCACGGCGAGACCACCATCGGCCTCGGCGTCCGCGCGCGGCTGCCCTTCCGGGTGCTGACCCTGCCGGACCGGGTGGTCGTGGACGTGGCCCACACCTGGTAGCCGTTCCCCGCTTACGTACCGAACGGCCGGGGCGTCCGCCCGGGGACCTGACCACCCCGGGCGGACGCCGCTCAGGCGCCGCCCAGCCGGTCCGTCACCCACTGGTGGAAGGCGCCGATGTGGTGCTCGCTGGGGACCAGCACACCCCCCGCCCGGTACGCGCGCGAGTCCATGCCCGGCTGCGTCCGCTCACACGCCTCGAAGTCCTGGGCGTTGACCCGGTGGAACAGCTCCACGGACTTCGACACGTCCGCGCCCGACGCGACGACCTCGGGCGCGTACAGCCAGTCGCACTCCACGACCGTACGGTCCACCGCGAGCGGGAACATCCGGTGCACGATCACATGGTCGGGCACGAGATTGATGAAGACCTGCGGCTTGACCGTGATCGCGTAGTAGCGGCGGTCCTGGTCGTCGGAGACCTCGGGGAGCCGGCCGAAGCCCTCGCTGCCGTCCACGGTGAAACCGCGCGCCTCCTCGGCGAACTCCGCGCCGTGCCCCACGTAGTACTGGGCGGCGAATCCCTCCGCGAACTCCGGCAGTACATCGGTGAGTTCGGGGTGGATGGTGGCGCAGTGGTAGCACTCCATGAAGTTCTCGACGATCAGCTTCCAGTTGGCCCGTACGTCGTAGCTGATCCGCCGGCCCAGCGACAGCCCCTCGGTGCGGTAGCGCTCGATCGACGCGGCGTCACCGAGCCGCTCCACCGCCGCGCCCATGACCTGCTCCTCGAACGACGGCGGGTCCTCGGCGAGACAGAGCCAGGCGTACCCGAGCCACTCCCGCAGCCGCACCGGGATCAGCCCGTACGCCACCCGGTCGACGTCCGGCATTCTCACCAGGTTGGGCGCCGCGATCAGCTTGCCGTCCAGGTCGTACGTCCAGGCGTGGTACGGGCATTGGAGGTTACGCCTGACCTGCCCCGACTCCTCGGTGCACAGCCGGGCGCCCCGGTGCCGGCAGACGTTGAGGAAGGCCCGCAGCCCGCCCGTACGGGAGCGGGTGACGAGCACGCTCTCCCGGCCGATCCGGACCGTACGGAACGCGCCGGGGGCGGCCAGATCGGCGGAGCGGACGGCGCAGAACCAGAGCGACTCGAAGATCTTCTCCTGCTCCTGCCGGAAGATCCCGGGGTCGGTGTAGGCGGCCCCGGGGAGGGTGGGGATCAGGGAGGGGACGGGGGGTGTGATGGTCACGGCTGAGTGCTCCTCACGGCGGCAGGGGGCTTCCGGTATCAGCTGCGGATCCTGGTCATGCGCGGGTCGTACAGCGGCTCCTCGGCGACCGTCGCCGCGAACTGTTCGCCGAAGTACTCGATCCGCACCCCGGTCCCTGGTGTCAGCCGGCCCGGCAGCCAGGCGTACGCCACACACCGCCCGACGGTGTATCCGTAGGCGGCGCTGGTGACGTATCCGGCGATCGCCCCGTCCACCCGTACGGGCTCCTTGCCCAGCACCACGGCGGCCGGGTCGTCCAGTGTCAGACAGGTCAGCCGGCGCTCAGGCCGCTCGGCCCGGTCGCCGAGCGCGGCCAGCGCGGCCCGGCCGGTGAACTCGCCCTTGTCCATCCGTACGGCGAAGCCCAGACCCGCCTCGTAGGGAGTGTGTTCGGTGGTCATGTCGTGGCCCCAGGCGCGGTAACCCTTCTCCAGCCGAAGGCTGTTGAAGGCGGACCTGCCGGCCGCCACCACCGAGTGCCGCTGCCCGGCCTCCCACAGGGTGTCCCAGAGCCGGGCGCCCAGATCGGCGGTGGTGTACAGCTCCCAGCCCAGCTCCCCGACGTAGCTCAGCCGCATCGCCGTCACCGGGACGAAGCCGAGATGGGTCCGCCTCGCACGGAAGTAGCCGAACCCCTCGTGCGAGAAGTCGTCCCGGGTCAGCGGCTGCACCAGCGCCCTGGCCAGCGGTCCCCACACCCCGACGCAGCAGGTGCCCGAGGTGATGTCCCTGATCTGTACGGAGCCGGGCGCGTCGGGTGCGTGGCGCCGCAACCACTCCATGTCCGCAGGGGAGTTGGCGCCGATCTGGAAGTGGTCGGGGCCCAGCCGGGCCACCGTGAGATCGGAGCGGATCCCGCCCGCCTCGTCCAGCAGCAGGGTGTACGTGACGGCGCCGGGCTTCTTGGCGAGGTTGTTCGTCGTCATCCGCTGGAGGAAGGCGAGCGCGCCGGGCCCGGTGACCTCCAGGCGGCGCAGCGGGGTCATGTCGTACAGCGCGACCCCCTCGCGGGTCGCCCGCGCCTCTGCGGCGGCGACCGGCGACCAGTGGCGGGCCGACCAGGCGTCCCGCCCGGGCAGCGAAATCCCCTCGGCGAGCGGCGCGTTCGCCTCGTACCAGTGGGGCCGCTCCCAGCCGCCGCCCTCCAGGAAGTACGCCCCCAGCTCCCGCTGCCTGGCGTGGAAGGGGCCGGTGCGCAGCGGGCGCGGGCGCTCCATGGGCTGGAGCGGATGGATGATGTCGTACACCTCGGCGAAGTTCCGCGCGCCGCGCTCCTCGACGTAGGCGGGGGAGCGCTGGACGTCCTCGAAGCGGTCGATGTCGCACTCGTGGAGGTCGGTGGCGGCCCTTCCCCCGGTCATCCACTCGGCGACGGCCCGCGCGGCCCCGGCGGAGTGGGTCACCCACACCGCCTCGGCCAGCCAGAATCCCGTCAGCTCACGGCTCTCCCCGAGCAGGGGCATCCCGTCCGGGGTAAAGGAGAAGACCCCGTTGAAGCCCTCCTCCACCCGGCTCGCGGCGAGCGGCGGCAGCAGCTCGGTGGCGTCGCGCCAACTGGGCGCGAAATCCTCCTCGGTGAAGGGCAGCGAGGACGGCATCACCGGCGCGTCGTCGAACGCCGGGACGGTGAACGGGTCGACGGGCAGCGGGCGGTGGGCGTACGAGCCGATGCCGATCCGGTCGGTGTGTTCCCGGAAGTAGAGGTCCCGGTCCTGGTGGCGCAGGATGGGCCGGCTCGCCTCGGCGCGCGGGGCGACCGCTCCGTACAGCTCGGGCAGCGGAGCGGTCCTCACGTACTGGTGGGCGAGCGGCAGCAGCGGTACGGGCACCCCGGCGAGCCGCCCGATCACCGGCCCCCAGAAGCCCGCCGCCGAGACGACATGGTCGGCGGGGAAGTCGCCCCGGTCGGTGACAACGCCGGTGACCCGGCCGCCCAGTTGACCGATTCCGGTGACGGTGTGCCGGCCCAGGAAGCGGGCGCCGCGCGCGGTGGCGCGCTCGCGCTGGGCGCGGCAGGCGAGCAGGGCGCGGGCCAGCCCGTCGCCGGGGGTGTGGAAGCCGCCGAGGATCCGCTCCTCGTTCAGCGACGGCCAGAGTTTCAGGCACTCCTGAGGGGTGATCAACTCACCCCGCACTCCCCAGGAGGAGGCGAGGCCGGCCCTGCGGCGCAGTTCGGCCAGGCGCTCCGTGGTGGTGGCGACCTCCAGGCCGCCGACCGGCTGGAAACAGGAGACCCCGTCCACGGAGAGCGATCCCAGCTTCTCCACGGTGTATTGGGCGAACGCGGTGAGCGTTCTGGAGGGGCTGGTACGGAAGACCAGCCCGGGGGCGTGCGAGGTGGAGCCGCCGGGCGCGTCCAGCGGGCCCTGGTCGAGAACGGTGACATCGGTCCAGCCGCGCGCGGTGAGTTCGTCGGCCAGCGAGCAGCCGACGATTCCGGCACCGATGATGACAACGCGGGGAATATCGCGGGGGGTTGCGGACATACCACTCCTCGTTCGGGCCGAAGGGGCGAGCGGGCGAGAGCGTTCAGACAGTGACTACGGAGCGCGGTTCGTCGCCGCTGCCGCCCGCGCGCATCCGGGCGAAGGCGTACTCCACCTCGTCCAGTGCGAGGGTCTCGGAGACGAAGGCGCCCAGATCGAACTTGCCGCGCAGATAGAGATCGACGAGCACCGGGAAGTCGCGGCTGGGCAGCGCGTCCCCGTACCAGGAGGACTTGAGAGCCCCGCCGCGCGAGAACACCTCCAGCAGCGGCAGGGTGACCGTGGCGTCCGGTTCCGGCACCCCGGCCAGCACCAGCACTCCCGAGAGATCCCGCATGGCGAAGCCCTGCCGGTACGTCTCCGGCCGGCCCACCGCGTCGATCACCACGTCCGCCCCGAACCCGCCGGTGAGCTCGCGGACGGCCAGGACCGGATCCGTACCGAGGGAGTTGACGGTGTGGGTGGCGCCGAAGCGCGGCGCGCCGTCGAGTCTGGTGTCGTCGGTGTCGACGGCGATGATCCGCCGCGCCCCGGCCAGCGAGGCCCCGGCGACGGCCGCGTTGCCCACTGCGCCGCAGCCGATCACGGCGACGGTGTCGCCGCCGCGCACCCCGGCGGTGTGCACGGCCGCGCCGTATCCCGTCATCACCCCGCAGCCGATCAGCCCGGCGGCCTCGGGCCGGGCCGCGGGGTCCACCCTCACCGCCTGTCCGGCGGCGACCAGGGTCAGTTCGGCGAAGCCGCCGATGCCGAGGGCGGCGGTGAGCGGGGTGCCGTCGAGCAGCGTCATGGACCGCTGGGCGCCCCGGCTGTCGAAGCAGTACCACGGACGGCCCCGGCGGCAGGAGCGGCAGCGACCGCAGGGCGCCCGCCAGGCCAGGACGACGGAGTCGCCGGGGACGAGATCGGTGACGCCCTCGCCGACGGACTCGACGGTGCCGGCGGCCTCGTGCCCGAGCAGATAGGGGAACCCGTCGCCACCGCCGATCGCGCCCTCCTGGTACCGCAGATCGGTGCGGCACACCCCGCAGGACTGGACGGAGACGAGCACCTCACCGGGGCCCGGGTCAGGGACCAGGATCGTCGTCACCTCGACGGGTGCGTCCTTCTTCATCGCGACAACCGCGCGGACCTCGTGTGACACGGCCTGACTCCTCCGCGGTAGCCCTGCGTAGCCCAGCACAGCACCCACACACCCACACGCCCTGTTGCGTATCGCACTATCGATTGCGTGATGAGAGACATCTTGGGAACGGGCCGTCGCAGCGTCAAGAGCGCCGAGTTAACCTCCGGTAAAAGGGCCTCCGGGCAAGCGAAACGGGCGGGCAAGCGAAACGGGCGGGCGAGCGAAACGGGCGGGCGCGCGGAGGGGTGGGTGCGCCGGGCACGCGGAGGGGGCGGGCCGGATCGCTCCGCCGCCGCCCCCTCCGCGTACCCGCCTCGTGCCGCGTGCCCGCCGCGCGTGCTTCAGAAGGCGTACCCCATGCGCCGGGAAAGCTCCGCCGCCGCGCCGAGCGTACGTTCCGCCAGGACGGGCAACTTCTCCTCGCCGAGCCGGTACGCCGGTCCCGAGACGCTGATCGTGCCGATCACCGACCCGTCGTGCGCCCGCACCGGCGCGGCCACCGCGTTCAGCCCGATCTCCAGCTCCTCGACCGTGCAGGCGTAGCCCCGCTCCACGGCCAGCTGCAACTGCGCGCGCAGCTCGCCGATATCCGTCACGGTCCGCTGCGTGAAGCGGGCCAGCTTCCGTGCCAGCACGTGCTCCTGGCCCGACGGCGGCAGATGGGCCAGCAGGATCTTGCCGCTGGACGTCGCGTGCAACGGTGTACGCCGGCCCAGCCAGTTGTGGGCGGTGACCGAGGCGGCGCCGCGCGCCTGCATGATGTTGACGGCCGCGTCGTCGTCCAGCACCGCGATATTGACGGTCTCGCCCACCTCGTCGGCGAGTTCCCGGCAGAGCGGCGCGCTCTCCTGCGAGATGTCGAGCCGTACCGCGGCGGCGCCCGCGAGGCGCAGCACCCCCGCGCCCAGGTAGTACTTGCCGCGCTCCTTCGCCTGCCCGACCAGTCCGCGGTTCTCCAGCACGCCGAGCAGCCGGAACGCGGTCGACTTGTGGACGCCGAGTTCATCGGCGATCCCGGTGACGCCCACCTCGCCGTGGCGGGCGAGGATCTCCAGCACACTCACCGCGCGGTCGACGGACTGCACCGCGCTCGCGGCCCCTCTGGGCTGCGCCTTTCCCTCGTCGTCCGCCGTGACGACGCCGTCCCTCCGCTGATTCCCGTGATTCCTGCCTGTTCTGTCGGCCTTCTCGGTTCTGTTGGTCATCGGGTCTTTCTCACCCACCTGGCGGCCTGATCCCGGCCGTCGTCGTCGGGGAGGTCTTGACGAGTCAGCCCCCCATTGCCGATTCTGTTGCGCATCACGCTCCCTGTTCGCGCGATGCGGAACACCGATATGGAACACAAGGATACCGATGAGTGAGAGGGGGGCCAGTGATCCCCGTCTGCCGCCTTGAGGACCTCCCCGAGGGCGAGGCCATGCGCATCGACACCACCCAGCCACCGATCGCCGTCTTCCACGCCGAGGGCGCGCTGTACGCCATCGACGACACCTGCACCCACCAGGACGCCTCCCTCGCGGAGGGCTGGCTGGAGGGCTGTCTGGTCGAATGCCCGCTCCACGCCGCTTCATTCGATCTCCGTACGGGGCAGCCGACCTGTCTGCCGGCGCGCCGTCCCGTACGTGTCCACCGCGTCACCGTCGACGACGGCGTCATCCATGTGCACCCGGCCGCCGAGGAGGACGCCGCGTGAGCCTCGCGAGCCCCGCCGGGGGTCGCGCCGCCGCGCTGTCGACGGTCACCGTGGTCGGCGCCTCGCTCGCCGGGCTGTACGCGGCGCGGGCGCTGCGCGGCCAGGGGTACGAGGGCCGGCTGGTGATCGTCGGCGACGAGCCCCACCGCCCGTACGACCGGCCGCCGTTGTCGAAGGACTTCCTCACCGGTGCCGCCGACCGGGCCGCGCTGGAGCTGTCCGACCCGGAGGAGGAGCGTGAACTCGACGCGACCTGGCTCCTCGGCGTACGGGCGACCGGCCTGGACCCGCGCGGACGCGCGGTGCGGCTCGCCGACGGCCGGGAGCTGCGCACGGACGCGGTGGTGATCGCCACCGGAGCGACTCCCCGGACCCTGGGCGGAGTCGACCTCGCCGGCGTCCATACCCTGCGCACCCTGGACGACGCCGAGGCGCTGCGCGCGGAGCTGTCCGGCGGCCCGGTACGGGTGGTGGTGATCGGCGCGGGCTTCATCGGCGCCGAAGTCGCCTCCTCCTGCCGCTCCTTGGGCCACGAGGTGACCGTCGTGGAGGCGGCGGCCGTACCCCTGGTCCCGCAACTCGGCCCGGACATGGCCGCGTTCTGCGCCGGACTGCACGCCGCGCACGGGGTGCCACTCCTCGCCGGTACGGGCGTGACCGCGCTGCGCGGAGCGGCCGGCCGGGTGCACGGGGTGGAGCTGACGGACGGCCGGGTGCTGCCCGCGGAGGTGGTCGTGGTCGGCGTCGGGGTCCGCCCCCGCACCGGCTGGCTGGCGGGCAGCGGGCTGCCGCTCGACGACGGCGTACGGTGCGACGCGGGCGGCGCGACCCCGCTGCCGACGGTGGTGGCCGTGGGCGATGTCGCCCGCCTCGACGGCCACCGCGCCGAGCACTGGACCAGCGCCACGGAACAGCCCGCCGTCGCGGTCCGCAACCTGCTGGCGGGCCGTACGGTCGCGGAGGTCACCGGGGTGCCGTACTTCTGGTCCGACCAGTACGGCGTACGGCTCCAGTTCGCCGGCCGCACCCGGCCGGGCGACACCGTCCGGATCGCCGACGGTGCGCTCGCGGACGGCCCCCTGGCCGCGGGCGACGGCTTCCTGGCGGTCTACGAACGCGCGGGCCACCCCGTCGCCGCCCTCGCCGCCAACCGGCCACGCCCCTTCACCCGGCTCCGCCGCGAGCTGGCCCGCGCGGCCCGCTGAACCCGAGGGGAGGGCCGGGGACCGGTCGGAGGAGCCCGGCCGCGGTGGCGGCTTCCCCGGGCGCCGGGTCGGCTATGCGTGTGTGCCGTGTTTCTCGCCGTCACTCGGGGCTGGAGCTGGATCGGAGGTGACCTGATAGGACAGCAGCTGCTGGAACAGGCCCTCCCGCCCGGCGAGTTCCTGGTAGGTGCCTTCCTGCACGATCCTTCCTTCGTCGAGGACAATGATCCGGTCGGCCACGGCGACGTTGGTGATGCGGTGGGTCACCAGCAGCACCACCCGGTCCCGTGCCAGGTCCCGCAGCCGCTGGAAGATCCGGTACTCCGCACGGGGATCGAGGTTGGCGGTCGGCTCGTCGAGCACCAGCAGCCCCGCTTCGCGGAAGAACGCGCGCCCGAGGGCGATGCGCTGCCACTGGCCGCCGCTCAGCTCCTCCCCGTTGAGCCACTCGCGGGCGAGAAGGGTGTCCAGACCGGCGCCGAGCCTGTCGACGACCTCGTCGGCGCCGGCGGCCTCGCACGCCTCGCGCACCGCCGCGTCGCCGCGCGGCGAGGGCTGTCCGAGGGTGATGTTCTCGCGCACCGTCAGAGGCCAGTGGGCGTAGTCCTGCGGCACCAGGGCCACTTGTCGCCACAGCGCCTGCGGGTCGGCGTCGGTGGTAGGGGTGCCGTCCCACAGCACCTGCCCTTCAGTGGGCAGGTACAGGCCGCTGACCAGCTTCGACAGCGTCGACTTCCCGGAGCCGTTGAAGCCGACCAGGGCGGTGACCTCGCCTCGGCGCAGGGTCAGCGAGACATCGGACAGCGCGTCCCGGTCCTTGCCGGCGTAGCGGTGGGAGACCGACCTGACCTCGATCCTCTCCGGCGGCCCGGGCCGCCGCCGGCCCCGGCGCATACGGAATCCGCCGGCCTTCTCCAGGAATCCGTTCCAGTCGTCCATGTACAGGCCCGTGCGCACGGCTCGCGCCCCGACAGCGACCAGCCCGCGGACCGACTGCCCTACCGTCTGCAGGGCGAAGACGGCCGTCCCGGCGTACCCGACGGTGATACGGCTGGTGGCCAGCAGCCACAGGACCGCCCCCCACACGACCGCCGACCCCACGCCTCCGCACACCGCGCCGACCAGGGACATCCGCGCCCCCTTGTCGGCCGCGGCCCGGTCCTCGCTGTTGATCCGGGCGACCGTCTGCCGGTACCGGCCGGAGAGGAAGCCGGCCATGGTGCCGGCCCGGATCTGGTCGGCGGCGGCCTTCGTGTAGATGTGCCAGCGCAGCACCGACAGCATCCGGTTGTCGCCGTTGCTGCGCAGGTTCGCCAGGTAGCGCACCCGGGCGGCGCCGACCTGGGACAGCGCCTGCGGCAGGCTGGCCGCCACCAGCAGGGGAAGGAGCACCCAGTGGACCCCGGCCAGTACGACGGCGCCGGCGAGGAAGGAGGCCGCCGAGGCGATCAGGTCCTGGCCCTCGTTGATCAGGTCTCCCGTGACCTGCGCCCCGCGGTCGGCGGCCTCGCGGTCGCGGTTGAAGTCGGGCTCGTCGTAGGCGCACAGCTCCACCTCGGCGCAGCCGGTGAGCAGCATCTGCTCGGCCTCGCGCGACATCAGCGGGCCCAGCCGGGAGGAGAGCCAGCTGACGGTGATTCCCAGGAGCGCCCGTACGCCGGACGCGCCGGCCAGCAGGGCGACGGACGGCCATGCCTGCAGGAGCCGTTGGTAGATGTCTCCGCCGGTCAGCAGCGCGGTCAGGGTGCCGCTGATCGCGACCAGGCCCAGGGCCTGCGTCGCGCCGGCGACCGCCTGGCACAGCAGGAGGCCGACGGTCGCCCGGGGGTCGACCCGCCAGGCGAGCGCCAGCGACCGCCGTACCAACTGCGGCAGACGCCGGGCCATGTCGCGCATCCGGATCGAGCGGCCGGCCGCCTCACGGCTGCCGGTCAGATCCACGTACCGCATTCGCGCCGCGGCGGTGTTCGCCTCCGCCTCCGCCGCCACGGCCGTGGCGGCGGGCGTCGGCGGGGCGGTGCGCGGCCCCGGGAAGCTGTCGGCTGACGCATCATCGGTGGGCTCGCTCATGCCGCCCGTCCCGTATCCGGACGTGCCGAGTCGATGGCGCTGCTGTCAACGCGCTGCGTGCGCGAGCTGAGCTGCTGTTCGATTCTGGGCGGCTGCTGCGCGGGAGCGGGGGTGGGATGCATGGCGTCCTCCATCTGGGCGGTGAAGTGGCACTGATGCTCTAAAAACGCGCCGGATCCGGTCCCGTCACGGCCCGATCGGGGGGTATTTGGTGAACGTGAGTTCTAATACGGCGGATTGGGCGTGCGCGCTCTGGTGGCCCGGTTTCAAACTCGTTCGATCAGGTTGTGTCACTCCTCCGGGGGTGTCGGCAGGGTGACAAACGCGCTCTCACGACCGTCGCTTCGAGGGCGGGAAGGGGCTCGGCGCAGGGCGGTGATCAGCCGCCGTACGTCTCCACGTCCACCAGGGCGGCCGTCAGTCGCGGGGCGACGTCCTGGCGGAGCCAGTCGTGGTGGCCGGGTGGGCAGCCGCGGGGCACCGCCTCCACCAGCATGATCAGATACAGATACGTCTGGTAGAGCGCGAGGCGCAGCGACTCGCTCTCCGAGAAGCCGTCGATGCCGTACCCCCGCAGCAGATCCGGATCGTCGTCCGGGTCGCCGAGGAGCTGGAGCGAGACGAAGTCGGCGATCGGATCGCCCCAGAACATCCGCTCGCCGTCGATCAGCGCGCCGATACGGGTGTCCGCGCCCGCGCCGGTGAGGAGGACGTTGCCCTCCCACAGATCGAAGTGGACGGGCACCGGCACCGTCACCTCGTCCAGGACCGGCGCCGCGGCGGCGGCCAGCGCGCGGATCCGGCCGGTCGGCACGGGCAGCCGCGCCGCGTAGCGATCGGCGTCCGACAGCACCGCCTCCAGCATCCCGCCGAACGCGGTCCGCCAGTCGGCGGCGGGACGGGACGGATAGCCGAACACCGTCCCGGTGATCCGGTGCACCCGCGCCACCAGGGCGCCCAGTTCGCGCCGCAGCCGGGGTTCGTCGGCCGGCGCGGGGCGGGCCTCGTGCCAGGGACGGCCCGGACACTCCGTCATCAGCAGCCACTCGCCACTCAACCGCACCACCTCGGGGACGGGGACCGTGGTGTGCCGGGCGACCAGCTCGTAGTACAGCGCCTCGGCGGCCGGCAGCCCCTGCTCGTAGGTCATCGCGGGGGCCGCGGCCGGCGGCGGACGCTTGATGACGAGGCGCGGGCCCTCCGGCGGCACGACGCGGTGCACGGCGTTGTACGTACCGCCGCCGACCGGCTCGATACGGACCGTACGGTCCGCCGGCAACCCGGCCTCCGCCAGCAGAGCACGTATCGCCGCGTCGTCGTTCCGGTCGCTCATCGCGCCTCCTCCGGCCGCGCGGTGGCCCGTCCGGGCCTTGCCGCCAGGACCCTACCGCCCGCGCGGATCCGTCCGTGCGTGCGTCTCGTCCGGGTGAGTTCCCGGCACCGGGAGCAACCGGCACGGGCCCGCCCCGGTTGCTCCGGGTACGCATGGCCTTGCTCCGACCGCGGGGCGGGGCCCGACCACCGCGTGATGAGGGGGGGCCACAGTGCCGAGAGGGGAACGCCCACTGGGCGAGGGGGAGGGCGCGCCGCTCCGGCTGGCGGCGGAGCTGCGGCGATTACGGCAGCGGGCGGGCAGCCCGACCTACCGCGAACTCGCCCGCATCTCCCACTACTCGGTCGCCGCGCTCTCCTCGGCCGCCGCCGGAGCCAAGCTGCCCAGCCTGGCGGTGACGGTCGCCTACGCGACGGCCTGCGGGGGCGATCGCGCCGAGTGGGAGCGGCGCTGGCACGCGCTGGCGGCGGAGCACGCGCGGGAGGAGGCGGCGCGCTCCCCAACGCGCACCCCGGCGCGCACCTCAGTACGGTCCCCAGCGCAATCCGCGGCGGAATCCCGGGCCGACTCCGCGCCGTACGCGGGACTGACGGAGTTCCGGGCCGAGGACGCGAGCAGGTTCTTCGGCCGCGAGCGGCTGATCGAGGAGATGACGGACCTGCTGGAGTCGAGGCGGTTCGTCACCGTGGTCGGGGCGTCGGGTGCGGGCAAGTCGTCGCTGCTGCGCGCGGGCGTCGTACCGGCCTGGCTACGGGGGACCCCCGACCGGCCGGCGGTGGTCCTCACCCCGGGGCCCTGCCCGCTGGAGGAGACCGCGACCCGGCTCGCGGGACCGGCCGGCACCTCGCCCGGCGCACTCGTCCGTGACCTGGCCGACTCGCCCCGCGCCCTGCACCGCGCCGTACGCCAGATCCTCGCGGAGCGGCCGGAAGGGACGGAACTGCTGCTGGTGGTCGACCAGTTCGAGGAGGTGTTCACCCTCTGCCACGATCCCGCCGAACGCGCCCGGTTCATCGACGCGCTGCTCACCGCCGCCACCGCGGAGAACAGCCGCTGCCGCGTCGTCGTCGGCGTACGCGCCGACTTCTACGCGCACTGTACGGACCACGCCGAGCTGGGCCGCGCGATGAGCAGGGCGCAGCTGCCGGTCGGCCCCATGACCACGGACGAGCTGCGCCGGGCCGTCGTCCGGCCCGCGGTGGGCGCCGGTCACCAGGTCGAAGGCGCGCTGGTCACCGAACTCGTCAGCCAGGCGAAGGGCCAGGCAGCGGTCCTCCCGCTGCTCTCCCACGCCCTCCTGGAAACCTGGCACCGCCGCCGCGGCACCACCCTGACACTGGCCGGCTACCAGGCCACCGGCGGCATCGACGGCGCCCTGGCCCACACGGCCGAAAGCCTGTACGGCGCGCTCTCGCCCGAGCGGCAACGCGCGGCCCGCGACCTGCTGCTGAGGCTGACCGCGCTGGGCGAGGGCACCGAGGACACGAAGCGCCGCATCACCCGCGCCGAACTCGACCTGTACCCGCACACCACGCCGCCGGGAAGCTCAACGTGTACGGTGCCGCCCCCACGGAGTGCCGGCCGCGCCACCGACACGGCCCACGTCCTCGAACGCTTCGCGCGGGCACGGCTGTTGACACTCGACCGCGACAGCGTCGAGATCACGCACGAGGCGCTGATCCGCTGCTGGCCCCGGCTGCGGAGCTGGCTGCTGGAGGACCGTGAGGGGCAGCGGATCCACCGCGCGCTCACCGAGGCGGCGCACGCGTGGGAGGCGGTGGGGCGCGATCCCGGCGCGCTCTACCGGGGTGTCAGGCTGGCCGGGGCCCGCCAGTGGGCGGCCGGGCACGGTGCCGGGCCGGGGGCCGGAGGCGTGCTGAGCGACCGGGAGCGCGCGTTCCTCGGCGCGAGCGTGGCCGCACACGAGGCCGCGGAACGGGCGGCCAGGCGCGGCACCCGCAGGCTGCGCCACCTCACGCTGCTGCTCGCCCTCCTCCTCGTCTGCACGGCGACCGCCACCGGACTCGCCGTCCACGCCCAGCGCCAGGCCACCGGGGAGCGCGACACGGCCGTCTCGCAGCGCATCGCGGAACAGGCCGCCGCCCTCCGGCCGACCGACCCCGCGGGCGCGCTCCAGCTCGGCCTGAGCGCGTACCGACTGCGCCCCACCGTCGCCGCGCGCGGCGCACTGCTCAGTTCGTTCGCCACGCCGTACGCGACCCGGCTCGTCGCCGCCGGCCGGGTCGACGCCGTAGCCCCGCGCCCCGGCGGGCGCGTGCTGGCCACCGCCGAACGCGGCCGTGCCGTACGGCTGTGGGACATCGCCGATCCGTACCGGCCGCGCCCGCTGGCCACGCTCGACGGGCGGCCGGGCACGGTCCGGTCGATGGCGTTCAGCCCCGACGGGCGGCTGCTCGCGGCGGCCGACGAGGACGGGCGCGCACGGGTGTGGGACGTCTCCGACCCGGCGCACACCGGGCCCCCGGCCGCACTCCGGGGCGCCGTTGTCGCGGTCGCGTTCGGCCGGGACAGCGGCACCCTCGCCACGGCGGGCGGCGACAGCGCCGTACGGCTGTGGCACACGGCGCGCCGGTGCCGGGCGGCCCCGGCGCTCACCCCGGCCGGGGTGCTGCCGGGCGACGGGGACCGGCTGGACTCACTCGTGTTCGGACGCGACGGCCGCACGCTCGCCGCCGGCGGCGAGCGGGGCGCCTGGCTGTGGGGCCTCGCCGATCCGGCCCCCGCGCAGGCCGATCCGGCCCCCGCGCGGCCGGCCCAGGACCGGCCGCCCTGCGACGCGGCGGTCCAGACGCCGCGTTCCGCTGTTGCACCGGCCGTCGGCCCCATCCGCGTCGGTACGCTTCCGGTCCGGGCCCTCGCGCTCTCCCCGGACGGCCGCACCCTCGCCACGGCCGGCCGCGACCACGCCGTACGCCTCTGGAACGTCACCGGATCCGCTGACGTCACCGAATCCGCTGACGTCACCCGATCTGCCGGCGCCACCGGATCAGGCGGCCCGGCGAGCCGCACTCCGCGCGCCGTCCTCACCGGGCACACCGACGCCGTCCGCGCCCTCGCCTTCAGCCGCGACGGCCGCACCCTCGCCAGCGGCGGTGTGGACGCGAGGATCCGACTCTGGGACCTCACCGCCCCGGCCGGGGCCCGCCTCCTGAACACGCTCGGCGGCCACACCGGAATCGTCGCCTCGCTCGCCTTCGGCGAGGACGGCCACACCCTCGTCAGCGCGGGCGACGCCGATCGTACGGCCCGGCTCTGGGACCTGCCGGGGCCGGTTCTCCTCGGCCACACCAGTTCGCTGTACGGCGTGACGTTCAGCCCCGACGGCCGTACGGTCGCCACCGCCAGCTACGACAGCACCGTACGGCTGTGGAACGTGCGCGACCCGTACCGGCCCGTGCCCCGCTCCGTCCTGGCCGGGCACACCGCCGCCGTCAACGAAGTGGTCTTCGCGCCCGACGGCCGCACCCTCGCGTCGGCCGGCCTCGACCGTACGGTGCGCCTCTGGGACATGCCGGGGCAGGGGACGCCACGCCCCCGGGCCCCGCTCACCGGCTTCCGCGACGCCGTCAACTCGGTCGCGTACCGCCCGGACGGCCGGGTCCTGGCGGGCGGCGGCGCGGACCGTACCGTACGGCTGTGGGACACCGCCGACCCGCTCCGCCCGAAGCAGCTCACCGTCTTCACGGCCCACGGAGACCAGGTGGAATCGGTGGCGTTCAGCCGCGACGGCCGGCTCCTCGCCACGGGCGGCGCGGACCGTACCGTACGGCTGTGGGACGTCACCGACCCGCGCCGACCGCGCGCGCGGGCCGTGCTGACCGCGCATCAGGACGTGGTCAAGGCCGTGGCGTTCAGCCCCCGGAACGGCCACATCCTGGCGACGGCGGGCGACGACCGCGCGCTGCGGCTGTGGGACGTCACCGACCCCCGAGCCCCCATCCAGCTCTCCGCGCCCGGTGGCTACACCGACGCGGTCAAGGCCCTCGCCTTCAGTCCGGACGGCCGGACACTGGCGACCGCGAGCGCGGACCGTCCCGTACGGCTGTGGGACCTGGCCGACCCCCGCCACCCCGTCGAACTGGCCGTCCTGACCGGGCATACGAAGCCCGTCGACGCGCTGGCCTTCGCCCCGGACGGCCGGACGCTGGCGACGGCCGGTGAGGACTGGACGGCGCTGCTCCGGGACCTCGACACGGAACGGGTCGCCGACCGGATCTGCCGGATGACGGGCGGCTCGGGCCTCTCGCGTGCCGAGGCGCGCCGCTTCCTGCCCGGACTGCCGTACCGGCCGCCGTGCGGCATCCCGCGCTGAACCGGCGGGAGTTCTGCCGTACCGCGTTGTTCAGCATCCGTCTGTTCACCGCGGCGCACCGATCGTGAACAACGCGGGGGCCGTATTCCTTGAGTCGGCGGCCGGCCAGGATCCGGCCGTCCGGCACCTGTGAACACGACAGTGGGAGAAGCCAGATGAAGTTCAGGAAGTCATTGACGGCCCTCGTCGCGGCAGCCGCCCTCGCGGCGCCGCTCGGCCTCGGGGCGTCCGAGGCGGTCGCCGGGACGGTCGCCGAGGCGGCGGCTGCGCCCGTGGCGTCCGCCGCCGCGGACAACCTCCCGGTCTACCGCGACTGGTACTGGACCTACGGGAACTGCGTGGGGGCCGGCCAGCAGGGTGTGGACCGCGGTCACTGGGACCGGTACCAGTGCGCCTCGGGCGACGTCTACTGGCACCTGTGGACCAACAGGTGACCGGAGCCGGGTAGCGGCCGGGGGCCCGCCGGCCCTCCCCGCCTGCTCTCCCCGGCCGCCCGGCGTGGTGCGAGCCACGCCGGGCGGCCGGGTGCGGTGGCCGGTCAGCGGTTGTCGGCCAGTTCCTGGTGCATCTGGGGCTGGTCGTCCTGGTCGTGCGTCAGGGCGTGGCGTTCGACGTCGTTGAACGCCTTCGAGGCGATGCCGAGGACTTCCTTGTACGGGTTGACGCCGACGACGTTCTTGGCGGCGCCGCCGAGGAGTCCGCCCGCGGCGCCGCTGAAGAGTCCGTGACCGGCGGCGAGGGGCTTGCCGGCCGCGTCGAGGACGCTGCGCTTGAGGCCGGCCATGTCGGCGTACTTGTCGGTGAGCGCGGTGCGGACCATGGCGACGTACGCGTCGTGGATGCCGGGCGGCAGGAACTTCTTGTAGAAGTTGATGGCCTGCTCGGTCATGAAGACGCCGTCGTCGGTCCTGGCCCACTCCCTGTCGCGTTCCTGGTTCCAGATCGCCTCGGTCTCGTCGGCGTTCTTCGGCAGCAGCCACTTCTCTGGGGTGCCGAGGTAGTGGCTGACGTAGTGCCAGGCCCCCACGAAGCCGCGGGCGTCGTCGCGGGAGACGTCCAGGCCCAGATTGCGCATCGCCTGGAGGATCTGGGTGCTGAAGACGCAGGCGGCGCCGGTGGTGTACTTCTGGGAGACGGGCTCCCCCCACTTCGCGTAGTCCCACACGCCGCTCTTCTTGTGCAGCTGCCGCACGGAGGCGTGGACCAGCCGGACCTTGGTGACGGTCGCGGCCAGGCTGCCGTCCCGCAGAGCGTTCTTGTCGCCCATGTCGAGGAACAGCCGCGAGGACTGCGAGAGCCGGCGCCCCGGCCCTTCGACCCCGCCGAGGCGGCCGGTGGAGCGCAGGGTGAACGCCCCGGTGGGGGAGAGATAGGTGCCGATCAGGCCGACGGTGCCCTGGAGCATGGACGCCTCACCGTGGTGGTGCGCGAAGAACCCCTCGGCCGCCTTGACATCGGCCTCGCTCCAGTCCGGCGGCGGGGCCGCGGCCTCCCGGAGGAACTGCGCCAGCCGCTCGGGAAGCTGCGACAGGTCCTGGCCGGGGCCCAGCTTGCCGATCGTCCGGAACAGGGCGTTGACCCCGTCGACCTCCTGATGGGCGATCATGTCGGACACGAGCGTATCGGCGACCGGATCCCCGACCGCGTTCGCGGCCTCCAGCTCCGTCCGGGCCGATGCCGTCGTCAATGCCACAGGAACACTCCCTCACTTCTCGCACCCCGGCCGCCGTCCGGCCGGACGGCTTGAGAACGCCTCGGGAACCCTGAAGGTGTGTCCTTACGGGGGCGGACCACTCGAAGGAGAACCAATCCCCCGGCCCCTTGACTCAGTCACGGACCGTTCACCTATCCGAGTGTTTTATGTCCGTCGGCAGCCCGGTTCCAGGGAACGCCGGATGCCGCGCCGCGAGAATCTCGGTCACCAACTCACCTGGTGTCGGCGGAGGTTTATCATCAATCGCACATTTCGGATCAGCAGGCGGTTCGCGGTCGCGGGGGCCGTGGTGACGGCGGTGGCCATCGGCGCGTCCCCGGCGGGGGCGGGGCCGGTTCTGGCTCTGGACGCGTGTTTCGACCGGGCGAAGGAGCCCTACACCTCGGTCGTCGACAGCCACCTCCACACGCGCCCGTTCGGCGGCAAGGCGATTCCCTTCGAGGAACTCACCGGCTATCTGCACAAGAGCGGTGTCCGCTACGCGAGCATGTACGGCATCGGCCAGACCCTGCCCGTGGACTCCGGGTGCACGTACTACCTGGACTGTCCCGGGGTCCCCGTGGTGCCGAGCATGAAGAACGACTTCGTCAACGCCGCGAACTACCTGGAGGAGAGGCCCGAGGACCCCGGACTCGCACTCTCCATGACCTTCATGGACCTGAACCACCCGGAGACCATTCCGAGCGGGATCGACCTCTACGACAAGGAGTTCCCCGGGGCGTTCCGGTGGGCGGGCGAGGTCAACCTCGTCAAGCAGGCGCTCTTCCCCAACCAGCACGAGCCCGCGACGCGCGAGAACATCAAGGACTGGGCGCCGTTCATGAAGGTGCTGCGCGACCGGGGCATTCCGATCACCATCCACTCGGACCTCGGGAGCGACGCCGAGCGGACGAAGTATCTCCCGCTGATGGAGGAGACACTCCGGCGCTACCCGAAGAACAAGATCGTATGGGCGCACATGGGGCTGTCGAAGGAACTCTCCACGATGGACCCCGACCAGCACATCGGGATCCTGGAGAGGCTCCTCGACCGCTACCCCCGGCTGACGCTGGACCTCAGCTGGCGGGTGCTGGAGGACCAGTACTTCAGCAGGCCGGGGGTACGGCAGAAGTACGCCGCGTTCCTCGACCGCTATCCGACCAGGGCCATTCCCGGCACCGACTTCGTGGCGGCCGCGAACAAGGACTACCAGGTCTACGCGGAGGAGCTGGAGGTCACCAGCCGTATCAACAAGGCGCTGGGCGACGAGGCGTTCCGGGACATCGCCCTCGGCCGGAACTACTTCAGGCTGCTCGGCATCGACCGGACGCCCCCGAAGGTGTGCAAGGTGCGGTGAGGTGAGGCGGGGCCGCCGCCGGGGAGTTCCGTTAAGGTCGTCTCCGAGCGATGCGCCCTCCCCGCCGCAGGGCCGGGAGAGCGTACAGGTCGGAGCCGACGCCATGGGGACACAGTGCGATTGAGAGTCGAGTTCACGACCGAACCCTTCGACCTCGACGAGGCGCCCGCGCACGCGGTGGTCGCCCGGGAGGTCATCCGGGGGGCCGAGCTGGACGCCGTCGATGTCGGGCCGTTCGGCAATACGGCGGAGGGCGGCGCGGACGCCGTACTGGCCGCCGTGGGCGCGATGCTGCGGGAGACACTGGCCGTCGGCGCCACCCGGATCTCGCTCCAGGTCAATGTGATCGAGGGGGGCGGGACGGCGGTCGCCGACGCCGACGGGGGCGCCGACGGGGGCGGTGCCCGGTGACCGTACCGCCGGAGCACCCCTTCGTCCTGGCCGTGAAGCCGCTCGTCGACGCCATGGGCGGCGAACTGCTGGCCCCGGCCGCCGCCGAGCCCGACGATGTCGTGCTGACCTGGGAGGGCGAGGAGCTGCTCGCCGTACGGCTGCCGCAGCTGTCGGAGTCCCTCGACCACATCCTGGCGGCCCTGGAGCGCCGGCACGGCAGGCCGCTCGCCGAACTGGACCGCCGGACCAAGCAGTCGGTCGTCCGGGGGCTGGAGGCGCGCGGCGCGTTCTCCGTACGGCACGGTGTCGAGACGGTGGCGAGCGCCCTGGGGGTCAGCCGCTTCACCGTCTACAACTACATCAACTACGCCAACGAGCAGCGCGCCAGGGCCCTGGACGGCGACACCACCACCGGCTGAAGCGGGCGCACCCACTCAGAAACAGAACACCTCGCGCGGCCGGCATCCTCGGAGGAGGGGCGCCGGCCGCGCGAGGCGGTTTCCGTCACGTGCGGCTGGATCAGCTGCTCGCGGCGGCCTTCTTGCGACGGGTCATGATCACGACCGCGCCACCGGCGGCCAGCAGCACGGCCGCGCCCGCGGCGAGCGGGACGACATTGCCGCCACCGGTCTCCGCCAGGTCTCCGCCGCCGGAACCGCCGGTGGACGCCTGGCTCGGCGTGTTGGGCGGCGTCGAGGACGCCTCGTCGGTCGGCTCGGACGCGGTCGGCGTGGGCTCCGAGGTGGCCGGCGTGGGCTCGCTCGCGGAGGGCTTCGGGCTCTCCGGAGCCGTCTCCTCCGGCGTGGTCGGCTCGGACGGCGTCTCGGTGGAGGGCGTCTCCTCGGCCGGCGGCGTCGACTCCTCCGACGGCGTCTCGGTGGAGGGCTCCGGCGCCGGGGGGATCTCCTGCGCGGTGCAGTCCTTGGTGCCGCCGTTCCAGGCGGCGATCAGCTTGTCCTTGATGACCGGACGGCTGGGCCCGATCGGCAGGTCGCCGTGCTCGAAGCCGTCGTTCGCGTCCTTGAGACCGTCGTACTTGACCTTGCCCCGGTAGAGGTCGACCTGCGCGTAGCAGGTGACATCGGGGAAGGCCACGTCGAGCGTGTCCTGACCGCCGTGCTTGATCTCGACGCTGTCGAAGTCGTGGAAGACCTGCTCACCGGAGGTGTTCCAGGTGGGGCCGTGCGTACGGTACGAGGCGAGCGACACCGTGCACTTCGCGGCGTCGGACGCGGTGCGGACCTTGACGTGGACCTTGCCGTCGTCGGCGGCCTTGAGGTTGATGTCGTCGACCTTGATCTGGGAGTACCAGTCACGGCCGTCCAGGGAGAACTCACACTTGTCGGCCGTGGAGACCGGGGTGACCGGCGTACCGGCACCCGTACCGGGCTTGTAGCCCCCGTGGTTGCCCTTGTCCCAGCCCTTGCCGCCGGGGCAGTCGCCCGCCCAGGCGGAGCCCGCCGCGGCGGTGGTGAAGGCCAGGGCGGCGGCGCCGATCCCGAGCAGACGCAACGCCGTGACACGTCTCGATATGGCCATGCGTTTCCCATCTTTTGCTGTGCCCGGTCCGTTCCGCGCCTCGTGGTGTCACAGAGGTCGCACAACACGACGCCGCCCGCCGCACGCTGGAAACGGGGCAGGCCGGAACAGGGCCGGGCTGAAGTGATTGGTTGCGCGCCGGTCAGTGGGGCCCTCGGCGGCATGACGCATCGTGCTGGCGCCGCCGCCGCCATGTCAATCTGCCACGGTGGCCGGAATTGGACGCTCCATCAGGTGGGGCAGATCCCGCATACCGGCGCGTGGGGTCCACATGGGAGACCGTGGCGACATCGGCCGCTATGTCCACTCCCTCTACGCTCCTCGCCCACCCCTCGTCCACACTCTCCACATCGGCCTCACAACCGGTGCGACTGGCTCCGCTCGGAGCGGACGGCGCCGCGCCGGGCCTCCCCGGACGGGCGGGCCCGCGCCGCTCGCCGCGCGCCCCGGGGTGCCGCGTGCACCGCCGAGGGTGGTGCCGGCCGGGGGCTGCGACGGGTGTCGATGCTCCAATCGGACGTGAGACGTCGCAGGTCAGACGGTTGTCGGAGCGGTACGGGCGGCATCGGAGGGGGAGCGGCGCGGTGCGCGGTTCGGATCCCTGGACGGGAGTGGACGGAGCGCGCCGCGCCGGGCCGCGGGGGTGGCGCCGGGTGGCCGTGCGGCCGTACGGGGCCCCCGGGCCGCCACCAAGAGGGGTACTGGCCAGTACGGTCCGGCCGGGTGCGGGCGCCGCAGCGGGACCGGGTGGCGGTCGACGGCGCCGAGCTCCATGATCAACGCGTTGCCCGAAGGTTGCGGTGAAGTCCAGCCGAGTGGTGAGGGGTTGTGGTCTTAACTGCGATCGGAATGGGAGCCGTGGCCGTACCCGGGGCGGACCCGGGGCGCGTCCGGGGCGCCTCCGGGACCGAACTGGACCCGGGCCGGGACCGGGCCGCGAAATTCAACAAACTGTTGACGTGGTGTCGCGCAGGGCGTTAGCTAAGGCACAGCCCCGCCCAGCGCAACCACGGAGGCTCCCGTGCCGTCGCCACCCTCTGATACGTCCGCCCCGCGCGATCCGCTCACTCCGCCGCCGGGTCTGGCCCGCCTCAACGCCGCCCCCGACACCGAGGCCCTGGCCGCGCTCCGCGAGGTGTGCGCCAGCACGGCGTGGGGGAACGCGCTGCTCGCCCGCCGCCCGTACGCCACGGCGGACGACCTCCTCGCCGCCGGCGACACCGCGACGGGCGCACTGGACGGCGCGGAGCTCGACGAGGCCATGGCCGGCCACCCGCCGATCGGCCGCCCCCGGCCCGGCGACCCGGCCTCCGCCCGCGAGCAGCGCGGGATGGCGGACGCGTCCGACGCGCTCAGGGCCGAGATGCTCGATCTGAACCTCGCCTACCAGGAGCGGTTCGGGCATGTCTTTCTGATCTGCGCCACGGGCGCGAGCGCGGAGGACATGCGCGACGCGCTGCGGACCCGCCTCGGCCACCCGCCCGAGCGGGAGCGGGAGATCGCGCGCACCGAACTCGGCAAGATCAACCGCATCCGGCTGGCCCGCCTCGCGGCGCCGGCGACGGACGAGACCGGGCAGGAGACCGAGGCGGCGGCACCCGCCTCCGTCTCCACGCACATCCTCGACACCAGCCTCGGCCGCCCCGCCGCCGGTGTCCCCGTCACCCTCGCGGCCCTGGGCGGCGGCCCCGGCGCGCGCTGGACGGACCTCGGCGGTTCGCTGACCGACGGCGACGGCCGGTGCGGGGAGCTGCCCGCGCTGCCGGCCGGCACCGTACGCGTACGCCTGGACTTCGAGACCGATCCGTATCTCACCGCCAAGAACGCCGACGGCGTCGACGGCAGCGACGACGGCGGTGCGCCGTTCTTCCCGGAGGTGACGGTCACGTTCCGCGTCCGCCCCGGCGAGCACTACCACGTACCGCTGCTCCTCAACCCGTTCGGCTACTCCGTATACCGAGGGAGCTAGAGCACAGACATGCCCACGATTCTTGGCCAGAACCAGTACGGCAAGGCGGAGACGCGCGTCGTCAAGGTCGTCCGGGACGGCGACACCCACCACATCAAGGACCTCAGCGTCTCCGTCGCGCTCTCGGGCGACATGGACGAGGTGCACTACTCCGGCGACAACGCCAATGTCCTGCCGACCGACACCACCAAGAACACGGTGTACGCGTTCGCCAAGGAGCGCGGCACGGAGTCGGCCGAGCACTTCGGCATCGAGCTGGCCCGGCACTTCGTGACCAGCCAGGAGTCGATCCACCGGGCGCGCGTCCGGATCGAGGAGTACGCCTGGGAGCGGCTGGCAGGACACTCCTTCGCCCGTAAGGGCCAGGAGACACGCGTCGCCGAGATCACCTACGACGGCGCGCGGTGGCAGGTCGTCTCGGGGCTCAAGGACCTGACCGTACTGAACTCGACGGACTCCGAGTTCTGGGGATACGCCAAGGACCGCTACACCACGCTCAAGGAGGAGTACGACCGGATACTGGCCACCGATGTGTCGGCCAGGTGGCGGTACGGCTGGGACGGCGGCCCCGACGGACCGGCGCCCACGCCCGACTGGAACCGGTCGTACGAGGAGGCCAGACGCCACATACTCGACGCCTTCGCCGGCACCTACTCCCGCTCGCTCCAGCAGACCCTGTACGCGATGGGCGCGCGGGTCGTCGACCACTGCCACGAGATCGACGAGATCCGCTTCTCGCTGCCGAACAAGCACCATTTCCTGGTCGACCTGGAGCCGTTCGGCCTGACGAACGATGTCGCCGACGGGGCGGTCTACTTCGCGGCCGACCGCCCGTACGGACTGATCGAGGCCACCGTGCTGCGGGACGGGGCGGACGCGCGGATCCCGGTCGACACGACCACGCTCTGACCGAGGAAGAGGAAGTCCGCCATGATGGCTCCGCGAACCCCCTCGCGCATCGTCATTGAGAACTGCGCCATAGCGACGGTCGACGCGCACGACACCGAGTACGCCTCCGGCCATGTCGTCGTCGCGGACCGGCTGATCGAGTCCGTCGGCGCGGGCCCCGCCCCGGCCGGGCTGGAGAACGTGGTCCGCCGGATCGACGGCACCGGGCATCTCGTGACCCCGGGGCTGGTCAACACGCACCACCACTTCTACCAGTGGATCACCCGCGGACTCGCCACCGACCACCACCTCTTCGACTGGCTCGTCGCGCTCTATCCGACGTGGGCGCGGATCGACGAGCCCATGATCAGGGCGGCGGCCGGCGGATCGCTCGCGATGATGGCCCGCGGCGGCGTCACCACGGCCATGGACCACCACTACGTCTATCCGCGCGGCACGGGCGATCTGTCGGGCGCGATCATCGGGGCGGCGGCGGAGACGGGCGTACGGTTCACCCTGGCCCGCGGGTCCATGGACCGCGGCGAGTCGGACGGCGGGCTGCCGCCGGACTTCGCGGTCGAGTCGCTCGACGGCGCGCTCGCCGCCACCGAGGAGACCATCGACACCCACCACGACGCCTCGCCGGACGCGATGACCCAGATCGCCGTCGCGCCGTGCTCGCCGTTCTCCGTCTCCACCGAACTGATGCGTCAGGGCGCGGAGTTGGCCCGGCGCAGGGGAGTACGGCTGCATACGCACGGCAGTGAGACGGTGGAGGAGGAGCAGTTCTGCAAGGAGCTGTTCGGCATGGGCCCGACCGACTACTTCGAGTCCACCGGCTGGCTCGGCTCCGACGTGTGGATGGCCCACTGCGTCCATATGAACGACTCCGACCTCGCCGCCTTCGGCCGTACGGGCACCGGGGTCGCCCACTGCCCGTCCTCCAACGCCCGTCTGGCCGCCGGGATCGCGCGCGTCCCCGACATGCTGGCGGCGGGCATCCCGGTCGGCCTCGGTGTGGACGGCACCGCCTCCAACGAGTCGGGCGAACTCCACACCGAACTGCGCAACGCGCTGCTCATCAACCGCCTCGGCACACACCGCGAGACGGCCCTGACGGTGCGGCAGGCGCTGCGCCTCGGTACGTACGGCGGCGCCCAGGTGCTGGGCAGGGCCGACCGGATCGGCTCGATCGAGGCGGGGAAGCTCGCCGATCTCGTGCTCTGGAAGCTGGACACCCTGGCCCACGCGTCCATCGCCGACCCGGTCGCCGCGCTGGTCCTGGGGGCGGCGGCCCCCATCACGCTCTCCCTCGTCAACGGCAGGACCGTGGTCGAGGAGGGCAGACTGACGACGGTCGACGAGGACGCCCTCGCGCGCGCGACACGGAGCGAGGCGCGACGGCTGGCGCGGATCACGGCGGACGGCCGCCCGTAGGACTCCCGTGGGGTCTTTCGTCCGGGCCGCGCGGCCCCGCGCGGGGCTCAGCCGATGTGGTACGAGTCGCCGTACGTCTTCCAGTCGAGCGGCGGGTCGAGGTCCAGATTGCCCCGGTCGAGGAAGACGCGCTGCTCCGTGTCGATCCGGCTGGTGTTCTTGTGGGACGGTTCGCGGCGCATCGCGGCCACGCGCGCGTCGAGGAACGCGTCGAGATACTCGGTCTCGTCGCCGCCCCGCTCGGGCGACTTGGCCTTGCGCAGGGCGTTCTCCCGGATCGTACGGAAGCCGATCGAGTCCTTCGCGTCGCCGTAACCGTGCATCACATACGCGTCGTAGTAGATGAACTGCCCCAGCGCCCCGAGCCCGTCGGCCCTCGCCCGGGAGACCGCCGGGGTGAAGTAGATACGGTCGCGCTCCGCGTCCTGCGCCGCGCGCAGCGCTATGTCCTCGGCCGCCTTCTTCCACGCGGCGGTGAAGGCGCTGCCGAGCCCCTCGTGGGAGTCGCTGCCCTCGACGGCCCGCAGGGCGGGCAGGAAAGGCGCCAGCGCGTTGTCCGGCCGTGCCTTCGTGTAGCGCTCGACGACATGCAGCAGGTCGCCGCAGCCGGTGCAGAAGCCGACGATGCCGGCGGTGTAGCCGCGGCCGTCGCCGATGTCCTCGATGTAGCCGTACTGGGCCCGCCAGTCCAGCGAGGAGTTCTCCGCGCTGGAGACCAGCCGCATGGCGATGTCCTTCTTCGCGGGGTCGTCCAGCCCGGCGGAGGCACCCGACGCCGAGGGCGTGCAGCCCGCACAGAGGACGAGCACCGGCAGCAGCAGGATCAGCAGCAGTCGGCGGAGCGCGTGGATCACGTTTCGGCCCTTTCCCCGTGGTATGCACCGGCCTGGCATGACATTACGCGAGGCCGCGACGGCCCGGGCCGGCCTGTGGACAACCCTCACTTGACAAACGGAGTTGCCGATACGGCAATGGAAGGATGGCGGACACGGAAACAGGCACGGAAACAGGCACGGGCGCGGGCACAGCCGACCACCCGAAGACGGACGACAGCGGCTTCGAGACCGTACTGACCGGGGTCGGCCCCCGGCTGCGGGCCATCCGCCGGGATCGCGGCACCACCCTGAGCCGGCTCAGCGAGGTGACCGGGATCTCCCTCAGCACGCTCTCGCGTCTGGAGTCCGGGCAGCGCAAACCCACGCTGGAACTGCTGCTCCCGCTGGCCAAGGCGTACGGGGTACAGCTGGACGAGCTGGTGAACGCGCCGCGCACCGGCGACCCCCGTGTCCACTTCCGCCCCTTCACCCGGCACGGCATGACCTTCCTGCCGCTGACCCGCCATCTGGGCGGTATGCAGGCGTACAAACTGATCATCCCTGCCGGGCGGCTGCGGCTGGGGGAGCTGGAACAGCAGGTGCACGAGGGCTACGAGTGGATATACGTCCTCGCCGGACGGCTGCGGCTCTTCCTCGGCGAGCACGATCTGATCCTCACCCCGGGCGAGGTGGTCGAGTTCGACACCCGTACTCCGCACGTGTGGACCAGCGCGGGACCGGGAGCGGCGGAAGTCCTCAGCCTGTTCGGGCCGCAGGGCGAGCGGATGCACGCACGCGCGCGCCCGGCCGGGCAGTGACGAGCGGTGAGCCTCGGCGGTCCGGGGGCATTGTCAGACCCCCATGGCAGTATCCGGAACATGAATCTCACACAGAGTGACGTCCCGTCCGTCGCCCAGGTCTTCGCCGATCTGGACGACCGCCCGTGGGCCGAGCTGGACCACGCCTACGGCGACGCCGACGATGTGCCGGACCTGCTGCGGGCGTTGGCGAGCGAGGACGCGGCCGACGCGGAGGAGGCCATCGGCGAGCTGTACGGCAGCATCCTCCACCAGGGGTCGGTGTACAGCGCGTCGGCGTGCGCCGTGCGGTATCTCGCCGGACTGGCCGCGGCCGGCGTGCGCACCGCCGAACTGGTCGCTTTCGTCGGCGGCATAGCCGAGGGGGACGGCGTGTACGACGGGACGCCGCCCGGCGACTGCCAGGCGGCGGCCGTGGCACAACTCCGGCTGATCCTGCCGCTGATCGAGTCCGACGCGGTGGACGTACGGCAGGCGGCGGCCTGGACGGCGGCGTGCACGGGAGCCGCGGAAGCGGTGTTTCCCGCGCTGGCGGGCCGCTGGACCCGGGAGAAGGAGCCGCTCGTACGGGCGGAGCTGCTGGCGGGGCTGGTGAGACTGGCCGACGCGAGCATGGGCGCGGCGGAGACCGCGCGGACGCTCGCGACGGCGTCGCTCGACGGCGAGGAGCCCGCCGAGCTGCGGATCGCCGCGGTCCTCGGCTGTCTCGACCTCGGCCTGCCGTGGACCGGCGCGCACCACGACACGGTCCTGGCGCTGCTCCCCGCCGACCGGCTGGTCGCCGGCCGGCTCGACACCGAACGCACGGAACCGCTCCAGTGCGTCACCGACGCCCTGCTCCGCCGCGGTACGCCCGCCGACCGCGAAGCGGCCCTCGATCTGCTCGACGCCGCGCTGAGGACGACGGACACCGAGGCCCGCGCGGAGGCGCTGTGGGCGGCCGAGCAGGCGTGCCTGCTCTCGCGGGCCGCCCCGGCGCGGCTCGCGGACGCGGTGATCGCGCTGCTGGCGGACCGGGCCTCGGCGCGCTCCGCCCTGGGAGTCCTCGACAAGCTCGGCCCGCTCGCCGGCCCTGCCGTTCCCGAGCTGGTGGCGCTCACCTCCCACCAGGGCGCCCTCGCGGATCTCGCGCTGAAGGCCCTGGTCCGACTGGCTCCCGCGCAGGCCGCACCCCTGCTCGCCCGCGACCTGGGCGACCGTCCCCACGCCCTGGGCGCGGCGGTCGGATTCCTCGGCGGCCGGACACCGGCCCAGGCCCCGCTTCCGTTCGACGAGGATCTGCTGACGGCCGTACGCGCCCGGCTGACCACGCCGGATCTCGACGGCAACGAGCCGATCCACCTCGCGCTGCTGCTCACCCCCTGGGGCGAGCGGGCCGCGGCGGCGGCGCCCGAACTGGCTCTGTACCTGGACGGGTTCGCCCTCTCCGTGGCCCCCGCGCTGGCGTCCCTCAGCCCCGAGTGGGCCGTGGGCCCGCTGACCGGGACGGCTGTCAGCGGGCCGGAGGCGGCCCGGCTTCCCGCGGCCCGCGCGCTCTTCGGCCTCACCGGTACCCCCGAACCGCTGCTGACGGCCATCACGGCCGACCTCGCCTCCGGCAAGACCTACCAAGTGCGGCAGGCCGCGGAAGCCATCGAGGCGCTCGGCCATGCCGAGGGCGGGCCCGCCGCCGTACTACTGCCGCACCTGCGGGCGGCCCTGGGCACGGCGGAGGACCGCACCACCCATCCGAGGATGGAGGCCGACCTTGCCATCGTCCTGGCGCTGCACCGTCTGACCGGCGACCCGGCCGAGGCGCTGCCGGTGATCGAGAGCGTCCTGGCGGCGGTGGACGACGAGTGGATCCGCTGGCCGGCGGTTCACGCGGCCCGCGCCGCCGCCCTCCTCGGCCCGGCCGCCGCCCCCCTGCGCCCCCTCCTGGAACGCGGCCTCGCCCACCCGGAGATGGCCCCCGCCATGGCCCTGGCCCTCCTGGCAACGGCCACGACCCCGCCCGAGCGGAACGGACCCCACCCCGCCCTGGCCGACGCACTCCTGACCTCCGCCGAGACCAACGCCGACCCCATGGGCGCACTGGAGGCCCTGACCGCCCTGGGCGCCGACGCCCTCACCACCCCCCAGCTCCACCGCCTCACCGACCTCGCCACCCGCGACCGCCGCGTCCTGATCACCGCAATGGAACCCCGCCCGGCCCACGCCGACGCCCACTTCCGCGAGACAGCGCAGACCCTCCTGCGCACCCGCACGGCCTGAGGCGGTTCTCAGCGCGGCTCCCGCTCAGCGGGCGAGGGCCGACACGGCCTCGACCACCCGCGCCGAGCCGTCCTCCGCCGCGAGCAGCGTGGCGACCTCGGCGGCCCGCCGCCGGTAGGACGGCTCGGTCACCGCACGGCGGATCGCGTCGGCGAGCCGCTCGGCGGTCAGCCCTCGGAAGGGGATCGGGGCGGTGGCCGCGCCCAAATCCGTGAGGCGGCCCGCCCAGAACGGCTGGTCGGCCATGACCGGGACGGGGACCGCGGGCACCCCGGCCCGCAGTCCGGCCGCCGCCGTGCCGGCCCCGGCGTGGTGCACGACCGCGGCCGTACGCGGGAAGAGCAGGGCGTGCGGTACCTCACCGACGGTCAGCACGTCCGCGCCGGAGACCGCCAGCCCCGCCCAGCCGGCCTGCACCACCCCGCGTACGCCCGCCAGCCGCAGCGCCTCGGCGGCCAGTTCGCTCATCCGCTCGCCGGTGGAGCCCGCCATGCTGCCGAAGCCGAGGAACACGGGCGGCGGCCCGGCCCGCAGGAAGTCCTCCAACGCGGCGGGGAGCGCCTGGCCTGCGGGGACATGGGGCCACCAGTTGCCGACCACGTCCAGCCCGGCCCGCCAGTCACAGGGGCGCGGTACGACGGCCGGGCTGAAGCCGTGCAGGACCCGCGAGCCGGCGTCCTCCTGGCGGCGCCGGGCCGCACGCGGGCCGAGGCCGGGCAGGTCCAGCCGGGCGCGCAACTGCCGTACCCCGTCGGCGTGCAGCCGGTCCACCACCCGGAGGCCGAGCCTCCCGACGGCCCGGTTCCCCCAGCCGCCCAGCGACCGCCGCGCGCCGACGACCGGCGGGAACGCGCCCGTGGGTGCCACGGGTTGCAGATAGACGTCCAGGCTCGGGACCGCCAGCGCCTCGGCGACATGCCAGCCCAGCGGGGCGGTGGTGGCGGAGAGCAGCAGGAGATCCGCGCCGGGCTCCGCCGCGTCGGCGACCCCGCGCGCGAGCTGCTGGATGAAGGCCGCCGCCCGGCCCATCAGGGACCCGCCGCCGCTGGCGGACCGGGTGCGCGGATCGGCGGGCAGCGGACGGAAGTCCAGTCCGCACCCCGTGACCAGGGCGGCGAACGTCTCGGGCGCGGCCAGCGCCACCTCGTGCCCGGCCTCCCGCAGCCGTACGCCGAGACCCGTGTACGGCGCGACATCGCCGTAGGACCCGGCGGCCATGACGAGGATCCTCATGACGCGTTCTGGAGCCGGCCGCGCGCGGCGTTGGCGTGCGCGGCGGCGCGCAGGAACCCGGCCAGCCCCGGGCGCTGCTCGGCCGCCGGAACGACCAGCGCGAAGGCACGGGCGTCCTCGACGTAGTCGTCGGCGATCCGGCAGTGCGTCTCGGGCGAGCAGGGGGTGAACCACCGGCCGATGTGCTGCCGGTGCTCCTCGGCGAGCGCCGCCGCCCGCTCGCCGTCGGCCGGCTCCCGCTCGTCGAAGGCCGCGATCAGTCGCCGCCGCCACTCGCCGGACTCGGCCATCAGCTGCCGCCAGTCCTCCTTGGTGTGCGCGGCGGCCCGCGCCATCGATCGCCGTTGGCCCTCCAGATGCCCCCACTTGAGGTCGGCGTCAGTGGCGTAGCTCAGGTCGGCTTCGACGTTCCCGAAGATCTCGAAGCGATCCTCCGGGGACAGCCGTACCCCGGTCTGCCGCACCTCGATCGCGTGCTCGGCCATCCTGATCAGCTCGCGCAGCCGGTCGACCTGCGCGGTGAGCTGCCGGGACCGCTCACGCAGCCGGTCCAGCACGTTCTCCCGCGGATCGTCCAGGATGGCTTCGATCTCCTCCAGCGGGAACCCCAGCTCCCGGTAGAACAGAATCCGCCGCAGCCGGGCCAGATCCGTGTCGCTGTACAGCCGGTAGCCCGCCGGGCTGCGCTCGCTGGGCGTCAGCAGCCCGGACCGGTCGTAGAAATGGAGCGTACGCACCGTGACACCCGCGAAGCCGGAGACCTGTCCGACCGAGTAGCTCATCGAAACCACCTCTCGTCACGTCAAGTCTCCGGCCTGACGTGACGAGAGGGTCAAGCGCGGTCAGCCGCGGAGCTGTTCGTACGCCGGGAGGGTCAGGAAGTCGGCGTAGGTGTCGTCCAGGGCCACGGTCAGCAGGAGGTCGTGGGCCTGCTGCCAGCGGCCGGCGGCGAAGGCTTCCTCGCCGAGTTCGGCGCGGAGGGCGGTGAGTTCCTCGGCGGCCAGCCGGCGGGCGAGGTCGGGGGTGACCCGTACGTCGGTGCCGTCGGGGGAGGGGAATTCAACGCCGGCGTTGATCCACTGCCAGATCTGGGAACGGGAGATCTCGGCGGTCGCCGCGTCCTCCATGAGGTTGAAGATCGCGACGGCGCCCGTGCCGCGCAGCCAGGCCTCGATGTAGCGGATACCGACCTGGACGGCGTTGCGCAGGCCCTCGTAGGTGGGGCGGGCGTCGAGGGAGTCGATGGCGGTGAGGTCGCCGGGGGCGACGGAGACGTCCTCGCGGAGGCGGTCCTTCTGGTTCGGGCGGTCGCCCAGGACCGCGTCGAAGGAGGCCATCGCGACGGGGACGAGGCCCGGGTGGGCGACCCAGGAGCCGTCGAAACCGTCGGCGGCCTCGCGGTCCTTGTCGGCCTTGACCTTCTCGAAGGCGATTCGGTTGGCGTCGGCATCGTGCCGGGAGGGGATGAAGGCCGCCATGCCGCCGATCGCGTGCGCGCCGCGCTTGTGGCAGGTACGGACGAGGAGTTCGGTGTAGGCGCGCATGAAGGGAGCCGTCATTGTCACCGCGTTGCGGTCCGGCAGGACGAACTTGGGGCCGCCGTCACGGAAGTTCTTCACGATCGAGAAGAGATAGTCCCAGCGGCCGGCGTTGAGCCCGGACGCGTGGTCGCGCAGCTCGTAGAGGATCTCGTCCATCTCGTACGCGGCGGTGATCGTCTCGATCAGCACCGTCGCGCGGACGGTGCCCTGCGGGATGCCCACATAGTCCTGGGCGAAGACGAAGACGTCGTTCCAGAGGCGCGCCTCCAGATGCGATTCCGTCTTCGGGAGATAGAAGTACGGGCCCTTGCCCAGCTCGATCAGCTTCTTCGCGTTGTGGAAGAAGTACAGCCCGAAGTCGACCAGCGCCCCCGGCACCTGCTCGCCGTCCAGCTGGAGATGGCGCTCCGCCAGATGCCAGCCGCGCGGGCGCATCACGACGGTGGCCAGCGCGTCCGCGTCCTTCAGCGCGTACGACTTGCCGGAGCCCGGGTCGGTGAAGTCGATACGGCGGCGGTAGGCGTCGCGCAGGTTGAGCTGGCCGCCGATCACGTTCCGCCAGGTGGGGGCCGAGGCGTCCTCGAAGTCGGCCAGCCAGATCCGCGCGCCCGAGTTGAGGGCGTTGATGGTCATCTTGCGGTCGGTGGGGCCGGTGATCTCGACGCGGCGGTCGTTCAGCGCGGCCGGCGCCGGCGCGACGCGCCAGCTCCCGTCGTCCCGTACGGCGGCGGTCTCCGGCAGGAAGTCCAGGGCGGCGGTACGGGCGATCTCGTCGCGGCGCTCGGCACGGCGGGCCAGCAGCTCGTCACGGCGGGGGGTGAACCGCCGGTGCAGCTCCGCCACGAAGGCGAGCGCGGCCTCGGTGAGTACCTCCTCCTGCCGGGGCAGGGGCTCGGCGTCGACGATGGCCAGCGGGGTGGGCGCCGGTGCGGACATGAGCGGTCACTCCTTCAGGGACGCTTCTGACCCGTGGATAGTAGTTTCCTCATGGTGGAAGTTCAATGCTTTGTTGAAGTGGAGGGAGGGCCCGAGGGCGGGTCCAGGCGCCACAGATCCTCCTCCGTGTCGATGTCGAACGCCTCCGCGACATCCCCGCACTCCACCGGAGTGATCTCCCCCTCGCGCGCCCCCAGATAGCCCCGCGCCCCCCGGTCGCCGTGCGCCGCCGCCGCGATCCCGGCCCAGTGCCCGGCGCCGAACAGCACCGGATGGCCACGCCGGCCGCCGTACGACGCCGATACGAGTGAATCCGCGTCCGCGTTCGCGTCGCGGTACGCGGCCACGACCCGGGCCACCGCCGCCGCGCCGATCCCCGGCTGGTCCACCAGGAGGACGAGCGCCGCCCGCGCGTCCGTACCGGCCAGCGAGTCCAGCCCCGCGCGGAGCGACGAGCCCATGCCCTCCGCCCACCGCGGATTGCCGACCAGTACGCAGCCGGGCAGCGCGGCCCGCTCCCGTACCTCGTGCGCCGCCGCGCCCAGCACCACATGCACAGGACCGCAGCCGCCCGCCCGCAGCACCCGCGCCGCGTGCTCGACCAGGGGGCGCCCCCGGTACGGCAGCAGCGCCTTCGGGCGCCCGCCCAGCCTGCGGCCACCGCCCGCCGCCAGCAGCAGCCCGGCCACGGGCGGGCGGGGCGGGGCGGGAGACGCGGCCCCGGGGGGCGTCGGCGGTGTGCCTTCCATGCTCCCTGCTTACCACTCGCCGCGCCGCGCGGCCTCGTCACCCCGGGACGCGGAGTGGCGCGTACCGACCGGTATGGCGTTAACTTGCCCGCGAACCTTGGCGATTGACCATCGTCCAAGAGGGAATCGCTATATCTGCGCGGAGTCGTACCCGGCACAACGGCGTGTCCGGGGCGGAGGGGTGAGGGGGAGAGCTGTGTTGCGGAGCGTGGGGCAGACGTCGGTGACCGAACAGGGTGCGGACCCGAGAACCATGGAGCTGGGCGCCGCCGTGTCCCGGCTCCGGCGTGAACTCGCGGGGTATCAGACCGAGTTCAGGGACCGGGCGATCGCCGAGGACGAACTCGCGGCGCTCGCAGCGATGGTGGCGGCCGGTGCGCCGGAGGCCGCCAGGATGCGCCGCTCGCTGCTGCTGATCGTGGGCTCGATCGGCTCGGTCAGCGCGCTCGCGCAGCCGCTGATGGACGTACGGAACGCGGTCGATCTCTTCGGTGAGCACCGGCCGCCGTCCCGTTGAGACGCGGTCCCGTTGAGGCGTGGTCCCGTCGGGCCGCGGTGCCGTTGGGCCGCCGTCGCGCCATCGGGCCGCCGTCGCGCCGGGCCCCGGACCTCAGCCCGTGGTGTTCGCCAGCGCCGCGGACAGCTCCCGCGCCACCTCCTGGAGCACCGGCACGATCCGCTCCGTCGCCTCCTCCGTCACCCGCCCCGCCGGGCCCGAGATGGAGATCGCGGCGGCCGTGGGGGAGTCGGGGACCGGGACCGCCAGGCAGCGCACGCCGATCTCCTGCTCGTTGTCGTCGATCGCGTACCCCGAACCGCGCACCAGCTCCAGGGCCGCCAGAAAGCCGTCGGGCGTCGTGATCGTCTTCTCGGTGGCGGCCGGCATGCCCGTCCGGGCGAGCAGCGCGCGCACCTCCTCCGGCGGCGTATGGGCGAGCAGCGCCTTGCCCACCCCCGTCGAATGCGGCAGCACCCGGCGGCCCACCTCGGTGAACATCCGCATCGAGTGCTTGGACGGGACCTGCGCGACATAGACGACCTCGTCGCCGTCGAGCAGCGCCATGTTCGCGGTCTCGCCGGTCTCCTCGACCAGCCGCGCCAGATACGGCTTCGCCCAGGTGCCCAGCAGCCGCGACGCCGACTCGCCGAGCCGGATCAGGCGCGGCCCGAGCGCGTACCGCCGGTTGGCCTGCTGGCGTACGTACCCGCAGACGACCAGGGTGCGCATCAGCCGGTGGATGGTGGGCAGTGGCAGACCGCTGCTGGCCGACAGTTCGCTCAGGCCGACCTCGCCGCCCGCGTCCGCCATCCGTTCGAGCAGGTCGAAGGCGCGCTCCAGGGACTGGACGCCGCCGCCCGAGGCGGATTTGGCGGAGTCGGTGGCGCTGGCGCTGGACGACGGCACGGCAACGGTCCTTTCGGCTGGGTGGTGCTGGGTGGTGCTGGGTTGCGCGGCGGCGGGACAGGGGGGCGGTGACCGGCCGTCGCGTAGCCTACCGGCCACGCGCGTCGGCCCCGGGTGCCCTTGACGGGGTCGCGGCCCGGAGTGAAGACTCCTCGAACAGTCCGTTCAACAGTTCGTTGAAGTCAAGCGAAGAGCTGAAGCAAGCGAAGAGCGAAGAAGGGGCCCGCGTGTCCGATGTGAGCCTGATCCTGCGTTCGACGCGCGTCCTCACCCCCGACGGCACGCGCCCCGCCTCCATCGCCGTCTCCGGCGGCACGGTCGCGGCCGTCCTGCCGTACGAGGCCGACGTACCGCCCGGCGCCCGGCTGGAGGACGTCGGGGACGACGCCGTACTGCCCGGTCTCGTCGACACGCACGTGCACATCAACGACCCCGGCAGGACCGAGTGGGAGGGCTTCTGGACCGCCACCCGAGCCGCCGCGGCCGGCGGGATCACCACGCTGCTCGACATGCCCCTCAACTCGCTGCCGCCCACCACGACCGTCGCTCATCTCGACGTCAAGCGGGATGTCGCGCGCGGTCAGGTCCATGTCGACGTCGGCTTCTGGGGCGGCGCGATCCCGGACAACGTCAAGGACCTCAGACCGCTGTACGACGCCGGGGTCTTCGGCTTCAAGTGCTTCCTCTCCCCGTCCGGCGTCGAGGAGTTCCCCGAGCTGGACCAGGCGCGGCTGGGCCGCTCGCTCGCCGAGATCGCGGGCTTCGGCGGACTGCTGATCGTGCACGCCGAGGATCCGCACACCCTGGACACCGCGCCCCAGCGGGGCGGGCCCGCCTACGCCGACTTCCTCGCGTCCAGGCCGCGCGGCGCCGAGAACGCGGCGATCGCGGCCCTCGTCGCACAGGCGCAGCGGCTCGACGCACGCGTGCACGTCCTGCATCTGTCGTCGTCCGACGCCCTGCCGCTCATCGCCGACGCCCGGCGCGCGGGCGTCCGGATCACCGCCGAGTCCTGCCCGCACTTCCTCACCCTCACCGCCGAGGAAGTCCCGGACGGCGCCACGGAGTTCAAGTGCTGCCCGCCGATCCGCGAGGCCGCCAACCAGGACGCGCTGTGGCAGGGACTCGCCGACGGCACGATCGACTGCGTGGTCTCCGACCACTCGCCCTGCACCACCGATCTCAAGACGCCCGACTTCGCCACCGCCTGGGGCGGTATCTCCTCCCTCCAGCTCGGCCTCCCGGCCGTGTGGACCGAGGCGCGCCGCCGCGGCCTGCCGCTGGAGGACGTCGTCCGCTGGATGTCGGCGGGCCCCGCCGCGCTGGCGGGACTGACCCGCAAGGGCGCCATCGAGGCAGGCCGCGACGCGGACTTCGCGGTCCTCGCGCCCGAGGAGTCCTTCACGGTGGACCCGGCGGCACTCCAGCACCGCAACCGGGTGACGGCCTACGCGGGCCGCACCCTGTACGGAGTCGTACGGTCGACCTGGCTGCGCGGTGTCCCGGTCGTCCGGGACGGCGTCTTCGCCTCGCCGTCCGGCCGTCTGCTCGAAAGGAACCACCGACCGTGAAGGACGATCCGACCGTGTCCGACGCCCCCCGCTCCGTCCATGACGGGCTCCCCGCCGCCCAGTTCACCGGCGACGCCCGGCCGTACGGCGGTGGCGACCCGTACGCCGACTACCGCACCACCGACTTCCCCTTCACCCACCTCACCGACCTCGCGGACCGGCGCCTCGGTGCCGGGGTGACGGCCGCCAACGACGAGTTCTTCGCCGAGCGGGAGAACCTGCTCAACCCGGAGCCCGCCGCTTTCGAGCCGGAGCGGTTCGGCCACAAGGGCAAGATCATGGACGGCTGGGAGACCCGCCGCCGCCGTGGCGCCGGCACCGCGCGCCCCCACCCCACCGCCGAGGACCACGACTGGGCGCTCGTCCGGCTCGGCGCGCCCGGGGTGATCCGTGGCATCGTCGTCGACACCGCGCACTTCCGCGGCAACTACCCGCGGGCCGTCTCCGTCGAGGCCACCTCCCTGCCCGGCACCCCGTCCCCGGAGGACCTCCTCGCCGACGGGGTGAAGTGGACGGTCCTCGTGCCCCGTACGGCCATCGGCGGCCACGCCGCCAACGGCTTCGCGGTCGACACCGAGCGCCGCTTCACCCATCTGCGGGTCAACCAGCACCCCGACGGCGGGATCGCCCGGCTCCGCGTGTACGGGGAGGTGGCGCCCGACCCGGCGTGGCTCGGCACACTCGGCACGTTCGACCTCGTCGCCCTGGAGAACGGCGGCCGGGTCGAGGACGCCTCCGACCGCTTCTACTCGCCCGCCGCCAACACCATCAGGCCGGGCCGCTCAGGCCGGATGGACGACGGCTGGGAGACCCGGCGCCGCCGCGACCTGGGCCACGACTGGATCCGCTACCGGCTGGTGGAGACGTCCGAGATCCGCGCGGTCGAGATCGACACCGCGTATCTGAAGGGCAACGTGGCGGGCTGGGCCACCCTGCTCGTACGGGAGGGAGACGGCGACGGCGGCGACGGCGACTGGACCGAGATCCTGCCCAGGACCGCCCTCCAGCCCGACACCAACCACCGCTTCGTCCTGCCCGCCGCCGTCGTCGCGTCGGAGGTACGGATCGACATCTTCCCCGACGGCGGGATCTCGCGGCTGCGGCTCTTCGGCTCCCTGACCGGCCGGGGCGCGGAGCGGCTGGCCGCCCGCCACCGGGAGCTGGGCGGCTGAACGGCGCCCGCCGGGGACCGAAGTCGGCGATGCCGCGACTTTGGTAGCGGCCCGGCGGCGGGGCCCTCCGCGCCGCCTCCCGCCTGCGTAGCTTGGGCGGTATGACACGCACGGAATACCCCTGGCTGCTCCCCTCGGAGATGATCGGCCCCCGAGGGCCCGAGCTGCCCGGCGACCGCGGCAGGGCCGGGCCCCGCCGTACCGTGCGCGACTGGATCACCGACACACTGATGTTCCTGTTCGCCGTCCTGGTCGCGCTGGTCACCGTCGAGGCGGGCCAGCAGGCGGGCAACACGGACGCCGTCGTGATCTTCGACTTCGTCGCGAGCCTGCTCGCCTGCTGCGCGCTGTGGGCGCGCCGGCGTTGGCCGGTGGGGATCGCGGTCGCGCTGGCGCTGCTGAACGCGGTGGCGCCGGCCGCAGGCGGGGCGGGGCTCGCGGCGCTGTTCGGCGTCGCCGTCCACCGTTCCTACCGGCCCGTCGCCGTCGTGGCCGGGCTGATGACGGTGTGCGGGGTGGTGGCGGCGGTCTTCCGGCCCGATCCCTCCGAGTCGCTGATCACCGCCTTGATCGCGACCGTGATCCTGGTCCTCCTCGCGACCGGCTGGGGCCTGCTCGTACGGGCCCGCCGCCAGCTCGTCGTCGCGCTGCGCGAACGGGCGCTGCGGGCCGAGGCCGAGGCCGGGCTCCGCGCGGAACAGGCGCAGCGGCTCGCCCGCGAGGCCATCGCCCGCGAGATGCACGACGTACTGGCGCACCGGCTGACGCTGCTGAGCGTGCACGCCGGCGCGCTCGAATTCCGGCCCGACGCACCGGCCCCGGAGGTCGCCCGGGCGGCCGGGGTCATCCGGGACAGCGCGCACGAGGCGCTCCAGGACCTGCGCATGATCATCGGGGTGCTGCGGGCCCCGGACGGCGACGAGGGCGACCGGCCGCAGCCCACGCTGGCCACCCTGGACGCGCTGGTCGACGAGGTCCGGCTGGCCGGCATGGACGTCACGCTCGACAGCCGGATCGGCGACCCGGCCGCAGTGACCGCCGCCACCGGCCGTACCGCGTACCGCGTCGCCCAGGAGGGCCTGACCAACGCACGCAAGCACGCGCCCGGCGCCCGCGCGGCCGTCGAGGTGAGCGGCGGTCCAGGCGACGGCCTCACCATCGAGGTGCGCAACGCCGCGCCCCCGGGCGAGGTCACCGAGGTGCCGGGATCCGGGCAGGGGCTCATCGGGCTCACCGAACGGGCGGCGCTGGCCGGCGGCCGGTTCGAGCACGGCCCGACGGGGGACGGCGGATTCGCCGTACGGGCCTGGCTACCGTGGACCCCATGACCACCAGGACCATCCGACTGATCATCGTCGACGACGACGCGCTCGTCCGTGCCGGGCTCACCTTCATGCTCGGCGGCGCGGGGGACATCGAGATCGTGGGGGAGGCGGCCGACGGCTCCGAGGTGCCGGCGCTGGTCGAGCGGGTCGCGCCCGATGTGGTGCTCATGGACATCCGGATGCCCGCCGTGGACGGACTGACCGCGACCGAGGCGCTGCGGGCTCGCCCCGGCGCCCCCGAGGTCCTCGTACTGACCACCTTCCACGCCGACGAGCAGGTGCTGCGGGCGCTGCGCGCCGGCGCGGCCGGGTTCGTCCTCAAGGACACCCCGCCCGCCGAGATCGTCGCGGCCGTACGGCGGGTGGCGGCCGGCGATCCGGTGCTCTCGCCCGCGGTGACGCGCCAGCTGATCGGCCATGTGGCGGGGGAGGAGCCCGTCGGGGCGGCGCGCGGGGACGCCGCCGCGGACCGGCTCGCCGCGCTCGCCGAGCGGGAAAGGGAGGTCGCGCACGCGGTCGGCGAGGGCAGCTCCAACGCGGAGATCGCCGCGCGCCTCTACATGAGCGTCCCCACGGTCAAGGCGCATGTCTCCCGGATCCTCGCCAAGCTCGGCCTCAACAACCGGGTCCAGATCGCCCTGTTGGTGCATGACGCGAATCAGAGGCCGCGCGAATAGGTGGGGCGGTCCGGGCCGCGACGTACGCTGAATCGATGGCGGCTATCGAACTGGCAGACTACGGACCGGACTTCAACGTCAACCCCTACCCGTACTACGCGAAGATGCGCGAGGCGGGCCCCGTGCACGAGGTGATCGCCCGGGACGGCTGGCGGTTCTGGCTGATCGTCGGATACGAGGAGGCGCGCGAGGCGCTCGCCGATCCTCGGTTCTCCAAGGACGTGGCCACCCGTGGCCGCGACGCGCCGGTCGATCTCGTGGTGGGCCCGCACGTCCTGGGTCTCGACCCGCCCGACCACACCCGGCTGCGCAAGCTCGTCGCCCCCGAGTTCACCGGGCGCCGCGCCGAGCGGCTGCTGCCGCGTATCCAGCACATCACCGACGGACTCCTCGACGCGATGATCCCGGCCGGCCGCGGCGATCTGGTCGACTCGCTGGCCTTTCCCCTGCCCATCACGGTCATCTCCGAGCTGCTCGGCGTCCCGCTCGCCGACCGCGACACCTTCCGCGCCTGGACCAACGAGATCGTCGCCCCGACCGCACCCTCCGGGGCGCACAGCGCCACCGTCGAACTCGTCGCCTATCTCGACTCGCTCATCGAGGACAAACGCGCCGCGGGTCCCGCCGACGATCTGCTCTCCTCGCTGCTGCGCGCCCGCGCGGAGGACGGCGACCAACTGTCGGCCGCCGAGCTGCGCGCCTGGGCGTACATCCTGCTGATCGCCGGCCACGAGACGACCGTCAACCTGATCGCCAACGCGGTCAGGACCCTGCTCGGCCACCCGGAACAGCTGGCCGCGCTCCGTGCCGACCTCGGGCTGATCGACAGCGCGGTCGAGGAGGTGCTGCGCTTCGAGGGCCCGGTCGAGACCAGTACCGTACGGTTCGCCCGCGAAGCGGTCTCCTACGGGGACGTGGAGATACCCGCGCGGGAGACGGTCCTGGTCAGCATCGCCTCGGCCAACCGCGACCCGGCCCGCTTCCCCGGCGCGGACACCTTCGACATCCGCCGCTCCGCCGCCGCGGGCCGCGGCCCCGGCCATCTCGCCTTCGGCCACGGCATCCACTTCTGCGTGGGCGCCCCGCTGGCCCGGCTGGAGGCCCGCGTCGCCCTCCGTACGCTGCTGGAGCGCTGCCCCGACCTGGCCCTCGACCCGGACGCGGGCCCCTACGAGTGGCTGCCCGGCCTGCTGATCAGAGGGGTGCGCGGGCTCCCCGTACGGTGGTAGAGCGGTGGTGGAAACACCCGCCGCGTCCGCCCGCCGCCCGCCCGCCGTGTCGACGGCCTCGCACTCCGCCGATTATTTGTCCGGACAATCTAACCTCCCGACTTCCCGTCAACATGGCATGCCGACTACCCTCGGCACGTGTCCTCTCAGCAGCCGGAAAGCGCCCAGCGGCCGGACAGCGCCCCGCCGACCCCGCCCCCGACCCCGACCTCGCCCCCGCAGCTCCAGCTCGGCGTCGACCGCACCAGCCCGGTCCCGCTCTATTTCCAGCTCGCCCAGCAGTTGGAGGCGGCCATCGAACGCGGTGGACTCGCGCCGGGCAGCCTGCTCGGCAACGAGATCGAACTGGCGGGCCGGCTGGGCCTGTCCCGCCCCACCGTCCGCCAGGCCATCCAGTCGCTCGTCGACAAGGGGCTGCTGGTACGCCGGCGCGGCGTCGGTACCCAGGTCGTCCACAGCCAGGTCAAGCGCCCGCTGGAGCTGAGCAGCCTCTACGACGACCTGGAGGCGGCCGGCCAGCGCCCCGCCACCCGCGTCCTGCGCAACACCGTCGAACCGGCCACCGCCGAGGTCGCCGCCGCGCTCGGGATCCCCCAGGGCGCCGAGGTGCTCCTCGTCGAACGCCTCCGGTACGCGCACGACGAGCCGATGGCCTTCCTCCGCAACCGGCTCCCCGTCGGACTCTTCGACTGCGACACCGAACGCCTGGAGAGCACCGGCCTCTACCGGATGATGCGCTCCGCCGGCATCACCCTGCACAGCGCCCGGCAGAAGGTCGGCGCGCGCGCCGCGTCCGCCGAGGAGGCCGAGCGGCTCACCGAACACCTCGGCGCCCCGCTGCTCACCATGGAGCGCACGACCTTCGACGACACCGGCCGCGCCGTGGAATTCGGCTCGCACATCTACCGCGCCTCGCGGTACGCCTTCGAGTTCCAGCTCCTGGTCCGCCCGTAGCGTCCTAATCCCTATCCGCCACGCTCCGCTGCCCTTCCCGTACCCGATGAATCGGTCATGGTCGTCCATGACCGATACTTGGGCGCCGGGCCGGGTCCGCACGAGTGTCTGTCTGCCATGTCTGCACGACTCTCCGTAACGCCACCGGCCGCACCAGGGACTTACAGCGAGAGGCACGGCGTCGTGGCAACGGTTCGGACAGGGGTACGCGCGACAGGCGCGGTGCTCGCGGTGGCGCTCGGGGCGATGGCCCTCGCGGGCTGCAGCAGCACCGGGGGCAAGCGCGCGGAGGATCGGGCCCGGGACGCCGCCGCCCAGGGCAGGGCGGCGGTGAACACCCCCGAGTGGACCGTGGCCATGGTCACCCACTCGGGCGACGGCGACAGCTTCTGGGACATCGTCCAGGAGGGCGCCAAGCAGGCGGCCGTCAAGGACAACATCAAGTTCCTGTACGCCTACAGCGACGAGGGACAGCAGCAGGCGCAGCTCGTCCAGTCCTACATCGACAAGAAGGTCGACGGGCTGATCGTCACGCTCGCCAAGCCCGACGCCATGAAGGCCGTCGTCGAGAAGGCCGTCAAGGCCGGCATCCCGGTGATCACCGTGAACTCCGGTACGGAGGAGTCCAAGGCGTACGGCGCGATCACCCATATCGGCCAGGACGAGACCATCGCCGGTGAGGCCGTCGGTGACGAGCTGGAGAAGCGGGGCAGGAAGAAGGCCCTCTGCGTCATCCACGAGCAGGGCAACGTCGGCCACGAGGCGCGCTGCGCGGGCGCGAAGAAGACCTTCGGCGGCAGCCTGGAGAACCTGTACGTCGACGGCACGAGCATGCCCGACGTCCAGGCGTCCATCGAGGCCAAGCTCCAGGCGGACAAGAGCATCGACAGCGTCGTCACCCTGGGCGCCCCCTTCGCCGACGCCGCAGTCAAGGCCAAGGCGTCCGCCGGCAGCAAGGCCGAGATCGACACCTTCGACCTGAACGCCAAGGTCGCCGCCGCCCTCAAGGCCGGCACCCTCGGCTTCGCCGTCGACCAGCAGCCCTACCTCCAGGGGTACGAGGCGGTCGACCTGCTCTGGCTCTACCGCTACAACGCCGATGTGCTCGGCGGCGGGCGCCCGGTGCTCACCGGACCGCAGATCATCACCGGCGACGAGGCCGGCGCGCTGGAGAAGTACACCGAGCGGGGGACCCGGTGACCCCGACCGCGTCCTCCGCACCCGCCGCACCCACCGCGGACGGCGGCGGTCCCGGGCCGCGCGGCGGCGGCGACGAGCGGCTGGTCCGTACCTCCCTGCCGCGCAGACTGCTCGGCCGGCCCGAGCTGGGCTCCGTCGCCGGCGCCGCCGCGGTCTTCCTCTTCTTCGCCCTGACGGCCGACTCGTTCCTGCGCGCCGCCAGCTTCGGCACCGTTCTGTACGCGGCCTCCACCATCGGGATCATGGCGGTCCCGGTGGCGCTGCTGATGATCGGCGGCGAGTTCGACCTCTCCGCCGGGGTGCTGGTCACCAGCTCGGCGCTGATCTCCTCGATGTTCAGCTTCCAGATGACCGCGAACGTCTGGGTCGGCGTCGGGGTGTCGCTGCTGGTCACCCTCGCCATCGGGGCCTTCAACGGGGTGATGCTCACCCGGACGAAACTGCCGAGCTTCATCATCACGCTCGGCACGTTCCTGATGCTGACCGGCCTCAACCTGGGCCTGACGAAGCAGATCAGCGGCACCGTCTCGACCAAGAGCATCGCCGACATGGAGGGCTTCCCCTCGGCGAGCAAGGTCTTCGCCTCCCAGCTCACCCTGGGTGGCGTCGAGCTGAAGGTGACGATCCTCTGGTGGGCCGTGCTGATCGCGGTGGCCACCTGGATCCTGCTGCGCACCCGCTTCGGCAACTGGATCTTCGCGGTCGGCGGCAACACCGACGCCGCCCGCGCGGTCGGCGTCCCGGTCGTCCGGACCAAGATCCTGCTCTACATGGGCGTGGCCTTCAGCGCCTGGATCGCGGGCCAGCACCTGCTGTTCTCGTTCGACGTGGTGCAGTCCGGCGAGGGCGTCGGCAAGGAGCTGATCTACATCGTCGCCGCCGTCATCGGCGGGTGCCTGATCACCGGCGGCTACGGCTCCGCGATCGGCGCGGCGGTCGGCGCGCTCATCTTCGGTATGACGGACAAGGGCATCGTGTACGCCGAGTGGAACCCGAACTGGTTCAAGTTCTTCCTCGGCGCCATGCTCCTTCTGGCCACCCTGCTCAACGCGTGGGTGCGCAGGCGCGCGGAGGCGACCCGATGACGGATCCGACGAACTCCCTGATCCGGCTGGACGGCATCAGCAAGCGCTACGGCAACGTACGCGCCCTCGAAGACGTGTCGCTGGAGGTCAACGCGGGCGAGATCAGCTGCGTCCTCGGCGACAACGGCGCCGGCAAGTCCACCCTCATCAAGATCATCGCCGGTCTGCACCAGCACGACGCGGGCGAGTTCCTGATCGAGGGCGAGCCGGTCGCCCTCTCCTCCCCGCGCGAGGCCCTCGACCTCGGCATCGCCACCGTCTACCAGGACCTCGCGGTCGTCCCGCTGATGCCCGTCTGGCGGAACTTCTTCCTCGGCTCGGAGCCGAGGATCGGCCGCGGGCCCTTCAAGCGGCTCGACGTCGCCCGGATGCGCGCGACCACCCACGCGGAGCTGCTGCGCATGGGCATCGACCTGCGCGATGTCGACCAGCCGATCGGCACGCTCTCCGGCGGTGAGCGCCAGTGCGTGGCCATCGCCCGCGCCGTGCACTTCGGCGCCAGGGTCCTCGTCCTGGACGAACCGACCGCCGCCCTCGGCGTGAAGCAGTCCGGGGTGGTGCTCAAGTACGTGGCCGCCGCCCGCGACGCGGGACTCGGAGTGGTCCTCATCACGCACAACCCGCACCACGCGTATCTGGTCGGTGACCGGTTCGTCCTGCTCAAGCGCGGCACGATGGCCGGCAGCCACACCAAGGACTCCGTCACCCTCGACGAGCTGACCCGCCAGATGGCGGGCGGCTCCGAGCTGGAGGAGCTGAGCCACGAGCTGGCACGGACCCCGGCCGCGCCCGCCCCAGCGGACGGCGGGGACGCGGACGGCGCGGGGAACCCCGGAGCCTGATCCCGCGTCCTGACTCCCGTAACTCTCCGCCCTGTCCGCTTTCCGCTTCCCGCCGTCACTTTCCGCCGTCACTTTCCGCCCCGGACGACGCGCTGCGCGGCCCCGCACCGGGCCGCACAGGCGCCCCGCCCTCCTCGGATGGCACAATCGCCGGGGTGGACACCGTCCGCCGCCAGCCGCCCGTCCGGGCCGGCCGGCCCCCGACCCCGCAGGGACGACACGACTCGTGCGAGCACCCAGCCGCCGCCCCACCCGGTACGGCCAGACCGAGCCGAAGGACACGAGGGGGACCGGCCGATGAGCACCTACCGCGACTTCGCGCACCGCGGCACCGCCCGCGCCACCGTCCTGCGGACCGTCGGCACCCGTGAGCGCCGCTCCCTGCTCACCGCCCCCCGCGTACCGACCGTCGGTATCGACATCGGCGGTACGAAGGTGATGGCCGGCGTCGTCGACCCGGACGGCAACATCCTGGAGAAGCTCAGGACCGAGACGCCCGACAAGTCCAAGAGCCCCCGGGTCGTCGAGGACACCATCGTCGAGCTGGTCCTGGACCTCTCCGACCGGCACGATGTGCACGCCGTCGGGATCGGCGCGGCCGGCTGGGTCGACGCCGACCGCTCCAAGGTCCTCTTCGCGCCGCACCTCGCCTGGCGCGACGAGCCCCTGAGGGACGCGCTCTCCTCGCGGCTCGCGGTGCCCGTGATGGTCGACAACGACGCGAACACCGCCGCCTGGGCGGAGTGGCGCTTCGGCGCCGGCCGCGGCGAGGACCATCTGGTGATGATCACCCTCGGCACCGGGATCGGCGGCGCCATACTGGAGGACGGCCAGGTCAAGCGCGGCAAGTTCGGCGTGGCCGGCGAGTTCGGCCATATGCAGGTTGTCCCGGGCGGCCACCGCTGCCCGTGCGGCAACCGCGGCTGCTGGGAGCAGTACAGCTCCGGCAACGCCCTCGTCCGGGAGGCCCGTGAACTGGCCGCCGCCGACTCCCCGGTCGCGTACAACATCATCGACCGGGTCAAGGGCAACGTCCACGAGATCACCGGCCCGCTCATCACCGAACTCGCCCGCGAGGGCGACGCCATGTGCATCGAGCTCTTCCAGGACATCGGCCAGTGGCTCGGCGTCGGCATCGCCAATCTGGCCGCCGCGCTCGACCCGTCCTGCTTCGTCATCGGCGGCGGGGTCAGCGCCGCCGACGATCTGCTCATCGGCCCGGCCCGCGACGCGTTCCGCCGTAACCTCACCGGCCGCGGCTACCGTCCCGAGGCCCGTATCGCCAAGGCGCAGCTCGGCCCCGAGGCCGGCATGGTCGGCGCCGCCGACCTCTCCCGGCTGGTGGCCCGGCGCTTCCGCCGCGCCAAGCGCCGCCGCGTGGAGCGGTACGAGCGGTACGAGCGCTACGCGCAGGCCATCCGCAGCCCCCGAGCGCCCCAGGACCCGCCGTCGTGACCGGGAACGCGACCACGCACCTCACCGCTGGCGGCGGCGCCGGTACGGGGGACGGCGGCGCCGGCGCACCGGCCGTGCCGGGCCAGGGCTCCGCGCCCGGCCCCGGCGGGGGACCGGCGGAGGACCGGCGCCACCGCAACCGCCGCCGCTGGCTGACGGCCATCGTCATCGTGCTGCTCATCGGCATCCCGGCCGGCTATCTGGTGATCTCCGCCGCGCAGAGCCGCGACAGCGGCCGGGACAAGGAGGTGGAGTCCTCCGCCACCGGCCTCCAGCACCTGCGCCCGTCCAAGATGAAGCGCCGCGTCTTCGAGGTGCCCGTCCCGGTGGGCGCCACGGACGTGCGCTACTACGAGACGAGCAACTGGCGCACCAGCCGGCTGTACGTCCAGTTCGACGTCACCTCGGGACGGCTCGACACGTTCCTCACCGAGCTGGGCACCAACCGCTCCGCGCTCAGGCCGGGCGCCCTCACCATCCCGCCCCGCGACCGGGCGGCCGTCGGCTGGAACTTCGACATCCCCGGCCACGCCTGGGCGGGCACCAGCCACCACCAGCCCTCCCCGCGTCCCAGCCAGGACATCATCGTGGACCTGACCGACCCCGGATTCCCCCGGGTCTTCGTCGTCTCGACCACCACGCCCTGACCACCGGCGGTCCGGGCGCCGGGGTGGGGCGCCGGGCCCGGGGCCGGATATGGGAGCGTGAGCAGGTGAGCGACACGACAACAAAGACCCTGCAGTACCGCTTGGACGGGCCGGAAGACGCGCCGATCCTGATTCTGGGCCCCTCCCTCGGCACGACCTGGCACATGTGGGACCGCCAGGTGCCCGAGCTGGCCCGGCAGTGGCGCGTGCTCCGCTTCGATCTCCCCGGTCACGGCGGCGCGCCCGCCCACCCGGCGACCAGCGTGTCCGAGCTGGCGGAGCGGCTGCTCGCCACCCTCGACATGCTCGGCGTCCAGCGCTTCGGGTACGTGGGCTGCTCCATCTCCGGGGCCATCGGCGCCGAACTGGCGCTGCGCCGCCCGGACCGGATCGCCTCGCTCGCGCTCGTCGCGGCCTCGCCCCGGTTCGGTACGGCCGACGAGTTCCGGCAGCGGGGGGTGATAGTCCGCGCCAACGGCCTCGACCCGATGGCCCGTACCGCGCCCGAGCGCTGGTTCACGCCGGGCTTCGCGGGCGCGCAGCCCGCCATCGTCGAATGGGCCGTGCAGATGGTCAGGACGACCGACCCCGGCTGCTACATCGCCGCCTGCGAGGCGCTCGCCGCCTTCGACATCCGGGCGGAGCTGGGCCGTATCGCCGTCCCGACGCTCGTGCTGGTCGGCGCCGAGGACCAGGTCACCGGGCCCGCCGAGGCGCGGACGCTGGTCGCCGGGATCCCGGACGCCCGGCTCGCGCTGGTCCCCGGCGCCTCCCACCTGGCGCCGGTCGAGCAGCCCGCCGCCGTCACTGATCTGCTCGTGCACCACTTCGCCACCGCCTGGTTCAACCCCTCCGACACCTCCACGAGCCTGATGGTGATGCCCGACCGGATGGACCGGCCGATGGCCTCCGCGCCGGCCGGACCCGTCGCCGAGATCGCCCCCGCCGCCGAACAGCCGCAGGCGGTCACCACCGGCCGCGCCGACCCGTACGACGCGGGCATGCGCGTACGCAGGGAGGTGCTGGGCGATGCCCATGTGGACCGGGCCACGGCCGCCGCCGACGGCTTCTCCGGCGACTTCCAGGAGCTGATCACCCGCTACGCCTGGGGCGAGGTGTGGACCAGGGACGGTCTGGACCGCCGCACCCGCAGCGCGGTGACCCTGACCGCGCTGATCGCCGGCGGACACCTGGACGAGCTGGCCTTCCACACCAGGGCCGCGCTCCGCAACGGCCTCACCCCGACCGAGATCCGCGAAGTGCTGATCCAGACGGCCGTCTACTGCGGGGTACCGGCCGCGAACACGGCGTTCCGGGTCGCGGGCGCCGTGATCCGGGAGGAGACGACGCCGGAGACGTAGCAGGATGGACGGGGGCGACAGCGACAGCGGTAGCAGTAGCAGTAGTGGTACGGAACGAGAGAAGGGCGCGGCGATGAGGCTCACGAAGAAGACACACGCCTGTGTACGGCTGGAGAAGGACGGGCGCACCCTCGTCATCGACCCGGGCGCCTTCACCGAGGCGGACGCCGCGATCGGCGCGGACGTCATCCTCGTCACCCACGAGCACGCCGACCACTTTGCCGAGGACCGGCTGCGGGCCGCGCTCGAAGCCGGTCCCGCCGCCGAACTCTGGACGCTGGGCAGCGTCGCCGGTCAGCTCTCCGCCGCGTTCCCCGGCCGGGTCCACACCGTCGGCCACGGCGACGCCTTCTCGGCGGCCGGTTTCGACGTACGGGTCTACGGCGAACTGCACGCCGTGATCCACCCGGACATCCCCCGGATCACCAACATCGGCTATCTCGTTGACGGCTCGGTCTTCCACCCGGGCGACGCGCTGACCGTGCCCGATCACCCGGTGGACACGCTGCTGCTGCCCGTACAGGCGCCCTGGAGCAAGATCTCCGAGGTGATCGAGTACGTCCGCGAGGTGAAGCCGCGGCGCTCCCTCGACGTCCACGACGCCCTGCTCAGCGAGCTGGCGCGGCCCGTCTACGACCACCAGATCGGCGCGCTGGGCGGGGCGGAGCACGGGCGGCTCGCGCCGGGCGAATCCATCGACCTGTGATCGCCGCGGGGATCGCCGCGACGGGCGTTGTCGTACCCCGCCGCTAGGCTGTCCCTCATGCGCATCGCCACCTGGAACGTCAATTCGATCACCGCCCGGCTGCCCCGGCTGCTGGCCTGGCTGGAGAGCAGCGGTACGGACGTGCTGTGCGTCCAGGAGACCAAGTGCACCGAGGAGCAGTTCCCGGCCGAGGCGCTGCGGGAGCTGGGGTACGAGTCCGCCGTGCACGCCACCGGCCGGTGGAACGGGGTGGCGCTGGTGTCCCGGGCCGGGCTGACCGATGTCGTCAAGGGGCTGCCCGGCGGCCCGGAGTACGAGGGCGTGGCCGAGCCGCGCGCGATCTCCGCGACCTGCGGCCCGGTCCGGCTCTGGTCGGTGTACGTGCCCAACGGCCGCGAGGTGGCCCACGACCACTACGCGTACAAGCTCGCCTGGTTCGAGGCGCTGCGCACGGCCGTGGCCGACGACGCGGCAGGTCCCCGTCCCTTCGCCGTCCTCGGTGACTTCAACGTCGCCCCGGCCGACGAGGACGTGTGGGACCTGTCCCGGTTCGAGGGCGCCACCCATGTCACCCCCGCCGAACGCGCCGCGCTCGCCGCGCTGCGCGAGCAGGGCCTCACCGATGTGGTGCCCCGCCCGCTCAAGTACGACCGCCCGTACACCTACTGGGACTACCGCGAGCTGGGCTTCCCGAAGAACCGCGGTATGCGCATCGACCTCGTCTACGGCAACGCCCCGTTCGCCGGAGCCGTCAAGGACAGCTACGTCGACCGCGAGGAGCGCAAGGGCAAGAGCCCTTCCGACCACGCTCCGGTGGTCGTCGACCTCGACGTCTGACGCTCTCCGGCTCTGGGGCCTGTGTGGGGTTGTGATCTGGGCTCGCGGGGCGTGGCACGCACGCTCGCGGCGTTGCCGAAATGCCCTAGTAGCTCCGCTACGAGGGCATCTCGGCGCCTTGCGATCGCACGCACCACGCCCCGCTCCCTGATCCAGATCACAACCCCACACAGGCCCTAGGCGCAGGCCCGTGCGTGGCCGCGGACCGTCCGCCAGACGCGGTGCACGCCGGCCTCGGTGAGCAGGGGCGAGCCCACGGCCGCGCGCAGGACCGGGCGGCCGTCGACGGTGCTGGGCGTGAGCAGGACGGTGGGGTCCTCGGCCAGCCGGCCGGCGGCCTCCCGGGTCCGCCGGTCGGTGTCGAGGCGGAAGACCACCAGGCCGAGCCGGTGGGTGACGAGTTCGAAGCCGTTCTCACGGGCCACGAGTCCGGCCAGCAGCTCCGCCATGCGGACATCGTGGCGGATGGCGGCGCGCAGTCCGTCGAGGCCGTGGGCGCGCATGACGTACCAGAGTTTGAGGGCGCGCAGGGGCCGGCCCAGCGGGATCTGCCAGTCGCGGTAGTCGACCACCTGCCCGCTCTCGCTGGCGCCGTTGCGCAGATACGACGGGGTGATGCTCATGGCGTCGGTCAGGGCCCGGCGGTCGGCGGTCCACATCACATTGCACGGGGTGCCGGTCCGCATCCACTTGTGGGCGTTGACGGCGTAGGAGTCGGCCGCCCCGACCCCGTCGTTGAGCCACCGGTGCTCGGGACAGAGGGCCGCCGGGCCCGCGTAGGCGGCGTCGACATGGAGCCACACCCCCTCGTCGCGGCAGATCCGGCCGAGGTCCGCCAGCGGGTCGACCGCGCAGGTGTTGGTGGTGCCCACGGTGGCGACCACAATCGCCGGTACGGCGCCGGCCCGGCGGTCGGCGGCGATCCGCGCGCGCAGCGCGTCGGGGTCCATGCGCGCGGTGCCTGCCAGGGTGGGGACGGCGGCGCTCGCGCCGAGGCCGGCGACGCGGGCCGCCTTGGCCACGCACGCGTTGGCCTCGTCCGTGCGGTACAGCCGGTAGCGGCCCTCGGTGCCGTGGTCGCGCCACCGCCCTCGCGAGGCCCGGTGCAGGGCCGCGACGGTGGCGACCAGGACGGCGGAGGAGGCCGAGTCCTGGATCACGCCCCCGCCGTTGCCGGAGGTGTGGAGGAAGTGGTCGGGCAGGCCGAGCGCCTTGGCGAGCCAGTCGGTGACGACCTGTTCCAGCTCGGTGGCCGCCGGCCCGGTCGCCCACATCATGCCCTGGACGCCCAGCCCGGCGGTCACCAGTTCGGCGAGCACGGAGGCGGGCGAGTTGCCGGTCGGGTAGTAGGCGAGGAACGCCGGGTGCTGCCAGTGGACCAGGCCGGGCACCACGGTGTCCCAGGTGTCACGGAGGATCCGGTCGAGCGGCTCGCCCTGCTCGGGCGGCTCCGAGGGCAGGGCCGCGGCGGTCGCGCCGGGCGCGTGGACCGGCACCACCGGCAGCCGCTCGTCCGCCAGAGCGCTCCAGTGGCCGAGGAGGCGGTCGACGGCCTCGTGGACGGCGGCCCGGAACGGGTCGGCTTCGTTACCGAGAGACGTGATGGCGAACTCCAGGGAATCGTGGGCTACCTTTTCTCCCGCTATGGAATGCCATATCCCGTTACTCGTCCTCGCCCCGCCCGACCGGCTGCCCGCTGGCCTCGACGGCCTGAGCGCCGCCGCCGGCACCGGACCCGTACCGCCGGACACGCCCGCCCTCGTGCTGCCGGACCCCCGCGAGGCCGCCTATGACGCCTACTTTCGCGTCAGCCGCTCCTCCCGCCGCCCCGCGGAACTCCTCGCCGCCGCACTCCGGGAGACCCTCGGCGCCGTCCGCGCCCGGCTCCCCGAGGCCGTGAACGAACCCGTATTCGACGAGGTGTTCGCCGCCGTCGGCTTGACCGGCCGCTCGGCCGGACGCAGCGCTTCCGCGTCGGCCGCCGCCGACGGGCCGGCGCGCTGGCTCCACGGGCACCGGCTCTTCTTCGCGCTCATCCAGGCCACCACCGTCGGGATCGCGCAGGCCGTCCACGCCACCGACCCCGCGGCCGCCGACCGGGGAGCCGCCGCCGCGGCCGTCTGTCTGCGGGCCGGTACGGCGGCCCTCCGTATCGCCTCCGACTTCCCAGCGACCGACTACGAGAAGCTGATCCGCCCCTCCATGGAGCCCCCGCACCAGCCGCTGCCGGGCTTCTCCGGGCTCTGGTCCGCCGACCACCGGGTCCTGATCGACCAGCTGCGAACCTGGGGGCGGACACCCCGGGCACGAGCGGGGTCCGCGTCCGGCCGGGACCTGCGTACGGCCCTGGAGGAGGCGTACGCGGCGCACGTCGGCGTCTGCGCGCACTTCGTCGGTACGGGACCCTCCCTGCTGGGCGGATCCCCGAACGCCCCGGCGACGCTCGCCGAACTGGGCGCGGCCCGCCGCCGGCTCCTGAACTGATCCCCGCCCGCGCCGGCCCGCGATGACCGGCCGACCGCCATCCACCACCGCCCCGGAGACCGCGCATGCCCCTTCCGCCCGAGCCCCGTCCGCACTGTCCCGCCGCCCGTCTGGTCCTCGACCCGCTCGTCAGGGACATCGAGGACGAGAACGCCCGGTTGCGCGCGGCCGGTCCGCTGGCCGCGGTCGAACTGCCCGGCGGGGTACCCGCGTGGGCCGTCACCCACCACGACGAGGCCAGACGTCTGCTCACCGATCCGCGCCTGGTCAAGGACATCGGCGTCTGGAGTGCGCGGCAGCGCGGTGAGATCCCGGCCGGCTGGCCGCTGATCGGGATCGCCGACCACGGCCGGTCCATGTTCACCGTGGACGGCGACGACCTGCGCCGGCTGCGCGGCCCCGTCGCACGGGCGCTCAACTCCCGGCGGGTGGAGGGCATGCGGGCCCGGATCACCGAGCTGACCCGGGAACTCCTCGACGCGCTCCCGGACGACGGGGAACCGGTCGACCTGAAGGCGGCCTTCGCCCTTCCGCTGCCGATGAGCGTCGTCTGCGAGCTGATGGGCGTCGAGCCCGCACAACGGGCCGGACTCCAGCCCCTGTTCGACACGTTCCTCTCCACACAGACGTCCCCGGCCGAGGTGGCCGCCAACCAGGCCGAGCTGACCGCGGTGATGCGCTCCCTGGCCGCCGCCCGCCGGGCCCGCCCCGGTGACGACCTGACCAGCGCGCTCGTCGGCGAGCCGGAAAGCGAGGGCCCGTTCACCGACGATCCGTTCACCGACGAGGAGATCGTCAGCACCCTGCAACTGATGATCGGATCCGGCTACGAGACCACCGTCTGCCTGATCGTGAACGCCGTCGTCAACCTCTCCACCCACCCCGACCAGTTGGAGCGTGTCCGCTCGGGAGCCGTCGGCTGGGACGCCGTCGTGGAGGAGACCATGCGCTACTCCGCGCCGAACTCGAACTTCCTCATCCGCTTCGCCACCGAGGACGTACCCGTCGGGGACACCGTGCTCCCGCGCGGCGAGGCCCTCATCGTCTGTTACGGCGCGATCGGCCGCGACGAGCGCCGGCACGGCCCGACGGCCGGCGACTTCGACCTCACCCGCTCGCCCCACCGCCATATCTCCTTCGGCCACGGCCCGCACGTCTGCGTGGGAGCCGCCCTGGCCCGGCTGGAGGGACAGGTGGCCCTCGCCGCGCTGTACGAACGCCACCCGCACCTGACGCTCGCCGTTCCCCCCGAGCGGCTGCGCCACAAACCCACGGTGACCCAGAACGCGCTGAGCGAACTGCCCGTGCTGCTCGGGCCGCGAGCCCCTATGGTGTCCGGGCTGCGGTAATGGCAGGCTGGCCAGCATGAACATCCCTTTCTTGGACAACTGGCGCAAGCGACAGGGCGGTGACGCCGGCGCGCCGTCCGTCGCCGGCGGCGACCCGGAGGGCGTGGCCGAGCTGCTCGCCGAGTGCGAGCTGCTGCGTGTCCGGGCAGGGCAGCACGGGCTGGCACTCGACGACTCCCCGGCCTCGCTGGAGGCGCTCGACCAGCTGCCGCCGCGCTGGCGCGACGACCCGGAGGAGCTGCCCTGGCTGGGCAACGACGCGGGCCTGTACCTCGGCACGGTGATCGTCCGTACGGTCCCCGGCGCCGTCTGGCAGATCTGGCCCGGCGGCCACCCGGTGGTACGGCTGCCCTCCGGTCGGGAGATCCAGGTCGTCGAGGCCGGTCTCGAATGGGCGGCCACCGGAGCGCCCGAGCTGTCCCAGGTGTACGGCGAGGCCGCGGAGGGCTGACCGGGAGCGCCGCCGGGGAACGCCCCACCCCGTACCCCCTGAGCAGTAAATACGGCTTATGCCCCGCATGTGCGTGTCGTGTGCGAAGTCCCTTGCCCGGCTGGATAGTTTGCGCGGACCTCGACACAGCCGAGAATGGGTGGGGCAGGGTTTATGGCAGTCGATCCGGTGATCGAACTCCGTGACGTCAACAAGTACTACGGGCAGCTGCATGTCCTGAGGGACATCGATCTCACGGTCGCGCGCGGTGAGGTGGTCGTGGTCATCGGCCCCTCGGGATCCGGGAAGTCCACGCTCTGCCGGACCATCAACCGGCTGGAGACCATCGAGTCCGGCCGGATCACCATCGACGGGCGGCCCCTGCCCGAGGAGGGCCGCGGACTCGCCCGGTTGCGCGCCGAAGTCGGCATGGTCTTCCAGTCGTTCAACCTCTTCGCGCACAAGACCGTGCTGGCCAACGTCTCCCTCGCGCAGATCAAGGTACGGGGACGGAAGAAGGAGGACGCCGACCGGCGCTCCCTGGAACTCCTCGACCGCGTCGGCCTCGCCGACCAGGCGGACAAGCTGCCCGCGCAGCTCTCCGGCGGTCAGCAGCAGCGCGTCGCGATCGCCCGCGCGCTCGCCATGGACCCCAAGGCGCTGCTCTTCGACGAGCCGACCTCGGCGCTCGACCCGGAGATGATCAACGAGGTCCTCGAAGTCATGCGCCAGCTCGCCCGGGACGGCATGACCATGGTCGTGGTCACCCACGAGATGGGCTTCGCCCGCTCCGCCGCCAACCGCGTGGTCTTCATGGCCGACGGCCGCATCGTCGAGGACCGTACCCCGGAGGACTTCTTCACGGCCCCGGCGAGCGAGCGGGCCCGGGACTTCCTCTCCAAGATCCTCAAGCACTGAGCGGGGGCGGGACCGTGAGAAGAACACTGACCGCGCTGCTGCTCGCCCTCCTCGTGCCGCTGCCGCTCGCCGCCGGCTGCGGCAAGTCGGGCAGCCCGCCCGTCAAGGGCCCCCGCGCCGAGGCCCTGCCCCACTACCGGATCGACCGGGGCTTCCGGCTCCCCGACTCGCCCACCTGGCGGGCCGCCCAGCGGCGCGGGCACCTCGTCGTCGGCGCCAAGGAGGATCAGCCGTACATGGGTGAGAAGGACCCCGCCACCGGCGTCTACTCGGGCTTCGACATCGAGATCGCCAAGATGATGTCGGCGTCCCTGGGCTTCGACCCGAAGACGATCAGCTTCCGTACGATCGCCTCCGCCAACCGCGAGACCGCGTTGCAGAACGGGCAGATCGACTACTACGTCGGCACCTACACCATCAACGACAACCGCAAGAAGCTCGTCGGCTTCGCCGGGCCCTACTACCTGGCCGGCCAGTCCCTGCTCGTAAGGACCGACGAGCACGGCATCAACGGCCCCGACGACCTCGCCGGCAAGCGCGTCTGCTCGGCCACCGGCTCCACCCCGTACCAGCGGATGCGGCACGACTACCCGCGCGCCGAACTCGTCGGCTACGACACGTACTCCGTCTGCGTCGACAATCTGCTCACCTACCAGGTCGCCGCCGTCACCACCGACGACACCATCCTCCAGGGCTACGCCGCCAAGGTGCCCAAGGAGCTGAAGGTCGTCGGCAGGCCGTTCTCGAAGGAGCCGTACGGCATCGGCGTGCCGCGCGGCGACAACGCCCTGCGCCTCGCCCTCGACGACGCCCTCGCCGTCCACGAACGCGACGGCGACTGGCAGAAGGCGTACGACGCGACGCTCGGCCTCTCCGGGCGCCGGGCCACCCCGCCGCCGCCCATCGACCGCTACCCGGCGAGCTGAGGCGGACGCCATGGACGTACTCACCAAGAACTTCCCGCTCTTCGCCAAGGGCTTCCTCGGCACCGTCGAACTCACCGTCTACGCCTCCCTGCTCGCGCTCGCGCTCGGCTTCCTGATGGCGTCGTTCCGCGTCGCGCCGATCCGCTCCCTGCGCGCGCTCGGCACCGTCTGGGTCACCGTGCTGCGCAACACCCCGCTGACGCTGCTCTTCTTCGCGGTGGTGCTCGGGCTGCCGCGCTTCGGTCTGGTGCTGCCCTTCCAGCTCTTCGCCGTCCTCGCGCTCGGCTGCTACACCTCCGCGTTCATCTGCGAGGTGCTGCGCTCGGGCATCAACACCGTGCCCCGGGGACAGGGCGAGGCCGCGCGCAGCCTCGGTATGCGCTTCGGGCAGACGCTCGGCGGGGTGGTGCTGCCACAGGCGTTCCGTACGGTCATCCCGCCCATCGGCTCCACCCTGATCGCCCTCGCCAAGAACTCGGCGATCGCGGGCGCCTTCAGCGTGACCGAGCTGCTCGGCACGTACAAGACCCTCAACGAGCTGGGCTACAGCATCATCTGGACGTTCGTCTGGATCGCCGTCGGCTACCTGATCATCACGCTGGCCATCAGCGCGCTGTTCAACGTCATGGAGAAGCGCTGGGGGACGGCCCGATGAACCGCCTGACGAACCGCCTCACGAACCGCCCGGTGAGGCGTGCGACCGTCACCGCCGGGCCGACCGCCCTCTACGACGTCCCCGGCCCGAGGACCCGGCGCCGGCACCGCCTGTACGGGGTGGTGGCGACGGCGGCGATCGCCGCCCTCCTCGGCTGGCTGCTCTATCTCCTCTTCGACACCGGCCAGTTCACCGCGGTCAAGTGGTCGCCCTTCGAGTACCGGGGCATCCAGGACCTGCTGCTGACCGGGCTCGCCAACACCCTCAAGGCGTTCGCGTACGCCGCGGTGCTCTCACTCGTCCTCGGCGCGGTCCTCGCCTCGGGGCGGCTCTCGGAACACCGGCCGGTGCGCTGGATCGCCACCGCCCTGGTCGAGTTCTTCCGGGCGATGCCCGTACTGGTGATGATCTTCTTCATCTTCGTGGCGCTCAAGGTGCAGGCCCTGCCCGCGCTGGTGGCGGGCCTCACGCTCTACAACGGCTCCGTGCTCGCCGAGGTGTTCCGCACCGGAGTCAACTCGGTCGAGCGCGGTCAGCGGGAGGCGGCGTACGCGCTCGGCATGCGCAAGACGCAGGTCATGACGTACGTGCTGGTGCCGCAGGCGGTCCGCGCCATGCTGCCCACGATCATCAGCCAGCTGGTGGTCGCTCTCAAGGACACATCGCTGGGATATTTGATCACCTATGAGGAGTTCCTCCATGCCGGAAAGCTCATCGCTTCGAATCTCGACTACGATTTGCCGTTCATCCCCGTGGTGATGGTGATTTCACCGATCTACATCGGGATGTGCATGCTGCTCTCCTGGTTCGCCCACTGGCTGGCCGGGCGGCAGCGGCGCAATCCGAGAACCGATGCCGCGGGTCCCGCCCCGGCATCCCCAGGAACGCTGCTGCCGGGCGCGCAGTAGCAGCGGTAGCAGGTACCGGGCAGTGGCCCGCCCGGCGGCAGCCGGAGATCACTTCTCGATCCACGGGGAGAAGGTCAGCTGCGCGCCGGTCGGGCTGTGCCCGGGGTCCTGACCCCGGCAGCCCGGAGCCCCGAGCCGGAGCCCGGCCGGGTCAGCCGCCGGACACCGAGGGCTCCGGCCGGGGTTCGGGGAACGGGACGAGCGCCTCCCGGGTGACGTCCGCCACCAGCTCCACCACATCGGGTCCGTACGCCCCCGAGTTGACGACCTTCAGCAGCAGACAGAACGACTTGTCGCCGTGCTGCCGCGCCAGCCTCTCGTGGCGGCGGGTCAGATAGCGGGTGGCCGCCTGGTTGGTGATCGACCGCTGGCCGCAGAAGAGGAAGACGGGCCGCGCGCCCTCGCCCACGGTCAGCCGCGCCAGCAGGACGTACTCGACGGCGCCGGGCTCCATACGGTAGTAGTCGGTGCCGATCCGCAGGGCGCCGCGCTCGGCTCTGGGCTCGGGCTCCGTGTTCATTCTGATCCCCGGCAGCAGGGTGGACAGATGGGCGGCCATCCGGCGGTTCGACCCCGGCCCGCCGAGGCAGAACTCGGACTGCTCACCGAAACCGCGGCGCGCGGTGTCGTGCTGGACGATCTCGGCGTGCGCCCCGCACTCCTTGATCAGCGCGGCCAGTTCCAGCAGCGCGAAGACGTCGTTGCGGTGCACCGCGCCGTCACCGCCCGCCTCCCGGTTGACGACCAGCAGACACGCGGAGTTGCCCGGCAGCCCGAAGAACGCCTGCTTCCGGCGGAGCCGGCGCCGCCAGAGGTACGTACGGGCGAGCCAGCCCAGCGCGCCGCTGACCCCGGCGGCGGCGACACCGAGCACGATGTTGCGTATGTCGTCATTCATGAGCGGGCATGGTAGTGCGCTCCTGACGGGGAGGGGCAGGTGAAGTTACCCTGCGCGGAAGGTTCCTGACTGGAGGTACGGATGCGTCGCTCCGTTGCGCGGAATGTCTCTGTGGTGGCTGTCGCCGCGGCCATGCTGTCGGTCGGCGCCGCGGCGCCGCCACTCCCGGCGACACCGCCCGTCGAGAAGACACCGGTCGCGACGGGGTACGGGGGAGCGGTTGCCAGCGTCGACGCCGACGCCTCGGCCGCCGGGATCGAGGTGCTCAGGCAGGGCGGCAACGCCGTGGACGCGGCCGTCGCCACCGCCGCCGCGCTCGGCGTGACCGAGCCGTACTCCGCGGGCATCGGCGGGGGCGGCTACTTCGTCCACTACGACGCCAAGTCCCGTACGGTGCGGACCATCGACGGCCGGGAGACCGCGCCGAAGTCGGCGGACCGGTCGCTCTTCCTGGAGAACGGCGCCCCGATCCCGTTCGCGGAGGCGGTCACCAGCGGGCTCGGCGTCGGCACCCCCGGCACACCCGCCACCTGGGACACCGCGCTGCGCGCCTGGGGCAGCCGGTCGCTGGGGCAGGTGCTGAAGCCCGCCGAGCGGATCGCGCGGAACGGGTTCACCGTCGACAGCACGTTCCGCTCGCAGACGCAGTCCAACCAGGCACGGTTCGCGGACTTCCCGGACACCGCGAAGCTGTTCCTGCCCGGCGGCGAACTGCCGGTCGTCGGCTCGGTCTTCAAGAACCCCGATCTGGCCCGTACCTACGCGGAGCTGGGCCGCAAGGGCACCGACGCGCTCTACCGGGGCGAGCTGGGCCGCGACATCGTCCGTACGGTACGGAACCCGCCCGTCGACCCCGCCGCCGCCCGGACCGTCCGGCCCGGCGACCTGACGGTCCAGGACCTCGCCGCGTACCGCACGAAGCGGCAGGAGCCGACGAAGGTCTCGTACCGCGGCCTCGGCGTGTACAGCATGGCGCCCTCGTCCTCGGGCGGTACGACCGTCGGCGAGGCCCTCAACATCCTGGCGCGCACGGACCTTTCGAAGGCCACCGAGGAGCGGTATCTGCACCGGTACATAGAGGCGAGCCGGATCGCGTTCGCCGACCGGGGCCGCTGGGTCGGTGACCCGGCCTTCGAGGACGTACCGGTCAAGGGCCTGCTCTCGCAGCGGTTCGCGGACTCCCGCGCCTGCCTGATCAAGGACGACGCGGTCCTCAGGAGCCCGCTCGCGCCCGGTGATCCGAGCGACCCCACGCCGTGCGCCACGGGCGGCACCGCCGCGCCCACGACCTTCGAGGGCGAGAACACCACGCATCTGACGGTCGCCGACAAGTGGGGCAACGTCGTCGCGTACACGCTGACCATCGAGTCGACGGGCGGCAGCGCCATCACCGTGCCGGGCCGGGGCTTCCTCCTCAACAACGAGCTGACGGACTTCTCCTTCGCCCCCGCCAACCCGGCGGTCCACGACCCGAACCTGCCGGGACCCGGCAAGCGCCCGCGCTCGTCCATCTCGCCGACGATCGTGCTCGACCGCCACAACCTGCCGGTCGTGGCGCTCGGTTCGCCGGGCGGCGCGACCATCATCACCACCGTGCTGGGGACCCTGACCGGCCATCTCGACCGCGGTCTGCCCCTGGTCGACGCGATCGCCGCGCCGCGCGCGAGCCAGCGCAACGCGGCGGCGACCGAGCTGGAGCCGGGGCTGTGGAACAGCCCGGTACGCCAGCGGCTGGAGGCGCTCGGGCACGTCTTCAGCCAGAACGCCGAGATCGGCGCGGCGACCGGGGTCCAGCGGCTCCCGGACGGCCGCTGGCTGGCGGCGGCGGAGACGGTACGCAGGGGAGGCGGCTCCGCGATGGTCGTCCACCCGTCGGGCCGTACCCGCTGACACACCTGCTGACACACACCCGCTGATCCACCCCTGCCGGGCCCGGACCACCGCGCCCGGCGGGGGCCGGGGACGCCGTCCGCACCGGTCCGTCCACGAGTTTGAACTCATCGTGGACAAAGTGTGGACGGTTCCGTGCGTACTTCGTACTCTGGGCGTCGCTCTCGCACGGAAGGTTCCGCTCCCCGGCCGCGCTGCCCCGCAGCGCACAGCAGGAGGCAGAGTGACGCCCCGCACGCACCTGAGCATCCATCAGCGCCGTGGTCCCCGAAGATTCGCCGGGGCGCTCCTCACGGCCCTCCTCGTCGGCGGGCTCGCGGCGCCCGTCGCGGAGGCGGACGAGAATCCCTTCGCGGACCTGCCGCCCCAGGAACCCGGAGTCACGCTCCGGGTCTTCGACGTCCAGACGCCGCTGAGCAAGCTCTGCGACCTCAAACCGGCCCAGACCCCCAACGTCGACAGACTGCTCCCGACCATCGACTGGTCCTCCACCGAGGGCTTCGGATTCAACGACCTCTTCGTGTCGCAGATCACCGCCAACATCGACATCCCCGCCGACGGCACCTACACCTTCCGTTTGATCAGCGACGACGGCTCCCGTCTCTTCATCGGCGACCGGCAGGTCATCGACCACGACGGACTGCACGGCGCCACGCCCAAGGACGGCGAGATCGCCCTCGCGCCCGGCTACCACCCCCTGCGCATCGACCACTTCGACCGCTACAACGATCAGCAGGTAACCCTCCAGTGGAAGCCACCGGGCGCGGACTCCTTCACCCTCGTCCCGAACTCCGTGCTCAGCACCGACGCCGGTGTCGTCCGGGTCACCTCCCCCGGCCGCAAGGAGTGCGAGGGCGTCTACGACACCCCCGGCGACGGCCTCCCGCTGACCTCGGTCAACCCCGGCTACACGCTCACCGATCTGCGCCCCGAGGGCTTCACGCCGCAGGTCTCCGCGATGGACTGGCTGCCTGACCGCAGGCTCGCCGTGACCACCTGGGGCGGCAGCGGCAACACGGCGGGCGAGGTCTACATCCTCGACCATGTGACGGGGAAGACCGGACCGGAGAAGGTCACCTACACGAAGATCGCCGAAGGCCTCAAGGAGCCGATGGGGATCAAGTACGTCGACGGAAAGCTGTACGTCTCGGAGAAGCACCAGCTGACCGAGGTGTCCGACCTCAGGCGCCTCAACTCCGCGGACACGCTCCGCAAGGTGGCCGGGTGGCCGTACGGCGGCAACTTCCACGAGTTCGCCTTCGGACTCCTCTACGAGCGCGGGGACTTCTATCTGAACCTCTCCGTCGCCATCAACCAGGGCGGTGCGACGACCCGTCCGCAGCCCGCCGAGAACCGCGGCACCACCATCAAGGTGAACAGGAAGACCGGAAAGGTCAGTTACCTGGCCGGCGGCCTGCGCACACCGAACGGGATCGGCCGGGGCCCGGGAGACGAACTCTTCGTCACCGACAACCAGGGCGGCTGGCTGCCCGCCTCCAAGCTCCTCCACATCAAGAAGGACAGGTTCTTCAACCACTTCACCGAACCGGCCGGACCGTTCGACGACCGTACGGTCACCAAACCGGTCCTCTGGCTGCCGCAGAACGAGATAGCCAACTCGCCCAGCACACCGATGCTGTTGAAGAAGGGCCCCTTCGCCGGACAGATGCTCTTCGGTGACGTCACCTACGGCGGACTCCAGCGCGCCGACCTGGAGAAGGTGAAGGGCGAGTACCAGGGCGCGGTGTTCCGGCACACCCAGGGCCTGGAGGCCGGCGTCACCCGGATCAGCACCGGACCGGACGGCGCGATCTACGTCGGCGGCCTCGGCGCCGACGGCAACTGGGGCCAGACGGGCAAACTCCGTTTCGGCCTCCAGAAACTGACACCGAACGGCGAGAACCCGTTCGACATGAAGACCATGCGCGCCACCCGCGACGGCTTCGAACTCACCTACACCCAGCCCCTGTCGGAGGAGACGGCCGCCCGGCTGACCGACGGCGCCTACTCCGTCGAGCAGTGGCGCTACGTCCCCACCCCGGCGTACGGCGGCCCCAAGGTCGACGAGGAGACCCTGCCCGTCACGGCGGCCCGGCTCTCCGGCGACCGGCGCACGGTCCGGCTCACCATCCCGGGGCTGAAGACCGACCGGGTGGTGCATCTCCGCTCGCCGCGCCCGTTCGCCTCGGCCACCGGTGAGAGCCTCTGGTCCACCGAGGCCTGGTACACCCTGAACGCGCGTCCCGGCCCCGAGACGCCCGTCACCTCGTACGACGCCGAGTCGGGGCGCCTGACCGGCGGCGCGGACCGGGACACCGAGCACGCCGGCTACACCGGCGGCGGCTTCGTCGACGGCTTCGGCAAGAAGGGCGCCACCGTCACGCTCGATGTCACCGTGCCCGCGAAGGGCGCGTACGACGTGGCACTGCGCTACGCCAACGGCCCTGACCCCTTCACCGGCACCAAGACCATCGGGGTCGGCGTCAACGGCGGGGAGATCCGGCAGACCGGTCTCCCCTCCACCGGCGCCTGGAACCGCTGGGCCACCCGGACCGAGCGGCTCACCCTGCGCAAGGGGCACAACACCCTCACGTACACCAACAGGGCCGAGGACACCGGTCATGTCAACCTCGACATGATCGAGGTACGCCCGCCGGGCAGCCGGATCGACCTGTTCTCCGGCGGCAGTCTCGCCACCGCCTGGCAGCACACCGACGGCCGCTCCGTCACCTGGCCGCACGCCGCCGAGAACTCCGTCGAGGTGTGCTGCGGCGACATCCGCACCAAACAGGCCTTCGGGGACTTCAGGCTGCACGCCGAGTTCCGGGTGCCGCTGATGCCGGACGATGTCACGGGCCAGGCCCGCGGCAACAGCGGCATCTTCCTCCAGGACCGGTACGAGATCCAGATCCTGGACTCCTTCGGAGTGGCGGAACCCGGCCTGGACACCGCCGGGGCCATCTACAACAAGAAGGCCGCCGACCGGAACGCCGCCACCGCGCCGGAGACCTGGCAGACCTACGACATCGTGTTCCGCGCGGCCCGCTTCGACGCCGAGGGCCGCAAGACAGAGGACGCCCGGATCACCGTGGTGTGGAACGGTGTCCTGGTCCACGACAAGGTGGCGGTGGACGGACCGACCGGCAGCGGCAACGCCGAATCGGCCGCCACGGGCGCGATCCGTCTCCAGGACCACGGCAACAAGGTCCGCTTCAGGAACGTGTGGATCGAACCGCTGGAGTGAGGCGGTTCCGACCTCCAGCGCTCCAATAAATATACCGGCGCGGATAACACCGCGCCGGTATTACAATGACGGAATGGTACGGAATCCCCTCACCCCGGAAGAGCGCGAGCGAGGCGAGCGGCTCGGCCGGCTCCTCCGCGAGGCGCGCGGCCCGCGCAGCATGGTGGAGATCGCCGCCGTCGCCGGCCTCTCCGCCGAGACGCTCCGCAAGATCGAGACCGGCCGCGCCCCGACGCCCGCCTTCTTCACCGTGGCGGCGCTCGCCGGGGCGCTCGGCCTGTCGATGGACGAGATCGCGGTGAACTGCGCGCCGGTACCGGCCTGACGGCCCGTGACTCCGGCGCGGCGCGCGCGTAGGGTCCGGTGCGTGACCAACCTCGACGAACTCGGACGCAGCCGTTACGTGAGTCTCACCACCTACCGCAAGGACGGCACCGGCGTCGCCACGCCCGTCTGGCACGCGGTGGACGGCGGTGAGCTGTTCATCTGGACCCGCTCGGACTCCTGGAAGGTCAAGCGGATCCGCAACAACGGAAAAGCGCTGGTGACCCCCTGCGACGCGCGCGGGCGGACCGCGCCGGGGGTGGTGGGCGCCCCGGGTACGGCGCGGCTGCTCGACGGGGCGGAGCTGGACCGCGTGCGCAAGCTGATCGCCGCCAAGTACACCTGGCAGTTCTGGCTGGTCGACCGGCCGGCCGCGATCGTACGGCGCGGCAGTCGCCCGCACACCGGCATCGCCGTCACGCTCGACGCCGCCGCACGGGACGACGGGTGAGGCCGTCGCACCGCCGCGGAAAACTGTCCGTAGCCCTCCCGTAACACAACTGAGGTCAAATGCCTGCGGACCGAAGTGTCCCCTCCGTGGGGGACCGACACGGACGGGGCAGCGATGGTTGTGCATCAACTCCCGGCGGAAACCGGTGACTTCGCGCGGTACTTAAGAGATCTGGCGGCCCGGCTCGACCCGGTCGGCGGCTGGTACGGGGTCTTCAGGCACCGGGACCCCGACGGGCTGCGCGCCTGCTTCGACGGCACCCAGGTCCCGCCCTGGGACGTGGTGGAGTCGCTCCTCCAGGACTTCGCGGCCGGGCGCGACGAGGGGCTGGTGGCGCGCGAGACCGCGCGGGCCGACCGGCTCCACGCCGCGTCCGCCGCCGCGTACGACCGCCTCCCCGGCGGCGCCGGGGCGCTCTCGGAGCGGCTGCGGCTGATGCTCCGTGAGCAGACGTACGCGGCGGGCCGGGCCGACGAACTGGTCCGGCTGCTCCGTACGGCCCCCGAGGGCACCGCCGAGACGGAGCGGCTCACCCACGAACTGGCCTGGATCCGCGACGACCACACGCGTGCCACCGCGCGCTGCGCCGAACTCCGCTCCCGCCTGGCGTCCTTGACACCGCCCGGCCGCCCCGGCGCGCCCGGGCGCCCGCCCGCGCCGGACAGCTGGTTCCGCAGCGCGGAACCGCCCGTCTTCGACGGCGTGGATCCGGAGCCGGAAGCACCTCCTGAGGTCCCGGCCGAGGTCCCTGCCAAGGAGAAGCGCGCCAGGGAGAAGAAGGAGAAGAGGGAGCGGAAGGAGAAGCGGCCCGCGACCCCGCGCAAGCCGCGCGGCGCCCGCTTCGCCGGCATCGAGGTCGACGAGACCGGGCCCGGCGCGGAGCCCGGTGCGGGTGCCGGTGGCGAGGCCGTGACCGGGGCCGCGCCGGCCGCGCCGCCGGCCATGGCGCCCGTACCGTCCCCCGGCACCTCCGCCACCCCGCGCGGCGCCCGCTTCGGCGGCGCGCCCGCCGCGCCCGCGCGTCCCGCTGCGCCCGCCGTCACCGCCGCGGACCGCCGGGCCGTCGCCGACACCGTCGCCCTGCTGATCCGGCTGCGCGCCGAGGGGCGCAGCGGCGAGGCCCATGTCGTCCTCTGCGAGGCCGCGGGCCGGCCGCCCGCGCAACTGCCCCCGCTCGCCGCCGAACTGCACCGCGCCGGGCTCGGCGCCGACTGGTCGGAACTGCTCTGGGAGGCCGCCTTCCTGCCGCCCGGGCACCTCGCCGCTGCGGCCGGCGCGCTCGCCGTCGCCGGCCGGGACGACGACTGCGCCCAACTGCTGCGCCAGGCGGTCTCCCGGCCCCCCGAGGAGATCACCGAGGCCGTCCGCGCGCTCGGCGACGCGGGTCGCTCCGCCGAGGCGAAAGGGCTGCTCAGCGCATTCGTAGGGGCCCGTACGCCGGCGGAAGCGGCGCTCCTCGCCGCCCCCGATCCGCGCCGCCTCGTACCGGGCCTCCTCGACGCGGCCCGCGCGGTCTCGACCGCCCGTGAACGCGATGTCGTGCACGCCCTGCGGACCGCCGGGATCGTGTCCGGCTGACAGCGGTCCGCGACGCCCGCCCGGTCATTCCGGCGCGAACCGCTCGATGTCGACCGCTCGGGTGTGAAACTTGATCGACTCTGCGGGTTAACGACGATGGTCTTGCCCCCGTGTGAACCGGGGCTTACGTTCTCTCTCTACGCATCGAATCTACGTGCGTAGAGCGCACGGAACGCACCCGCCGAAGGAGCAGCTCGTGGCCTCAGTCGTACGCGCCGCACTCGTCCAGGCGACCTGGACGGGTGACACCGAATCCATGATCGCCAAACATGAGGAACACGCCCGCGAGGCGGCCCGGCAGGGCGCGCGGATCATCGGCTTCCAGGAAGTCTTCAACGCGCCCTACTTCTGCCAGGTGCAGGAGCCGGAGCACTACCGGTGGGCCGAACCGGTCCCGGACGGCCCGACCGTGACCCGGATGCGGGAGCTGGCCCGCGAGACCGGCATGGTCATCGTCGTGCCCGTCTTCGAGATCGAGCAGTCCGGCTTCTACTACAACACCGCCGCGGTCATCGACGCCGACGGCTCGTACCTCGGCAAGTACCGCAAGCATCACATCCCGCAGGTCAAGGGGTTCTGGGAGAAGTACTACTTCAAGCCCGGCAACGCCGGCTGGCCGGTCTTCGACACCGCCGTCGGCCGCGTCGGCGTCTACATCTGCTACGACCGCCACTTCCCCGAGGGCTGGCGCCAGCTCGGGCTGAACGGCGCGCAGATCGTCTACAACCCCTCCGCCACCTCGCGCGGCCTCTCCAGCTACCTCTGGCAGCTCGAACAGCCCGCCGCCGCCGTCGCCAACGAGTACTTCGTCGCCGCGATCAACCGCGTCGGCCAGGAGGAGTACGGCGACAACGACTTCTACGGCACGAGCTACTTCGTCGACCCGCGCGGCCAGTTCGTCGGCGACACCGCGAGCGACAAGGCGGAGGAACTCCTCGTCCGCGACCTCGACTTCGGCCTGATCGACGAGGTGCGCCAGCAGTGGGCGTTCTACCGGGACCGCCGTCCCGACGCGTACGAGGGGCTGGTGCGGCCGTGAGCGAGCTCCACGACAGGCACCGCGCCGTCCTCCCCGACTGGCTCGCGCTGTACTACCAGGACCCCATCGAGATCACCCACGGCGAGGGCCGCCATGTGTGGGACGCCGACGGCAACCGGTACCTCGACTTCTTCGGCGGCATCCTCACCACCATGACCGCCCACGCGCTCCCCGAGGTCACCAAGGCGGTGAGCGAGCAGGCCGGGCGGATCATCCACTCCTCCACGCTCTACCTCAACCGCCCCATGGTCGAACTCGCCGAGCGGATCGCCGGGTTGTCCGGCATCCCCGACGCCCGGGTCTTCTTCACCACCTCGGGCACCGAGGCCAATGACACCGCGCTGATGCTGGCCACCGCGTACCGCGGCTCGAACCAGATCCTCGCCATGCGCAACAGCTACCACGGCCGTTCCTTCTCCACCGTCTCCATCACCGGCAACCGGGGCTGGTCGCCCACCGGGCTCTCCCCGCTCCAGACGCTGTACGTCCACGGCGCCGTCCGCGACCGGGGACCGTACGCCGGGCTCACCGACGAGCGGTTCATCGAGGCGTGCGTCGGCGACCTCGAAGACCTGCTCGGCCATGTCCGTACCCCCGCCGCGCTGATCGCCGAACCCGTGCAGGGCGTCGGCGGCTTCACCGCTCCGCCCGACGGGCTGTACGCCGCGTTCCGCGAAGTCCTCGACCGGCACGGCATCCTGTGGATCAGCGACGAGGTGCAGACCGGCTGGGGCCGTACCGGCGAGCACTTCTGGGGCTGGCAGGCACACGCGGAGAACGGCCCGCCGGACATCCTCACCTTCGCCAAGGGCATCGGCAACGGCATGTCCATCGGCGGGGTCGTCGCCCGCGCCGACATCATTAACACCCTGGACGCCAACTCCATTTCGACCTTCGGCGGCAGCCCCGTCACCATGGCCGCAGGGCTCGCCAACCTCTCGTACTTGCTGGAGCACGACCTCCAGGGCAACGCCCGCCGCGTCGGCGGACTGCTCATCGAGCGGCTGCGCGCCATCGGCGCGCGCGTCGACGCCGTACGGGACGTACGCGGCCGGGGCCTGATGATCGGGATCGAGCTGACCGAGCCGGGGACGTCCGACGCGGCGCCCGGGAAGGCCGCGGCGGTGCTCGAAGCGGCCCGCGAGGGCGGGCTGCTGATCGGCAAGGGCGGCGGACACAACACCAGTGTGCTGCGCATCGCCCCACCGCTCTCGCTGACCGTCGCGGAGGCGGAGGAAGGCGCCGCGATCCTCGAACAGGCGCTGGGCGCACTGTAGTCGGCGGCACAGCCACAAGGGCAGCAGGCAAAGAAAGGGAGCGCCACCCGCATGAGCAGCAGTACCCGCACCCTGATCCGCGGCGGTCTCGTCATCACCGCCTCCGACGAGATCCACGCCGACGTCCTGATCGAGGACGGCCGTATCGCCGCCCTCGCCGCCCACGGCTCGGGACCGGCCGAGAGCTGGACCGCGGCCCGGACGATCGACGCCACCGGGAAGTACGTCATCCCGGGCGGGGTCGACGCGCACACCCACATGGAGATGCCGTTCGGCGGGACGTTCGCCGCCGACACCTTCGAGACCGGCACCCGGGCCGCGGCCTGGGGCGGCACCACCACCATCGTGGACTTCGCCATCCAGTCCCCGGGGCAGTCGCTGCGCGCGGGCCTGGACGCCTGGTTCGCCAAGGCCGACGGCCGGTGCGCCATCGACTACGGGTTCCACATGATCATGGCCGACGTCAACGAGAGCTCCCTCAAGGAGATGGACCTCCTCGTCCAGGAGGGCGTCACCTCCTTCAAGAGTTTCATTGGCTCGCGTGACCAGAGATCTTCAGGGCGGTTCGGCGATCTAGTGGGTGCGGACGCCTCGTGCTGAACGGCGCAGGGCGCTGCGGCGTGAGTTGCCGGTGTCGTACTGGCTTCTGCCGCTGACCGGTACACCGCATTCATTACGGTGTACCGGTCAGCAGCCCTTCAATCTCCGCATTCCGACGAGAAGGGATTCCTTAAGCATGACTCGCACTCTCATTACCGGTGGCCTCGTGATTACCGCTGCCGAAGAGGTGCACGCGGATGTTCTGATCGAGAACGGCCGCGTCGTGGCGCTGGCGACCACAGGTAGCCAGGACTGGACCGCCGATCGAGTGATTGATGCCTCCCGGAAATATGTGATCCCGGGTGGAGTCGATGCGCACACGCACATGGAGCTGCCTTTTGGTGGCACCTTCGCGTCGGACACGTTCGAGACCGGGACGCGAGCCGCAGCCTGGGGCGGGACGACGACGATCATTGATTTCGCGGTGCAGTCGCAAGGGAACTCGCTTCGGGCGGGCCTGGACGCCTGGTATGCCAAAGCGGATGGAAAGTGCGCGATCGATTACGCGTTCCATATGATCGTGTCGGACGTCAATGAAAGCACGCTCAAGGAAATGGACGGACTCGTCGCAGAAGGCGTGAGTTCGTTCAAATTGTTTATGGCGTATCCCGGGGTCTTCTACTCGGACGACGGGCAGATCCTGCGTGCCATGCAGCGGGCTTCCGGCAACGGCGGTTTGATCATGATGCATGCGGAGAACGGCATCGCGATCGACGTGCTGATCGAGCAGGCCCTCGCGCGCGGGGAGACGGACCCCCGGCATCACGGCGAGGTCCGCAAGGTGCTGCTCGAGGCGGAGGCCACCCACCGGGCGATTCAGCTTGCCCGGGTCGCCGGCGCCCCACTCTACGTAGTGCACGTGTCGGCGGAGGAGGCTGTCGCCGAACTGGCCGTGGCCCGTGACAAGGGTCTGCCTGTCTTCGGTGAGACCTGCCCGCAGTATCTGTTCCTGTCCACCGACAACCTGGAGGAGCCCGACTTCCAGGGGTCCAAGTACGTCTGCTCCACCCCGCTGCGCCCCCGCGAACACCAGGCGGCGCTCTGGCGGGGCCTGCAGACCAACGACCTTCAGGTGGTCTCCACCGATCACTGTCCGTTCTGCTTCCGTGGTCAGAAGGAGCTGGGTCGCGGGGACTTCTCCAAGATCCCCAACGGGCTGCCGGGTGTGGAGAACCGTATGGACTTGCTCCACCAGGCGGTCCTGGACGGGCACATCAGCCGCCGCCGATGGATCGAGATCGCCTGCGCGAGCCCGGCCCGGATGTTCGGTCTCTACCCGCAGAAGGGCACCATCGCGCCGGGTGCCGATGCCGACATCGTCCTCTATGATCCGCACGCCGAGCAGGTCGTCTCCGCCGAGACGCATCACATGAACGTTGACTATTCGGCGTACGAGGGCAGGCGGATCACCGGGCGCGTCGACACGGTCCTCTCGCGCGGCGAACTCGTCATCGACCGGCGCGAATTCACCGGCCGGTCCGGCCACGGTTCCTTCATCCACCGCTCCACCTGCCAGTACCTGTAAGCGCAAGCCCGTAAGGAGCAGCCAGTTATGGACTTCGGCCTCGTCCTGCAGACCGACCCGCCCGCCTCCCAGGTCGTCAGCCTCATGAAGCGCGCCGAACACAATGGCTTCCGCTACGGCTGGACGTTCGACTCCGCTGTGCTGTGGCAGGAACCGTTCGTCATCTACAGCCAGATCTTGGCCAACACGCAAGAGCTGATTGTGGGCCCGATGGTCACCAACCCGGGCACCCGCACCTGGGAGGTGACCGCCTCGACCTTCGCCACCCTCAACGACATGTACGGCAACCGCACGGTGTGTGGGATTGGGCGCGGCGACTCCGCGATGCGGGTGGCCGGGCGTGCCCCCAACACCCTGGGCCTACTTGGTCGGGCGATGGGCGTGATCCGGGACCTGGCGGAGGGCCGGGAGGCTGTCGTCGACGGCAACCCGATCCGTATTCCGTGGATCCGGGAGGGCAAGCTGCCGGTCTGGATGGCGGCGTACGGTCCGAAGGCGCTCGCGCTGGCGGGGGAGAAGGCCGACGGGTTCATCCTCCAGCTCGCAGACCCCTACCTCACGGAGTGGATGGTCAAGGCGGTGCGGCAGGCGGCCGTGGAGGCGGGCCGGGACCCGGACGCGATCACGATCTGTGTGGCGGCCCCCGCGTACGTCGGAGATGACCTCGCGCACGCCCGGGACCAGTGCCGCTGGTTCGGCGGGATGGTCGGCAATCATGTCGCAGACCTGGTCTCCCGTTACGGCGAGCACTCCTCGATGGTGCCCGAGGAGCTGACCGCGTACGTCAAGTCCCGTCAGGGGTACGACTACAGCCACCACGGCCGGGCGGGGAACCCGTCCGCCGACTTCGTCCCCGACGAGATCGTCGACCGCTTCTGCCTGCTTGGGCCGGCCGAGGCCCACATCGAGAAGCTGCGGGCCCTGCGCGACCTGGGCGTGGACCAGTTCGCCGTGTACGCCATGCACGATGCGAGGGAGGCCGTCATCGACGCCTACGGACAGTGCGTTATTCCCGCACTCAACGGATAACCGTCGGCTGAGAGGGCACGGATGTCCTCGACCGTCAAGGAAAAGTCTACGTACATGGCAAGGGGGTTGAATGGCATCCAAGGTGGACGTTTTGCTTGGGTGTGATGGGCGTGTCTTGCGCGTGCTTGGGGTTCCTAAGTGCCGATCCGGTGACACAGCTCGGCGGTCCGCCGGGCCTGCCGGGTCACGGCGGGCACGGTCATCTGGTCGTCGTTTTTCACGTCCAGCACCAGCGCCGAGCCGTCGCGGCGGCGGACGAAGAGGTCGGGGGTGTGTTTCCAGGCACCCCAGTCGTCCTGGGCGTCGATGGTGAAGGGCTGGGCGCTGAACGCGGACACGTCGGTGTCGAAGTCGAGGAGCTTCATCCACTTCGACTCCAGGAAGGACTCGTACCCGACCATCCGGTCGGTGGTGGCGGCCCAGTAGTGGCCGGGAGTGTGACGCTGCCCGGCATAAAAGGGTATCTCCCGGGCGGGCAAGGCGCTTTCGAAGGAGACGGAGCGGGCCCGGTCGACGGCAACGAGCCATTCGGTGCCGCCGGGGTCGAGGTAGTGGAGGTGGGCACGGTGGCCCGGGGTGCGGATCGGCCGCAGGGTGCGGGACCGTGGTGGGGTCATGTGATTCCTTGTTGGGCGAGGATGCCTGTTCCCCAGCCGGTCAGGGCCTGGGCCGCGGGGCAGGGCAGGCAGGTACGGAAACGCCGCCAGCCGTCGCGTATCGACTTGGTGCTGGTGCCGTCCTCCCAGCCCAGGGCGTAGGCGGGCGCTTCCCGGGGGTCGCCGCCGGTGAAGTGCTGCCAGACCCAGGCGGCGGAGTGCCGCTGCCGCTGCCAGGTCACGTCCATGCCGAGCGGGTGGAAGACCGGGACGAGGGTGCGGTGGGGAATCTCCCGCAGATCGGCGAACGCCGTACGGCGGGCGGCGTAGTCGACGTTCCCCCGCTCGTGCATCCGGCCGGCCATCTCGGTGACCGCCGCCCAGAAGGCGTCGGGGTCCGTGATTCGCTGGACGAGGGTGTCGGCCGCACAAGCCGCACGGGCGGTGTCCATGTCGGTCCAGCACGTTGGCGGCCCCGGCCCAGCTGGCGGCACCCGCCAGGCGGGCAAGGGCGAGCGCGGCAAGCCGCCTGCCGGAGGCTTCGGCGGTGCCAGCCAGCAGAGGGGCGATCAGCGTCCGGTAGTCGCCCCCGTCAGCGAGGTGCGGGATGTGCCGATGGTTGAGCACCGTGGCTTGGGATGTGGCGGTCAGGGCTCCGGCGACGCGGGAGGAGCGGGGGCGACGGCGGCGGTCATGCGGTCGAGGACGGCGGGGCGGGCGAGTTGACGGAGCGGGTCCGACCCGCCCGCCGCCCGCCGCCCGGCGCTGGGCGGTCAGGCGCCGGGTCCACGGGGCGAGACGGTGGGCTCCCTCGTCCATTCCTGGGCGTTGAACACTTGGTAGGCGAGGGCCAAGGCCGCCAGCGCCTCAGCGGCGGTCGCCGGCATCGCACCGACCTTGCTGCCGCCTCCCCCGCGGACTTGGGACGCGCGTTGCCGCCGCTTCGCGGCGAACGCCTCTCCCGCGTCTCCGGGGAGGCACGCGATATCGTCCTCGTCCGCAGCGAGCCGGGCCATGGCAGTGAGGTAGCGCAGAGCGGCGAACTAGTCGCTGCTGGAGACCGGCTCCCCCGCCAGGCGGGCGGGCCGCCCCTCGGCGGCATCGAGCGCACGGCGCTGAAGGTCCGCCAACGAGCCGGACACGGCGAAGGCCGGAAGTTCCGCGAGCGGCTGACGGCACAGACCCGCCCGGCCCCTCACCGTGCCCGACGGCCGGTTGGCGCACTCCCCGGGCTCGGGCAGCGGCGGGCGGGTCAGCAGCCCGCGAGCCGTCCGTTCACTCCCCCGCCGCAGCCGCACCCCGCAAGAAGGACACGTTCGACCAGGAGACAGCGGTGGACCGGGCAGACCGCCGCGATGCCCAGCCGCCACCACAGCGGCCACACAGGACCGTCCGCGAGACACAAAGGGCAGGCCCGGCTGGAGTTCGGCGTCATCCACTCGCGGGCTGCCACCGCCGTGAGCGATGTCTCCCGGGCCAGGTCCAGGCCGGTCAAATCCACGGCAGTCCCGTCGTACCGGGCAAGCTGCATCCGCCGCAGACGGCCGGGTGCCAGTCCGGTTGCCTCCCGCAGCCCGCCGAGACTGGCCGGGGTGAGCGCGACACCGAAGGACACCGGGCGGGTGGAGGACGCCCCCTCCCGGCACTCCAGCCCCAGCGCACGGGCCACCAGCCCCGGCGGCGCGTGCAGGGTGAAGGCGACCCGGTCCACCCAGGACGCGAACCCCTCGCCGCCAACAGGTGTCGGAACCACCGGCAGACGCCGGACCCGCGCAACAGCAGCAAGCCGAGGCCGCGCGACCGACGTCGAGGTCTTCACCGTCCGCGCAGATACCCCAGGCATCACTCCCCTCCCAACTTGCATGAGATATCGAACCGATGAGGGTGGGGTTACCTTCTTGGCCACGGAGAACCTGCAGAACGCAGATCCGAGTCCGGCCAGCCGCGCGGCTCTCGGGCTACAGCTTCGGGAACTGCGGCGACGTGCCGAGCTCAGCCAGACCGCCACGGCAGCCAACACGGGGCTCCCGTTCCTTCTACGCGGGCGTCGAGCCCGGCAGGCACAGCATCGCCGTGGACCGGCTCCCGTCCCTGGCCCGGACTTTGGGCGTCGAGGTCTTTCAGTTGTTCCACGACAGCCCGGCCCCGGGCCCTCGCGGACAGAGCACCTGAACGGGGGACGAGGGTCGTCAGCGCGATGTGCTGACGACCCTCGTTCTTCCCGGGTACTCGTGCTATCTCGGGTGGGCAATGAAGGCGCGTAAACGACCAGGAACTGCCGCATAGGGGCAACTTCCTGCTCGTTCACGCTCACGATGGAGCGGGGCGACCCGTCTCTGCGTACGCGGAGAAGATCGCTCCCGCGGTCAACTTGGCCCTCTGCAGCTCGGCGGCGACGGCCTGTTCGTCACCCCACCGCCCGTGCCCTGTGGCCAGAGCACGGGCAACCCCCACTACCGCCTCCCGCAGCTCGTCAAGCTTGGTCGGTGTCACAACGCGTAGACCGGGCATAGGCGGACTCTGCTTGTGAAGTGCGCTGCTCGGGTGGAGCATCACGGGCTGGGCCCTGACACCTGGCGCGATGGACTCGTGCCAACGAACGCTGCCGCCGAGCTGATCCGCATCGTCCTTCGAGACCGAGTCGCTGGTGCTGCCCGTCTTCAGCTCGATGATCGCGTGCTGGTCGCTAGTGTCGTGTGAATGAAGTCCTTGGACGTTTGGGTGTGGCGTGTTCGAGGATTTCGTCGGCGGTTTTGGTCCAGGTGAAGGGCTGGCAGCGGTCGTTGTAGGCGTCGATGTAGCGGCGGATGGCGTCGGTGAGGTCGGTGACCGAGGTGAAGGTGCCGCGGCGTATGGCCTGGCGGGTGATGATGCCGAAGAAGATCTCGACCAGGTTCAGCCAGGAGCAGGAGGTCGGCGTGAAGTGCAGGGTGATCCGCGGGTTCTTCGCGAGCCACGCCTTCACGCGGGCGTGCTTGTGGGTGGCGTAGTTGTCGGCGACCACGTGCAGTTTCACCCTCGGGTGGGCCTTGGCGACCTGTTTGAGGAAGCGGAGGAACTCGTCGTTGCGGTGCCGGTCGTAGCAGGCGTCGGCGGTGATCTTCCCGGTGGCGAGCTCCAGGGCCGCGAACAGGGTGGTGGTGCCGTGGCGGACGTAGTCGTGGGTGCGCCGCTCGGCCAGGCCCGGCCGCACCGGCAGCATCGGGGCGGTCCGGTCCAGCGCCTGGATCTGCGACTTCTCATCGACGCAGACCACCACCGCCTTTTCTGGCGGGGCCAGGTACAGCCCGACCACGTCGCGGACCTTGGCCTCCAGTTCTGGGTCGGTGGAGAACTTGAACGTCTCACTCCGCCAGGGCTGGATCTTCCACTTCCGCCACACCTTGGCCACCGCGACGTTGGACAGGCGCAGTTCGGCGGCGAGCAGCCGGGAGGACCAGTGCGTCACGCCGAGTTTCCCCGGCGGGCCCTCCAGGGTCCGCACCACTACTTCGGCCTCGTCCACCGTGCCGGGCCGGCCCGAACGCGGCCGGTCCTCCAGCCCGGCCAGCCCGGCCGAGCGGTACCGGCCCCGCCAGGTCACCACCGTCTGCCGGGACAGCTCCAACCGCCGCGCGATCTCCGTGTTCGAGGCGCCTTCCGAGGCAAGGAGCACGATCCGGGCCCGCGTCACCAGCCCCGACGGGGACGACGGCGAGCGGACCCACGAACGCAGAACCTCACGGTCCGCATCGGAAACGACCAGCGGCAGGGCGACAGGCATACGCCATTCAACCGCACCCCAAGCCACCGTCCAAGGACTTCATTCACACGACACTAGATAACGATCGCGGCCACAGGGCGGCGGGGTTTGTACTGCCGCGAGGGGGAGGGCCGAGGAGGGATGTTATTCCCGCTACGGCCGTCCGGTTGGCCTGTCCAGCCAGCCCATGGCTGAGCAGAGGGAGACGGAGAGGGTAATCCAGACGACGAACGCTCCGCCGGGTAACGACGCGGTCGTTGGCCAGCAGGGACCAGCCCGCACGGGCCAGCAGCAGACCCGTGGTGGTCTTCCCGGCCCCTTTCCCGGACCCGGATCGTCGGCGCCATCGCCACGGATCCGATGAGGTGGAATTGGCCCACGGGCCTCACACCCCGTTCCGGCCAGGACCTGCAACGACGAGTCGGCCGGTCCGGCTCATCGCCGGACCGGCCAGAGGCCTCGCTATGCCGATCGCAGCAGCGCGCTCTTGTGGGTCTGCGGCGATGCCGTGCAGCGGCGGACGCGGGTCTCCCAGGCCTCAAGCTCGGCGCTGGGAACACCATGCTCGATCGGGATGACCCACAGGTGGTGCCAGGTGTGGCGGGCCTCGGGGGGCTGGATGTCGCGGTAGTGCTCGCGGGTGCGGACCCGGATAGCGCTCATGTCGGGCCGCTCGGCCGTGCCGCGCTGCACCTTGCCGGTGTAGAGGCTGCGGTAGCAGTCGTCCAGGGCAACGTAGAGCGCCGTCGGCCAGGGCGGGAGGTGGCGGAAGGTCCAGCTTCCGTTGGCCTCGCGGAGCGGGTAGACGCACGCCCGGAGGGTCTCGGGCGGCGTGGCCAGACGCTGGCCGGGAATGGCGGCGACGTCTGCGGCAAGGTCGGGACCGAGGGTCCATCCCGCGCTCATCAGCTGCCGTCCTCGGCGAGGACGTAGGGGGCGCTGCTGCCGGGAGTCGGCCCGTCGGGGGCCACGCCGTCCTCGGGGACGAGGTCGGGGTACGGGTTCCGGCTGGCGGTCACCACGACGGGGATCTTGCCAATGTCCAGGCTGGCCTTGAACAGCAGCTTCTGCAGTGCCTCCTGCTGCGCACCGTCCGCGAACTTCGGCGGGCTGGGGCTCGTCAGGATGGATGTGATGGTCTGCTCCAGCCGCCCGACCGCGGTCTGCAGGGCCTTGATGGACGCGGCCTTCGGCTGGCTCTTGCCGCCCTCGTCCGCCGCCTGCCGCGCCGCGTCGCGCCGCCCCTCGATCACCGCGCGGCGCGAGGTCGGGAGGCCTGACCAGGCGAGCTCGAAGACGTGCCACTCGGTTGCCCGCCTGGGGTTTCCATGGGTGGTGGCGATGGCGGGGGTGCCGTCCGGTGGGGTGGTGATCTCGGGGACGGTGAACCGACGGGAGTAGTCCGCGGGGTGGCCGGGGACCTGGTCGACCCAGCTGCTGAGGGCCGCCCCGAGGAGAAGGCGGCCGGCCGGGGTCTCGATGAGCGCCGCGACGATGCCGGGCGGCCGGGAGCGGTAAGGGGTCTTGCCGTTCACGGGCTCCTCGGAGACCAGGTCTTCCTTGGACCCGCGGTCGCGGCCCAGGGCTTCGGCGACGGTGAGGGCGTCCCCGCCGAGTACGGCGAGTTCGTCCCGGGCGCCGGGGACATCGTCCTCGGCTCGCCGCCGCAGCTGCTCGACGAGGTCGGAGGCGCTCTTGCGCGGGTCGTCGTCCAGTTGGTCGTCCCGCAGCCGGGTCAGGGTGAAGGCGTCCGCCCCCTTGGCCAGGCGGTTCCACATCGCTCGGGTGACCGGGCCGCCGTTGTCCCAGGTGTGCACCATGTTCGGGAAGACCGTCTTGGCGTCGGAGCGCAGGTAGCGGGTGGAGAAGATCGCCGTGGTCTTCAGGAGCTTCGCGGGGAAGTCCTTGCTGCTGGGGTCGAGCGAGAGGCCTTCGGCGATGGCGGAGCGGATGAGCGTGCCGGCGTCAGCGGAGAGCACCGTCTCGAAGAGCAGGGCGCGGGCGAAGGCGGGGTGGTGGGGCAGGCCGGTGGCGTGGGTGAAGTCCAGGCCGTGCAGACGTCCCGACAGGGCGCTGGCGAGGGTCGGTGTGACCTTCCCGGCGTGGACGGCGGCGAGCATGGCATCGGCGACGGCCTTCTCCTGGTCGCTTCCGCCGCTCCAGTGCCGGGGGCGCAGGTGGATCTGGGTGAGGTGCTCGGTGAACCAGGTGGTGGCCTCGCAGGGCTCGCCGAGGCGAGTGTAGGTGCCGACGACGAGGTTGACGGGGGCGAGGCGGGAGTGCAGGGTTTCCAGCTCGTTGGCGGTCCAGGAGCTCGCACGGGCGGCGTTCAGTGCCCCGCTGACGGCCTTGCGGGACGCGGCTACGGCATCGTGGGCGAACATGCGGCCCACGATCTTCTCGGCGTATGAGGGCGCCGTGGCGGCGGTCAGCTTCTTGTCGCCGATGCCCAGGACGTTGCGCCAGGCGGACGTCAGCCGGGACTGCCCGTCGATGGCGACGACGAAGTTTTCACTGGTGCCGTCGGCGTAGTGCACGCGCAAGGCCATGCACGTCAGCGGCTCCTGGACGCCGGTGCGGGCGATGGAGTCTGACCAGTCGTAGTCCAGGAGGTGGTGGGTGACCGTGGTGGTGATCAGGTCGACCAGGTCCTGCTTGGCTGGCAGGTGGATCTCCAGCAGGCCGGGGATGCTGCCCTCGATCGTGGGGTCAGTGGTGCGGCCCTTGGTGAAGGCATGCTGGATCGCGGCGAGGAACCGGGGGTTTACCGGCAGGGTCATGATCCCGGCGATTTGGTGCAGCGGGCTGCGCACGACTGCCGCGTACCCGGTGTTGGTGCTGAGCCGGGCGAGGCGGCCGAGCCGGGAGACCTTGCGCTTGGTCCTCTGCCGGCTGCGGCCGGGACGGGTGTTCAGCTGTTGGGCGACTACCTCGGGGTGGTCGAGCTGGTCGAGCAGCTCGTCGGGGTGGGTGGTCCCTGCGAACAGCGCCCGGAGGCTCTCGGCCGGCAGGGCCACCGACGGGTGGTCCTGCCCTGCGATAGCCAGTTCCTTCAACTCGGTGGGGGTCGGAACGGGCTCCATGTCGAACAGGCCTGGAGCGAAGGAGGCGATCTGTTCGGTCGTCAGCTTGCCGACGGCGCCCTGGGCGTGGTCGTCCTCGTCGCCGCCGGGCGCGACGAAGGTGAGCGAAATTTCCATGATCATCCATAGGTGTCGTAGTGCGGCGCTTCTCGGAGGCCGCCCGATCGGGGACATGACCCACACCAGGTGGGTCGGCGCTCGGGACCGGAATCCCACGACACGGCCGACGCCCCACGCAGAACCGGGGGCAGAGACGCGGTCGCGCAGTCGCAAGGACGTACCGCACTGAGACAGACCCAGTTGATGGCCCGTAGGCACGCTGGGAGGGCTCACCGTCCAAGGACGGGCCCGCCGGAACGACGGGAGGCAGTGACGACTCGCTCACGCTGAGCGGTGACCTGCAACCTATACAACCTCGCTCCCGCGTACCGAAGTTCACCGAAAGCCATCACATGGCCGACCCGCCGCTGGGATAATGCGCCCCGCAAGGGCTGCCGGGTCCCGGCTCACCGGAAGCCCCCAACCAAACGCGGCAGGCGTACACCTCCAGCGCAAGCGCCTGGTCCTCGATGCCGGAGCGGCAACGGGATGAACAGCCACACCAGAGCGAGAAGCCCAGCCATGACCAGGTGGTACTGGCCGACGTGGGCCAGACATGCAGCCCAGTACCGCCGTGGACTCGCCCCAACGGCCACATCCGCCGCCATTGGCGCTCCTTGTTCGCCGCCTGGTGGTCGGGGCTTGTCCCAGAAGGGTGGACACCTGTTCGTGTTGTTATGCGGCAAGTGTGATGGTAGCTGACTGCTGCTCGTAGGTGATCGGGGCCTGCTGTCCGTTTGCCGAGTGCCGTCTGCGGGTGTTGTAGCGGGTGGTCCAGCGGAAGACGGCCAGGCGGCAGGCGCGGACGCCGTCGAAGCGGCGGGCACCTGGCGCGACCGGGGTTCACTCACGCCGTCCGACGTCACCGCTGTCCGTCCAGAGGACTTCCGGGCGTCGGATGCGGATGCCGGATCTGAGCACCGCACACGTCAGTCACGGCGAGGTCCTCGCGAAGGTCCGACTCGCCGCAACCAACGTGAAGGAGATCGTCAATAACAACGCGAGCTGAAGGGCTTTACGCGGGATCGGGTTCGGGGGCGTGTTGCGGCAGGGCGCGGCCGAACAGCCGGGATCCGGCGATGATACCGATGGTCAGTGCGGTGATCAGCGCGAAGGAGATGCGCAGTGAGGTGAGGCCGGCGAGGTCGCCAGTTACCCAGAGACCGGCCGACGGCTCACCCGGGACACACAGGTCCAGGTGGGATCTGGACCGGCCTGCTTCTGCGTTCGTCGGGGGTGAACTCGCGGCCCCCGATGACCTGGCAGAGGCCGTCGCCCCACGTGTCGGGCTGGAGGAATAGCACGCCTCCGTGATATCCCTCGCTGGTCGCGTAGTTCTGGGTGTACAGCACTGTCCGGCCGTCCCTGGAGACGTCCACGAAGTAGTACTGGGGCAACCCGCTGATGGAGTTTGTCCCGTAGGGGCCCAGGTCAAAGGACTCCTGGTAGGCGCGCTGTCCGATCTGGTAAATCTGCACCTTATTGTTGTTGGCCAGGAGATAGCGGCCAGTATCGTCCAGGAAGCGGGCGACGAAGCGCGGGACTACATCTGCGATGCTGGACAGCGGGCCGAGTTCCTTGCGCAACGGGTCGCGCCGCCACAGCTCGATGTTCCTGCCGCTCCGCAGCAGCGCGAAGTAGCGGCCGCTCGGGTCGAACTGGACGGCGCGTGCGCCCTCGCCTACCTTCAGACGGTCTGTCTGCCTGCCGTCGCGCAGGTCCACGATGTGCACGTAGGGATCGTCTTCCACCACGATGGCCACGTGGCCCGGTGCCGGGTGTCCGTTAACGGCGATGTCTATGTCCTCCCCGTCGGCTCCCGGCAGGCCGCGGGCATCGTAGGTGTCCATGAGGCGGCCGGTTTCACTGTCCCAGAGCTGGATCTCTTTGCCGCTGACGGTGACAAGTTGGCCGCTCTGACTGAAGAAGTACGAGAGGAGCGAGGTGCCGTACTGTTTCGGCGGTGTGGCGGTGGTAATCGCGGACACCAGGCGCAGCGACGGCACCTCGCGTAGGACCACCTTGTTGTCGCCTTCCCGGTCGGCCAGCAGAGTGCCGTCCTCGTTGAGGGCGATATGGTCGGATGTCCCGCCGTCCCAGCGCGGTTCGGCGCGCTGGGCTTGGGCGATCCTCCGGGTTCCCTTCACCGGCCAGACCTCCATGAGCGCGCCGCCCCGTACCACGCTGATGATGGCCGTTCCGTCCGCGGTGAATTCACTGCGGCTCACAGAGATTGGTGACTGCTTGGGAAGTTGCGTACCGAAGATGCCGCTGACATTCCTCCGGATGAGCAGCAGCTTCGACCCGCTGGTCACGATCCGCGCGTACCCGCTGGCACCCTCTGGCTGCTCGACCGTGGAGAGCCTCTTGCCCTGCCGCAGGTCGACCAGTGACGCGGTGCGGAGGTCCTCGTAGACGAGGTGGCGCCCTGCTGTGTCGATGGCGAGCGGCCCGCATGTGTCGTCCTTGGCGGTGTACCGACCGAGCTTCACGCCGTCCGAGATCCGCAGGCCGGTATAGATGGCGTCGTATCGTGCGTTTTTTGAGTCACTGTCTACACTGTCACAGATCGCCGCGTACCGGCCGTCCGCAGAGACGGCGACTTTGCTGAGGCGATCGGCCAGGGTTCGGGTGGTGCGCGTGCGGCGATTCATGGCCACTAGCCGGAAGTCCGGACGATCGGGGCGTATCAGGCCGCTCCCAAGGATGGTGTCCTCGTCGGGACCGAACCACACGTCGCCGACCTCGACGGGCGGGGCAATCCTGCCGCCGACCGTGCCCTTCTCCAGGTCCCACCACACCACCTTCGTCTCACCGGCGGATACGACCAGACGTCCGTCCGCCGACATGGCCGCCTTGGTGTCGGAGTACAGTCCACCCGCCGCGTCGGTGTCCTTCTCCGGTAGCTGGTGAGCCGGGCCAACAAGGGATGGGGCATCGGGGTGCACGTCGTACCAGACGACCGACCCGTCCGTTCCGATGAAGCCCACACGTCTGCCGTCGCCGGAGACCATCGGGCTCAAGGCCGAGACAGGGGCTTCGAGCACCTGGCTTCGTACGCGGCCCCGGACAGCGTGCACGAAGAGCGTCACCCGACCTCCGACGGAGCGGGCCAGTACCACGTTGCCGTCCCGACTGGTCTGCATGCCTGCCATCGCCCCCAGGGTGCCGGACAGCAGCCGCGAGCCGATCCCGTACTCGGCGTAGTACCGCAGCAGCGTGTTCTTCGCCTCTTCCGTCGGGAATGTGCGGTAGGCGGCGAGCGCCAGCATGATCGCCTTTGCCGGGTCCTGGGTCTTCTCGTCCGCTGAGAGGCTGGCCAGCGCACGGGAGTTGGCTTCGGCCTGCCGCTCCTGGCTGACCTGCCGCTGGTAGACGTACAACGATCCCAGGATCAGCGCCAGGACGACGACCAGACTGATCCCCGAGAACAGCCCCCGACGGCGCCGGGCGGAGGCTTGGAGGTGGCGGCGGCCGCGGTCCAGGAAGTCGCGTTCCGGGGCGCCGATGTCCGCCGCGCGTTCGGACAGCCAACGTTGGGCGGCCGTGAGAGCCACGGTGGTCGGCAGGAGTTGCACCGGTTCGCCGGCGGCACGCCAGCGCTCCATGTCCAGCCGTACGGTCTCATGCCAGGCCAGGAACCCGTGGTCCTCCGCGACCCAGGTGGCGAGTTTCGGCCAGTCGGTGATCAGCGCCTCGTGGGCGAGTTCGAGGGTCTCGCCGCCCTCGGCGCTGGAGCCGGTGACCAGCAGGCGGGTGGCGGCGAGGCGTTGGGCGATGTCCCATTCCGCCGCGTCCAGCTCCGCGCGGGCCGCCAATCGGCGCGTGATGGCGCCGGAGCCTGCCGGAACCCTGATCAGCCGGGTGAACAGGCGGCGGGCGGCGCGCTCGGCGTCTTCGGGGACGGACTCCCGCCAGACGGCGTCCGCGTGCCGGCCCAGGGCTCCGGCCACCTGGCCGAGCCGGTCGTACGCCTCGTGCGTGAGACGGCCACCGCTCTGCTCGCGCCACAGCAGGTCCAGGGTCAGACCCAGCAACGGCAGGACGCCGGGCGCCTCGCCGGCGTCGTCCAGGATCCGGTCGCCGAGGCCGGACTCGTACCGGACAGATGGAATGGCCGCGAGCGGGGCGGTGACCACCTCGTGCAACTGCTGGCGGGGCATAGGGCGCAGCGCGTGGATCCGGCGACTCACCGCGGGGCCGAGGGAGGGGTCGGCCAGGGCCGGTTCGAGGAAGTCGGCCCGCAGGGTGATCAGGACGCGTACGGACTCGGGAAGGGCGCCGTCCGCCAGCAGCAGGCGGGCTAGCGCGGCAATGTCGTCCGGCGGGGCAACGAGCAGTTCCTCGCACTGGTCGATGACCACCAGCAGCCGCCGTCCGCCGGTGTTCTGCAAGATTCGGTCCACGACCGGGCGCAGGCCCTGCTCGGCCAGGACGGCGGCCAATGCCGGGACCTCTTCGAGCTGCCGCAGGCCGGTCAGCCCCGGCTCGAACAGCGGCAGCAGCACGGCGGCGAGCGCCAGCAGCGGGCTGTCGGCGGACGCCGGGCGCAGGACGGCGGCCTCGAAGCCTTCCCTGCGGAGCCTGGGCACGACACCGGCCATGGCCAGCGAGGACTTGCCGCAGCCCGACGGGCCGACGAGGCAGACCAGCGAAGTGGCCCGCACCTCTTCGGCCACTTGCGCGCTCTCCGTCGCCCTGCCGAAAAACACCTTCGCGTCGGACTCGCCGAAGGCCGACAGGCTGCGGAACGGCGATTCGGGCAGTGCGACGGCCGCCAGCTCCGGCCAGGGCGCGAGCAGCCCGTCGGTGGGAATGAGGTAGCTGGCCGGCGGATCGGCGGCCTCGGCGACCACCACCATGCCGACGACGCCGACGAGCTTTTCGTCCCAGACCGGGCCTCCGCTGAACCCGCCGGTGACGCGATAGCCGCCCGGTGACGCCAGCTCGGCCTGGATCCATCCGTCACCCTGGCGGTCAAGCAGTCGCCCCGAGTGCCACACGCCACTCTCCCGGCCGGCCGGGAAGCCGAAGCTGCGCATCGGATGGTCCCAGACGTCGTGCGCCTGCACCAGCCGCAGCGGCCGGGCTCCGGGCGGTGGCGAGTCCAACCGCAGCACCGCAATGTCCCGGTCGCCGGACCAGTGTTCGACGCTCGCCCCGATCGGCGCGGCCCCGGTGCCGGCCAGGGGCAGGTCCACCCGGACCCGCGCTCCCGTCGGCGGCCTGTCCCGGCCGGGCCTGCCAAGCGCGGCGGCAACCACGTGGGCGCACGTGAAGGCCAGATCGCTCGTGACCAGGAAGCCTGCCCCGACGGGCGTGCCACGCTCGTCGCTTATGCGCAGCACGGCTGCGTCCAGCGCGTTGGGGCCGACCCCGTCCCCGGTGCTGGTCACGGCTGCGCCGGTTCCGCGGGTGGGGTGCGCTTCCAGACGAGCGAGACGGAGAAGTTTGCCTCGGCCGAGGTGCTGGTGATGATCGCGTCGGCCTCGGCGTTCAACGCGATCCCGAACCCCACGGTGATCTCGTCCGGTGCGTTCGCCAGTCCCTGGAAGCTGTGCACGAACGATTCGGCTACTGGCCGGACAGACGCGAGCATGTCCCCCAGCGATCGCGACGCCCGGGCGATCACCTGCCCCGGTCGGGCCACCTGTACCAGGCCTTCGTCGGCCCTGCGGATCTCGACCTTCACCGTGTCGGTCTCGCCGTTGCCGACCGGCAGTTCCACCAGATACACGCCGAACCGTCCCCCGACTCGTATGTAGTTGAGCTGACGCGATGGTAATACCCATAGTGGAGCAAGCCGAGACTGAAGTTGCTCCGGTTTACGCGGCCATCCGCAGTCGCCCGACCGCCTGCCCGTCCGGGGGCTCTATGTCCAGGTGCCAGGACCGGCTGGAGACGACGGATGAAGGGGAGAGCGCCACGGGTGAGCGGGAGACGTGGACGACGGAGGAGTTCGGCACCTCGCGCGAAGAGGTGGTCGGCCTGCTCCTGGCCGACGGCACCGTTCCGGGGCCCGTCCTCACCGAGATGAGTTCCGGCGGGAGCGGACGGTCGGTCTCGGAGTGGAGCGCCACGACGGGCGCCTCGGGCACGGACCGCGGGCGGCCGCGCTGCGCGCTGTGTGCTCCTGCGGCTGGACCGGTACGGAGCACCGACTCGACTGGGACGCGATCGGTGAACAATACCTGTTCGAGGCGGACTTGGCGGAACCGGACGCGTGCCCGCAAGAATGGGACAAACGCGCCGATGAGGTGGCAATGTCTGCCATTCCTCTGCCGGAGGCGTTCACCGATCTCCTGACCCAGCTGGAGAAGGAGATCGAGAAGCTGGCCAAGACCTCACCGTTGGCGGCGCTGCGGGCGGCCCGCAGGCTGGAGGTGATTGCCGCGGAGACCAGCTACTGGCCGGCCCACGATGCCCAGCAGGATACGACCGACGAACAGGCCGCCGCCGCCCTCGGGCTCAACGAGGAAGGGCTGGGCCGGCTGCGGCGGCCGGAGCGGCCGGCGCACGGGTAGCGCGGCGGAACCTGTGTTCGCGGCCCGGTTGGGCCTGGCGCGTGCCGGTCCCGTGGGCGAGGGTTTCGGAGAGGTCGGCCAGCAGCGAACTCGGGGTGTGCGGGGACGCGGT
>NZ_JBFBEZ010000010.1:0-6397 GCF_040701725.1 Streptomyces sp. NPDC093109
GAAAGGGCTCGCACTTCCTCGCCTTCCTCGGCCTGGCCGCCGCCCTGACCTGCTACAAGAAGCTCGCGAAACTTACCACGTGAGACACACTCTTAGTCGCTAACCTCCGGCTAACCAAATTCGGGAGGTGGCAGATGGGCCGTCAGTACATGGGGATCTCCGATGCGGCGCAGTATCTTGACATGTCCGAGCGATGGATGTATCGGGAGTCTTTGAGGCATGGACTTCCTCGATACCACTTCGGAGGCAAGGTGAAATTCAAGGTCGAGGAACTGGACCGGTGGGCGCGGCAACAGAAGGTTGCTTGAAGGGGCCGGGCGATTGCCCGGCCCCTTCCTGTTACAGCCCGTCGTTGAGGATGCGCGCAGCTCGTCCGATGGAGGCGGGCATCAAGTGGCGGTAGATGCGGAACGTCATGTTGATGTTCCTGTGGCCCATCCATTCGGCCACATCGGTGATGGGGATTCCTTTCGAGAGGCAGTTGGATGCGAAGTAGTGGCGCAGGGAGTAGGGGTTGAGCTTGCGAGTGATGCCGGCGCGCTTCTTCGTGACGCCCCATTGGTAGTCGAGGGTCGCATGCGCCCAGTACGGGCTTCGCTGTGTGCGGAGCAGATAGCCGTTGTCGTCGGCTCCGTGCTCTTCCGCGTATCGGAGGATCGACTCCCGGACCGTCGCGGGCATGGGGACCTCTCGGAACTCGCCCGGCTTGCGGTGTTTGAGGCGGGCGGGCTCTCGCGCCACCCCGTCAATCTGCTCCGTTATCCGGTAGGCGTCATCTGCCACCAGCCGCTCCAGGTTGGCCGCGTACGCTTCCCCGTTTCGGTGGCCGCAACCAGACATCAGATCGATGATGACGCGTAGCTCGTCGGACGCTACTTGCTTGAGGGAGTGTATTTCCGCGAGCGTCGGGATCGTGATCTGCCGGGGTATGTACTCGGGCGGTATGACGCCGTCGAAGGGATTCTCGGAGATGCCGCCGCGCCGATGGGCGTCGAGAAGGATCTTCTTGAGTATGTCGAACGCGTTCTGCTGCGTGGCCAGCCCCACCTCTCGCTCCTCCATCGCCATGATGAAGTCCTCGACGACGGTGGGGCTGAAAGTGTTGATCCGGCGGGATTCCAGTGCGGGAAGGATCTGGCTGTCCAGGAGCTGGTTGGCCGCTCGGGTGCTGCCTGCCGCGTAGTGGCGTTGCCGGGGCAGCCAGTTCTGGGTGTACAGGCCGAAACGCTGCTTTCCCAGCTCGCGCTTCAGCTCGGCTTGCCGACGAGGTGTGCTCTGCCGTTCGTTGTAGAGCTTGGTGAGCCGCTCCAGCGCGTCCCGCTGGGTCGGGTAGCCCGTCTCTTCGCGCTGGCGGCCCGACGCGTCACGAAACCGGATAGCGTAGGGGTGGGCGCATCCGCTCTGTCGCTTGCAGTTGCAGCTCTTGAATGAGCTGCCCATGCCGCGGATGAGTTTGGTCGCCATGGTGCGTATCTCCTGACCCATGCTGGGGTTTCGCTGACCTCGTGTCCCTCAGCATGGTTCTGACCTGCGGCCGCACCAAACTGGGGCACGTTGATCAGCATCTTCAAGGGTGCCTCCCAGGTAGGTCGAGCAGCTCTGCCCCTGCGGTTCCGCCGTACGGATCCAGTATCGATCGAACCCGGCCAAGTAGCACGGCACGCGACGTCGGCCCGCGTCCGAACGCGTCACGGCCTGCTTCACCACGCTTCTTCGGCGGTGGTGCGCGGTAGCGCTGTACTCAGGACATTGGGCAGCACCACGCCGAGGGCCGGACTACCCAATCCTTCGTGATCTCTCTACGGTGGATTGAGCGACTTCACCGAGGTATGCGCTACAAGGGGGATCTGTGGAAGCCGAGTTGGCGGCGCTGGCGGCGTCGGGGGCGACGACGCTGGTCGGACTCATGGTGTCGGAGACCTGGACACAAGCGCGGCATCGGCTCGCGCGGTTCTTCTCGCGGGGGCGTGACGATGATGCGGTCGACGAGGAGCTGCGGTTGTCGCAGGAAGAGCTGCTCGCGGCGCGCGCATCGGAGGATGACCTGGCCGCGGCTGATATCGAGGCCGGGTGGAGGCTGCGGCTGCGCCGCGCTCTGCGGGCGAATCCCGAGGCGGCGGAGGAGCTGAGGCTCCTGCTGGCCCAGCTGGAGGTGGAGGCTGGTGGCAAACCTACGGTAACGGTGCAGAACAGGATTAGTGGGGGCGTGCAGAACGGTCCTGTCCTCCAGGGACAGAACTTCTACGGGCAGACGTTCCACAGCACGGGGGCGCCCCTGCCCGAGCAGGGGACGGGGTCGGTGTGACGAGCGAGAGCTCCGGCGATCGTCCTGCGCATCTGTACGTCAGGAATGAACTGTCCGGGAACGTCAACGGGCCGAGCATTCAGGCGCAGCAGATCCATGGCGGCATCACGTTCAACGTCCGGACGGCGGCTCCGTGCGGCCCTGCGTCCCGCCCCGATCAAGTGCCGCCTCTCACTGTCCGGTGCGTCAATCGCCTGGAGGAGCTGTCATCCCTCGACGGCGCGGTGAGTGAACTCATGCGTGGACCGTCCCCGGTCGGGTTCCACGTGATTTCCGGCATCCCCGGCGTCGGCAAGACCACCCTGGTGTGCCGATGGGCGGACCAGGCCCGTGACCGGTTCCCGGACGGACAGATTTTCGTCGACTACGCGGCACTGCGCGGTCACACAGCCGGTGGCGACGTCTCCGCGGCCGTGGCCATGTGCCTGAGGGCCCTCGGCGTGTGTGACATCAACATCCCGGAGTCGCTCGCGGACCGAACCGCCCTCTTCCGCACCCGGACGGCGGGCCGGCGCATCCTTGTCGTCCTTGACGACGTGAATCAGCCTGCGCAGGTCGGCCCCTTGGTACCGAAGGGCATGGGGAGCGTGGTGCTGGTCACCAGCAACGGCAGGCTCGGTGAGCTGGCTCTGGACGGGGCATGTCTGATGTCCCTCGCCCCGTTGAACATGGCGAGCGGCCTGCGGCTGCTGGCGGACCGATGTGGTGAGGAGGCTGTCGCGGCGGATCGTCGCGCCGCCGAAAGGCTCGTCGAGTTCTGTGCGGGCCTTCCGAAGGCGCTGCACCTGGTGGCAGCCCGCCTGCTGACCAACCACCGGCTCACGATGGGCGCGCTCGCTGAGGAACTCGCCGACGAAGCTCGTCGACTGCGAGGCCTGTCACTGGGAGGGAAGCATTCGGTGTCCGCTGTTCTCGACCTCACCTACCGCAGTCTTCCGCCCGATGCCGCGCGGCTGTACCGGGTGCTCGGCCGGCTCCCGGGCCGTTCGTTCGACGTAGGCACCGCCGCCGTAGCCGCGGGCTTCGACGTGGCGACCGCTGAGCCGCTGTTGGGTGTCCTGGAGGAGTCGAGTCTCCTCGATGTGACCGAGGACGGCCGCTTCCGCTTCCACGATCTTGTGCGGCTGCACGCACGGGAGCGCGCCGCCGAGGAGGAGACCGAGTCCAGCCGAAGCGCGGTGATGGAGCGCGTTGTGACGCACTACCTCGCGCTCGTCGCGTTCGCCGACCGGGCCGTTCGGGAGGACCGGCTGCGGATCGCGGACCTGACCGGCCTCCTGCGCGGCGCGGCGAACCCCTTCGCGGCCGAAGCCGGCCCGGAGCCGCTGGCCTGGCTGGACGCCGAGCGCGCCAACATCCTGGCGGTGCTCCGTGAGGCCGCCCGACAAGGTCTCCACCGGCAGGTATGGCCGCTCGCGGAAGGGTTCACGGTGCTCTTCCTGCACCGTCGGTACCTGGGGGAGTGGCAGGAGTCCCTGGAACTGGGCGCGGCTGCGGCTGCTGAGGCCATGGTGCCGGCGGCGGAGGCGCGATTGCGCAGCCTGCTGTCGCGTCCGCTGATGGACCTCGGGGATTACGACCGGGCGCGTAAGGAGCTGGAGACAGCCGCCGCTTGTGCGGAGGTGGCGGCCCACACCGCCTTGAGCGCTTCCGTGCAGGAGTTCTTCGGGCGCTATTGGGACCGCTTCGACGCCTCCCGTGCCGTGGAGGCGTACCGGCGGTCCGTTGAGCTCAACATCGAGGCCGAGGAGTGGCGCGGGGTGGCTGTCGCGACATATTTCCTGGGGTGTGCGCAGGATGCCGCGGGGAACCACGGGCAGGCGCTGGACACATTGCGCAGGGCCCACCAGGACCTGTCGGCCCGCCACGACGCGCGCATGGCGGCTCGGGTTCTGGCCGCCATCGGCGCTGTCCAGGAGCGTCTGGGGGACGCGGACGCGGCGATGCGCACGCTGGGCGAAGCGGCCGGAGCACTTCGTGCGGAGCGGGCGTACCACTACGAGGCACAGACGCTTGTGCGCCTTGCCGGCCTCATCGAGCGGACGGGAGGCGCGCACGACGTCGTACGGGAGCACATGACTCGGGCTTTCGAGATCTATGAGGAGGGCGGAAGCCCGGAGGCGGAGAAGCTTCGGGAGCGACTCGACCGCTCGGCAGACATGAGGGAGGGGAGCGACGGGCACCGGGCTGACTGAGGTGATGGCGTACGGCCTTGGCGCTACCGTGTCGCGGGCCGAGGGTTCCGGAGACGGAGCCCGACCTCTGTGTCCCGTACGCTCCCGATGCGCAGTGTCACGCACGTGCTGTCCAGGGACAGCCCCGCACGCAGACAGGTGTAGACCAGGGCGGCCGACAGACCAGGGTCGGCAGCCGGGCCGGTGACGGTCGCCTCCACGATCCGCCCGTCGCGCAATCCCATCAGACAACCGCCCTCGCTCAGCGCCGTAGCGGCGAGGCGGCTGCCGGGGAGGCGCTTCAGGGTGTCCTGGATCCAGCGCAGGGCGATGACCGTGGTCGCGGCGGGGGCACGGCGTATCAGCACGGACGCGCTCTCGGCCAGCCGGTGGTCCCGCTCCTCCTCGTCGCACGCGAGATGCACGTATCCGTCGGCATCCTCACCGGCCACACCGGAAACGGTCGCGGGGTGGCGGCGAATGGTGATCACTGGGTGTTGTGCGGCCTCCGATCCGACGGTGGTGGACACCATCCAGGCGGTGACGGTGACGGTGGCGGTGGGCGTATCGGGCCGGGGCAGCGTCAGTGGGGACGGTGGCGGTGCGGAGCCCGGCTCGGCCAGCTTCAGCAGGTGGTACAGGGCGGTACGCAGACGGGGGAGCGCCTGGCCCGGTTCTGCGAAAGCGAGCTGCGAGATCTCGGTGTAGCGATCGGCGGTGTGGTTCCGCACGGCAGACTCGATCTGGCCATGCATGTCCTCCCGCGGGTCGAGGCGAGGCGCGATCCGGCCGAGGCGGCCGACGGCAGTGCCAGGTACCGCGTCACTCCCGAACGAGGCGAGCAGGACGGGTTTGCCGAGCGCGGCGCCGTAGAGCGTCACCGAACCGTGGTCTCCGACAACGGCATGGGCGGCGACCAGCGCGGGCCGCCAGGCGTGGGCGGCCGGCATCAGCAGCAGACCGGCTTCCAACGCGGGGGCCAGTACGGTACGGATCTGCCAGGCACCGTGCGCCGACCACACGTTGGGATGGAGCACCGCGGCCACCCGGTACTCGTCGTACGGCAGTGCGGCGAGCAGCCGGGCGGGCAGCTCAGGATCCTGGGCGAGCAGTGATGTCGGGCCCCAGGTCGAGCTGAGCACCACCAGGCGCTGGTCGTCGGCGACCCCCAGTGCCTGTCGGTAGGACGCGGCGTGGGGGAGGCTGGTGGACAGCTCGTCGAAGCACGGGTCGCCGATGAGCAGGGTGCGGCCGGAGGTCTTCGGATGGGTGGCGAGCAGTTGCGCTTCCTGGTCGGGATGCGACACGGCGAGCCATGCGCGGCCGGTCTCCAGCAGTGAGTCGGGCACAACGCCGGACAGCCGGGTCCGGTGGGCTCGCGAGTCCGGTACGAGCTTCTGGAAGCCGATGCCGTGCGGCAGCACGAGTACGGGACAGTCGCCGTCCGGCACATCGATGTTCTCGCTGGCGGAGAGGATGAGGTCGGGGACGATGTCGCCCAGCTGCGACCACGGCATGACGCGGCAGCCGGCATCGCGGAGCAGATCGAGGATTCCGTCGTTGAACGCCGACGTGGCGTCGTACGCGAAGACGACAGCGACCCGGCTGTCCCCTCGCAGGAGCGCGGGCAGTGCTTCGAGGACACGTACGGTCGACGTGACGGTGCGAACCGCCACGACCAGGGTCTTCTCACTCCGGAACGTGCTCCACCGGTGGGCGTCATGTCCCACGGGAACACGGAGATGCCGGCCGAGATCAGCGTTCACGGCCACCCCGAACGGCTACCGGTCGGTCGTGGTGGGAGTGCGCTGGATAACGGCTCGCGGCTCGCGGCTCGCGGCTCGCGGCTCGCGGCTCGCGGCTCGCGGCTCGCGGCTCGCGGCTCGCGGCTCGCGGCTCGCGGCTCGCGGCTCGCGGC
>NZ_JBFBEZ010000010.1:6497-192773 GCF_040701725.1 Streptomyces sp. NPDC093109
CGGCTCGCGGCTCGCGGCTCGCGGCTCGCGGCTCGCGGCTCGCGGCTCGCGGCTCGCGGCTCGCGGCTCGCGGCTCGCGGCTCGCGGCTCGCGGCCAGGATTTCCCTATCGTGATTCAAGCCGCGCTGCAACCATTCCGTGTAGAGAGTGCTCACTGGACGGATACACCGTACCGGGCGACGCCGCCGGCGGTCCTTCTCGGCGGTCGTCGTGTGCCGACGGTCGGACCAGAGTCTCAGCCGAGCGGAAGGGATGTCTTGCGGGTGCTTCTGCCAAACCCCCCTCCGCCATCATCCTGCCGCTCCAGCATGCCTCCGTGCCGGCTGGCGATCCGGCCCGAGGAGGTTTTCTGTCACCCGGTGAGCAGACGCGACCCGCGGTGCGACGCCGTCAGACCTCCACCCACTGGGTGAAGTTGAGAAGGACCTTGGTGGGCATGCGGTCGTGGTTCACCGTGAGCCGCCCGGAGCGCAGATTCTCCTCGGCCCGGCGGATGTTCTGCTGCCACATGTCGTACCAGCTCAGCGGACTTCCGGTGTGCTGGACCTTGTCGGCCTGCGGATTACGAATGGCGAACGGGGCCTGCTGGGGTGCTCGGACGACGCGCATTCCGCGGGCCTTGGCCCGGCCCATCAGGTCGAGGTCCTGGCAGCCCATCGGAAGCAGCCGCTCGTCGTACCCGCCGAGCGCGTCGAAGCGCGCGCGGGGCAGTCCGATGCGGCCGTACGACCCGTTGCCCCAGTCCGTTCTGCCGTCCGGGTTGGGACTCAGGCCCCAGATCAGCAGGTCGGGTTCTGCTGTCCAGTGGGTGCGCCAGGTGGGGATGGTGTCGCCGATGTAGTTGTCGGCGTCGAGGTTGATGAGGTGGTTGCCGGTGGCGGCGAGGTGGGCGAGGTTTTTTGCTTTGGAGGCGTGGAAGTGGGGTTGGGTTCGTTGGTGGAGGTAGCGGAGTGTGCCGTTGTCGATGTGGTGCTGGAACTGGCGTATCCAGGTGTCGAGTTCGTCGTCGGAGTGGTAGTTGACGAGGACGATTTCGCTGTTTCCGTCTTCGGTGACGCGCCGGAGGTTGTCGGGGAGTGTGTCGCGGAGTTGCCAGAGGCGGTTCTTGCATGTCGTGCAGTAGGAGATCCTCCCCGGTGGGGACGGTGTGACCGGCATCAGAACGCGGCCTCCTCGCTGAAGTTCAGCAGCACCTTCACCGGCGACCGGCCGGGGTTGGCGACGAGTCTGCCGAGGCGGAGGTTTTCCTCCGATCGCTGTTTGTTCAGGTTCCTCGCGTCCCACCACTCCAGGGCGATCCCCGAGTACCGCATGGTCTCCACGTGACTGTTGCGGATCGCGGCGTTCCCGGACTGCGGGCGGCGAACGGCGGGCAGCCCGGCGGCTGCGGCCCGGTCGATCAGGTCCTGGTCCTCGTGTGCCGACGGCAGGAGCTGCTCGTCGTACCCGCCGAGCGCGAGGAACCGGGCTCGCGGCAGTCCGATCCGTCCGTACGTCCCGTTGCCGCTGTCGGGGCGCAGCCGCGCCGTCTCTTCGGCGGAGCGTTGCGGGCGGTCCCTGCTGGGGCTGAAACCGTGGATCAGCAGGTCGGGTTCTGCTGTCCAGTGGGTGCGCCAGGTGGGGATGGTGTCGCCGATGTAGTTGTCGGCGTCGAGGTTGATGAGGTGGTTGCCGGTGGCGGCGAGGTGGGCGAGGTTTTTTGCTTTGGAGGCGTGGAAGTGGGGTTGGGTTCGTTGGTGGAGGTAGCGGAGTGTGCCGTTGTCGATGTGGTGCTGGAACTGGCGTATCCAGGTGTCGAGTTCGTCGTCGGAGTGGTAGTTGACGAGGACGATTTCGCTGTTTCCGTCTTCGGTGACGCGCCGGAGGTTGTCGGGGAGTATGTCGCGGAGTTGCCAGAGGCGGTTCTTGCACGTCGTGCAGTAGGAGAACCTTCCCGTGGATTCCGGCATCGTGTCTCCTTACGCGTCCCGCGGCTCAGCGGTACATGAACTGTTCGGCCAGGCCCCGGGGAACGGCCCCGTCCTGGTGGGCCAGCTGCGCCAGGCGCTCTCCCACCCGGTCGAGCGAGTCGGTCCAGGGGCGCGTCGCCCGGTCCGGAACCGGGCCGGCCTTGAGCGTCCGGCCGATCTGCTCCGCCAGGTCCCCCGGTGCGGTGCTGTGCACCAGTTCGCAGGCGTGGTGGGCTGCGAACTGCTCGATCCGGGCCCGCTGATCGTCGAAGTTCCGCTGTGCGGGATGGGCGAGAACCCTGGCGCCTCCCGCCGTGGCCTCGTGCAACGAGCCGTAGCCACCGCGGCAGATCACCAGGTCCGCCGCGGACAGGATGTCCGGCAGGTTCCGCGCTCCGCGCAGCACGGTGAGGCGATGCGGGAATCCCACGGGGATCTTCACCCAGGGGCGGAACATCGGGCCGAGCACCAGCATGACCGACAGCCCTGCTTCGGCCACCTGTGACAGCGCGGCCAGACTGTGGTCGAAGTGCTCGCGCGCCTCGTTCCCGTTGCCGCGTCCCCCGCCGGACATCACCACCACCATCCGCTCCTCGGAGGTGACGCCCAGCTTCTCCCGGGTCTCCGCCGGATCGGCCGCCGCGGTCCGGAAGACGGGTCCCGTCCAGACCGCGGGGATTCCGGCCGCTTCGAGCCGCTCGCTGAACTCCGGGTGCGCGGCCGGGGTGTCGGGAACGAAGACGAGGTCCATCCGCGGCAGCGGGCAGTCCGGCAGGGCCAGGTAGTCGGCGAGGTCCCGGCGCGGCCTCAGGCAGATCGCCTGGCGGGCGCCGAGCAGCGCCGCCGCCCGTTCGACCGTCGGCCACACCAGCGTGTCGTGAACGACCACCCTGGGGCGCAGGCCCACCAGCGCCGCGTGGGTCATCGCCGTGATGGCGGTCAGCATGTCGGGGTGGGCGGGTTCGGCGCGGTACCGTCCTGCCCGTCCCATCGACGGCACCTCGATCACCGGCACTTCGCCGCAGACCTCGTCCACGGCGGAGCCGGAACCGAGGATGACCGGGTCCAGCGCGGGTTGCCCCGCCCGCAGATGGCGGGCCAGCGCGGTCTGCCGGGCCAGGTGACCGGCTCCGACGCCGTTGATGGCGTGCAGCACGATACGGGCTGCCGCTCGCGGTTCCCGTGGCGCGGAAACACCGTCCGCTTCCGGCCCGGGCGAAGATGAGATGCCGACCATGGCCGCCAGCATGGCAGAAAGTCCGGCAGCCGGACCATAACTCTCAGTCGTTGTACGGATACTGGCCGTTCCATGGGGAGGATTCGGCCATACGGGCAGACGATGCGTTGAACCCGCCCGAGAACGGGCAGCGTTGACGCGGAGTATGGCAACTGATCACGGTCGGCGTCTTCACGGCCGGGGCGCCGGAGGGCCGTTCTGTGTCATCGCTCGTACCGTACCTCCTGGCCGGCGTGCCGTTCGTCGTCTTCTCCTGCTTCGTGCGGGCCGTGAACATGGTTCACCGGCGGGTGGGCCGGCGCTACCGGCCTGTCACGGCCTCCTGCCACCGGTCGCTCGCCGTCGTCTCACCCGTCTACCGCGAGGACCCGCTGCTCTTCCGGCGGGCGCTGGAATCGTGGCTGGCCGACGATGTGTCCGAAGTCGTCTGTGTCATCCACGAGGACGACCTCGCCTGCCTCGACGTGGCACGCGACCTTCCCGTCCGCGTCCTGACCACCGACCGGGCGGACAAGCGTGAGGCGCTGCGGCAGGGGTGGTGCGTCGTCTCCGCCGATCTGGTCGCACTGGTCGATTCCGACGTCGTCTGGGCGCCCGGTGTGGCCGCCGCGGTCCGTGCCCCGTTCGCCGACCCCGAGGTGGGCGGTGTGGCGACCGCCCAGAGCGCCCTCGACCCGCACACTCTCTGGGAGTTCGCGGGGGACCGCTTCAGGGGGGAGGGCCGGCTCCCCGCGTTCACGGCCGCGGGCCGGGCCCAGATGTGCCTCATCGGGCGCACCGCGGTCTACCGGCGATCCGTGCTCGTGGAGGCGGCCGACGCCTTCGTGAACGAGACCTTCCTCGGCCGCCGGTGCGTCGTCGGGGACGACACGCGGCTCACCGAGCTGACGCTGCGCGCCGGCTACCGCACCGTCTTCCAGAGCAACGCCAGGGTGTGGTCACGGTATCCGGGAACCGGCCGGGAGTTCCTCGGCCAGCGGCTGCGGAACGCCCGCAACTTCTGGCGGGTGAGGCTCACGGCCCTGGTCACGGGCTGGGTCTGGCGGCATCCCTACCTGGCCTTCGGCACGCTCGCCGATGTCGTCGCCCGCAGCGGGTTCTGGCTGTGCGAGATCTACCTCGTCGTGCTGGTCGCCAACGGGCACGTGCTCGTGCCGGCGGTCGCGGCCGGGTGGTGCGTCCAGCGCCGCGCCCGTATGGCCCGCGGGTTCGTTCGCCGGCGGGCCCTTCCGCGCTGGTACGTGCCTGCCCAGCTCGCCGTCGACCTCGGTCTGAAGAACCTCGACCTTGCCGGCCTGCTCACCATGCGACGCCAGACGTGGCTCACCCGCCGGGCGCCTGTGGGCGGCCGTCCCCCTCAGTGAGGAGGAAGCACCGCAGGCGCCCGTGCCTGTCCATCGGCCGCAGCCGTTACCGATGGGCAACAGACACCGGTTCGCGCTGAAACATGTAACACGCAGCTTTGTCCGTGTCCGTGGGGCGTCGTCCCGCGCGAGTGACATCAGGAGGGTTGTGAGTACGTCGTGCGACGCCGTCCTTTCCCCGACCGCCCGGTGCCGGCGCCGTGCATGACGCGTTGTGGGTGACCGGGCTGGCGGGCGGAGTGCTGTGCCTCGCCGGTCACGCGGCCTCTCCCGTACGGCAGTGGGTGCCGCACGCCGTCGCGCTGGTGGCCATGCTGGCCATGGCTCCCGGAGTGGGGAGCCGGCGCGCGCTGCTGGCGGGGGCCGGTGCGCTCGGCGTCGCCCTTCTTTGGCAGACGCGCGCGGGGTGCGGGTTCCGCGGGCCCGCGGAGTCGGTGAACCTGGCGGCGATGGCGGTGCTGACGGCGGTCGCCGCGGGCATGGAGGGGAGCCACCACGGTACGGACGGCCCCGAGGGCGCCGCGCCGGCCGCGCTGACGCCGTGGGCGGTGTTGTTTCTCGTCGTGTGCTGGGGAGTGGCACGCGCCGGCGCGATGCTCGTCCGGCAGGCGTGGCCGCCCCGGTTCCCCGAACGCGGGCCACGTCCGGGGCGGCGCGCGCTGCTGCTGGGGGAGACGGGCAGCGTGCTCATGGTGACCACCATGGCGGCCATGACCGGTCTGCCATGACCGGTCTGCCGTGACCGGTCCGCGGTGACGGAGTCCTGAGCGCGGCCGGAGAGGCCGCGGAGGGGCGGCCGGGAAACAGCCCCTGTTGCTTTGGATCTCGATATGTAAGTATTGGATCCAATCACTCATTGATCGTATGCATGGGGAGAGCGATGCTCAGACGCGAGGACAACGAGCGCGTGACGCGCACGGGCCCCGGCACACCCCTCGGGCAGCTCATGCGCGCCTACTGGCAGCCGGTCGCCCTCGTCTCGGAGATGTCCGGGGAGCGGCCGGTCAAGGCGATCCGGATCATGAGTGAGGACCTCGTCCTCTTCCGGCGCGACGACGCCCCCGACGAGTGGGCCCTGGTCGGCCGGTACTGCGCGCACCGGGGCGTCGACCTCTCCTACGGACGCCGCGAGAACGGCGGACTGCGCTGCCTCTACCACGGGTGGCTGTACGGGCCCGACGGCCAGTGCCTGGAGCAGCCCGCCGAACCCGAGCACAGCAACTTCGCCGCCAAGGTGCGCATCCCGAGCTACCCCTGCGAGGAACGCAACGGCATCGTCTTCGCCTACCTCGGCACCGGCGACCCGCCGCCCTTCCCGGCGTACGACTGCTTCCGCGCTCCCGAGGCGTACACCTTCGCCTTCAAGGGCCGGTGGGAGTGCAACTGGCTCCAGGGGGTGGAAGGCGGGATCGACCCGAGCCATGTCTCCTTCCTGCACCGCTTCGTCGGCGAGGATCCGCGCGAGGTGTACGGGCAGCAGTTCAGCGAGGAGGTCGAGGGCACCGGGAAGAGGCTCTCGGAGCTGGTCGGGGCCGGCTTCCGGCCGGACATCGAGGTGGAGAGCGCCGAGCACGGCCTGCGGGTCTTCGCGCTGCGCGAACTCACCGACGACGTCCGGCACGTACGCGTCACCAACCTGGTGTTCCCCAACGCCTTCGTGGTGCCCTTCGGCAACGGCAAGGCCTTCTGCCAGTGGCACGTCCCGGTCGATGACGAGAACCACTACTGGTTCATGATCCTCTACGACTTCGAGGAGGTCACCGACACGGAGACGCTGCTGGCCCAGCGCCTGGGCGAGGTCTCGCTGCCCGACTACCGGCCGCTGCGCAACCGTACGAACGACTGGGGCTTCGACCCCAAGGAACAGCGCGAACTCACGTACACCGGCATGGGACTGGACATCAATGTCCACGACCAGTGGGCCGTGGAGAGCATGGGACCGGTTCAGGACCGGACCGTCGAGCGGCTCGGCGTCTCCGACCGGGCCGTCACCGCCAACCGCAGACTGCTGCTGAAGGCGATCACCTCCTTCGAGAACGGCAATCCCGTCCCCGGCCTGCCGCTCGACGCGCGGTCGGCAGGGGAACTGACCGGCCCCCTCGCCATCGACACCATCACCCCGGCGGACGGCTGGGAAGCGGCCTGGCGGCAGCGGGAGTCCGAGCGGCGCGCGCGGTCCCCGTGGGCCGGGCGGGAGGTGCGGCGTGCGCAGCGCTGACGCGCGGCCCCGGGCCGAGGGCGGCGACGGGCCGAGCGCCCGCCCGCTGACCTCCGCAGAATCGGGCGGCTTCGTCGAACGGCACGGCCTCTGGGACGAGCGGCAGTACGTCGCCGCCGGCCATGCCCGCCGTGTGATCGACGAACTCGGCCTGGACCGGGTGCGGTTCTCCTTCGCCGACCAGCACGGGGTGCTGCGCGGCAAGACACTGACCCGGGAGGCGGTGCCCGGCGCGCTGCGCTCCGGGGTCACCGCACCCTCCTCGCTGCTGCTGAAGGACACCTCGGGGCAGACCGTCCTGCCCGTCTTCTCGGGCGGCGACCCGCTGGTCCCCGGGCGTTTCGCCGGCGCGGGCGACATCGTCCTGGTGCCGGACATGACGACGTTCCGGGTCCTGCCGTGGGCCGAGCGGACCGGCTGGATCCTGTGCGACGTCTACCACCCGGACGGCACACCGGCGGCGTTCTGCCCGCGCGGTCTGCTCCGCCGCAGGCTGGACGCGCTGGCGCGGACGGGGTACGAGCTCACCGTCGGTGTGGAGCTGGAGTTCCACGTGTACCGCCCGGCGGCCCCGGGGCCCGCGCCGGCGGGCGTGGGACGGCCGGGCGCACCCGCCCCGGCGCCCGAGGTGGAGCCGGTGAGCAGCGGTGCGCAACTGCTGCACGAAGAAGGACTCGACCGGCTCGAAGAGCTGGTCGCTCTGCTCCACAGCGGGCTCACCGGGCTCGATCTGCCGCTGCGCTCCCTGGAGCTGGAGTTCGGGCCCAGCCAGCTGGAGCTGACCCTGGACGCGCGGGACGCGGCGCGGGCCGCCGACGACGCGCTCCTCGTACGGGCCGCGGTACGGCAGATCTGCCGCAGGAACGGCTACCACGCGACGTTCATGTCCCGTCCTGCCGGTGCGGAGACCGCGTCGACCGGATGGCATCTGCACCAGTCGCTGCGCTCCCGGACGACCGGTGAGGCCGTCTTCGACCCGGCGGACGGCGAGGCGCTGTCCCCGGTGGGCCGGCACTACCTCGCCGGGCTCCTGGCACACGCGCCCGCCGCCACCGTCTTCACCACGCCCACCGTCAACGGCTACAAGCGGTACCTGCCGATGTCCCTGGCCCCCGACCGGGTGGTGTGGGGCATCGACAACAAGGGCGCCATGGTGCGGGTCGTCGGCGCCCAGGGCGGGGGCGGCACCCGGCTGGAGAACAGATCCGGCGAGCCCGCGGCCAATCCGTACCTCTACATCGCCTCGCAGGTGGTCAGCGGCATGGACGGGATGGCCAGGCGGCTCGACCCCGGCCCGCCGGTCACCGACCCGTACGCCGCCGAGGCCCCCCGACTGCCCGGCTCGCTCGGCGCGGCGCTGGACGCGCTCGACGCGGACCCGGTCTTCGCCGAGGCCCTCGGCCGGGACGTCGTCTCCTGGCTCACCACGATCAAACGCGCGGAGTTCGCCCGCTATCTGGCGTACGTCTCGGACTGGGAGCAGCGCGAGTACTTCGACCTCGTCTGACGGCGCTCAGGCCGGCCCGCCCCGGCCGGCCGACGACCGCACCCCGGCCCCCGCGGCCGGCCGACACCTACGGAAGACGCCATGACCACGTTCAACGCCCAGCCCTCGGCACGGGAACCCTTTCTCGTCGACGGCCGGTGGATCGCCCCCGGCGACCGCACCATCTTCCCGGTCCTCGACCCCTCCTCGGGAACCGTCCTGACCCGGGTCGCGCAGGCCACGCCCGAGGACGTGGACACCGCCGTCGCCGCGGCCGTACGGGCGCACGAGGACGGCCGCTGGCGCGGCCTGCCGCCCGCCGAGCGGAGCCGGGTGCTGCACCGGATCGCGGAGCTGATCGAGGAGCACGCCGAGGAGCTGGCGGTGCTGGAGACCCGCGACAACGGCAAGCCGATCGAACGCTCGCGCGCCGACACGGCGATGAGCGCCCGGACCTTCCGTCACTTCGCGGGCGCTCCCACCCGGCTGACCGGCACGGTCGTCCCCCTCGACGCGGGCCACCACGTCTACACGGTGCCCGAGCCGGCCGGTGTGGCCGCGCTGATCCTGCCCTGGAACTTCCCCATCATGACGGGCTGCTTCAAACTCGCCCCCGCGCTCGCCGCGGGCTGCACCGTCGTCGTCAAACCCGCCGAGCAGACCCCGCTGACCATGCTGCGCGTCGCCGCCCTGTGCGCGGAGGCCGGCCTGCCCGCGGGCGTGCTCAACGTGCTCACCGGCGACGGCGAGGTGGGCGCCGCGCTCACCACGCACCCGGATGTCGCCAAGGTGTCCTTCACCGGCTCCACCGAGGTCGGCCGGCTGGTGATGAGCGCCGCCGCCCCCACCGTCAAGCGCCTCACCCTGGAACTCGGCGGCAAGAGCCCGCACATCGTCTTCGCGGACGCCGACCTGGACGCCGCCGTCACCACCGCGATCCGCGCCGCCTTCGGCCACTCCGGGCAGATGTGTACGGCCGGCAGCCGGCTGCTGGTCCAGCGCTCCGTGCTCGCCGAGATGGAGGAACGTCTCGCCGAGGCGGTGCGCAAGGTCCCCGTCGGCAACGGCCTGGACGGCGGGATCACCGTCGGCCCACTGGTCTCGGAGGAGCAGCGCACCCAGGTCCTGTCGTACATCGAGGCCGGTGTCGCCGACGGCGCGACGCTCGTGACCGGCGGCCAAGTCCCGGACCGTCCTGGCTACTTCGTCGAGCCCGCGCTCTTCACGAACGTCACCAACAGCATGCGGATCGCCCGGGAGGAGATCTTCGGCCCGGTCCTGGGTGTGATCCCCTTCGAGGACGAGGAGGAGGCCGTCGCCATCGGCAACGACACCTCCTACGGGCTCGCCGCCGGAGTGTGGACCCGAGACCTGTCCCGCGCCCATCGCACGGCCGCGCGGCTGCGCGCCGGAACGGTGTGGATCAACACGTACAACATCTTCGACCCGGCGCTGCCCTTCGGCGGGTTCGGGGACTCGGGACTGGGCCGGGACCTGGGCGACGACGCCCTGTTCTCCTACTGCGAGCGCAAGGCGGTGGTCGTCGCACTATGAGTACCCACACCGCGGTTCCCCTCCCCGCGCCACCGCACCGGACGGCCGCCCTCGACGTGGCCGCACTGCGCGCCGCCACCCCCGGCACGCTCCACGCCCACCACATGAACGCCGCCGGCGCGGCACTGCCCAGCCGGGCGACGCTGGCCGCCGTCACCGAACACCTGCGGATCGAGTCGCTGCTCGGCGGCTACGAGGCGGCCGAGGCGCTGACCGGGCGCACCGAGCGGGTCTACCGCTCGGCGGCCCGGCTGCTCGGCGCGGCTCCGGAGGACATCGCCCTGGTGGAGAGCGCCTCCACCGCGTGGCAGCGGGCGATGGGCGCGCTGCGGCTCAGGGCGGGGGACCGGGTCCTGGCCTCGTCCTCCACGTACGTCAGCTCGGCCCTGCACCTGCTGGAGCTGCGGGAGTCGCACGGCATCGTGCTGGAGGTGCTGCCCGCCGACGGAAACGGGCAGCTCGACCTCGGCGCGCTGGAGAGGGCGCTGCGCGAACCGGCGGCCCTCGTCACCCTCGCCCATGTGCCCACCTCCTCCGGACTGGTGGAACCGGTCGCCGAGGCCGGCGCGCTGGCAGCCCGGGCGGGGGTGCCGCTGCTGCTGGACGCGACACAGTCGCTCGGGCACCTCCCGGTCGATGTCCGGGAGACGCGCTGCGGCATCGTCGTCGCCACCGGCCGGAAGTTCCTGCGCGGGCCGCGCGGCACGGGACTGCTGTACGTCGCCCCCGAGGTGCGGGAGCGGGCCAGACCGGACGCTCCCGACGTACGGGGCGCCCAGTGGTCGGCGGCCTACCGCTACGAGGTGGTGCCGGGCGCGCGGCGCTACGAGACCTGGGAGGCGTCCCACGCGCTGCGGCTGGGCCTCGGCACGGCCCTGGACGAGGCGCTCGACCTCGGTGTCGAACGGATCCGGGACCATGTGGCCGCGCTGGCCGGACGGCTGCGGGCCGCGCTGCCCGCCGTACCGGGCATCCGGCTCACCGATCCGCCGGCGGCGGCCTCGGGCATCGTCACCTTCCTGCGCGAGGGCGAGGACCCGCGCGAGACGGTACGGGACCTGCGCGTCAGCGGATTCCGGCTGTCGACGGTGCCCGCCTCGCACGGCCAGTGGGACCTGGGCAGGCGCGGTCTGGAGCGGGTCGCCCGGGCCTCCCTGCACGTCTACAACACCGAGGACGACGTGGACGCGCTCATCGCCGCCCTGACCGCACGGGAACGGCGCCGAAGGCCGGAGACAGCGGCCCCGGCCGCCGCTCGCGAGGCCGTACCGGCGCCCGTATCCGCACCAGTACCCGCGCCCGTATCCGTAGCGCCGCCCACACCCGCGCCCGAGCCCACCCGCGCCCCCGAGGGCAACGCGCGGGACCGGGCCGACGTGATCGTGATCGGGGCCGGGATCCACGGCTCCTCCGCCGCCTGGCACCTGGCGGCGCGCGGCGCGCGCGTGATTCACCTCGACCGGTTCCCCGCCGGCCACACCCGCGGCTCTTCGCACGGCCGGACGCGGATGATCCGGCGCGCCTACCCGGCCCAGGTCTGGGACGGCCTCGTCGACACCGCGTACGGAGCCTGGGAGGAACTCGAACGGGCCGCCGGGCAGCGGCTGGTGACGACCACCGGGGGCCTGTACGCCCGCGCCGCCGGTGCCCCCGGCACGCTGCGCGGTCCCGGCTGCGAGAACGTGGACCACGTCCGTGCCGGGGAACTCTTTCCCGGGCTGAGCCTGTGCGAGGGATTCACCGCGGTCCACGACCCGGCCGCCGGTGTCATCGACGCCGAGGGCGCGCTGACCGCGCTGACCGCGCTGGGCCGCGCGCACGGTGTGGACCGGCGCGACGGTTGCGCGGTGCTCGGCTGGCGCCGCGACGGCGACGGCGTGCGCGTCGAGACGGAGCGCGGCGTCCTGCGCGCGGACCGGCTGGTCGTCTGCGCGGGCCCGTGGACCGGGGAGCTGCTGCCCGCCTTCGCCGCGCCACTGCGGGTGGTGCGGATCGTCAACGTGCACCTCGGCTCCTCCCGGCGGCATCTGCTGGAACCGCCGCTGCTGGGCGCGTTCTCCGTCGAGGTCCCGGACATCGGCCTGCTGTACGGCATCCCCGCCCTCGGCGGCGCCGGAGTCAAGATCGGCCTGGACGACGGGCCGCCGGAGGATCCCTCGGCGCCCGCCGGGCCCGTCACCGAGGCCGAGCGCGACCGGCTGCTCGGGCTGGCCGCCCGGTTCCTCCCGGCGGCCGACGGGCCGGTCGAGGAGACGGTCACCTGCCGCTACACGATGGCGCCCGGCAACCGGTTCGCCGTCGGCCTGCTGCCGGGTGAGGACAGGGTGTCCGTGGCGGCGGCCTGCTCCGGTCACGGCTTCAAGTTCGGGCCCGCGCTGGGGGCCGCGCTCGCGGACCTGGCCGAGGGCAAGCAGCGGCCGGACCTGGACTTCCTGTCCCCGGCCGCGATGGGCATCGCCGACGGGCCGGGACCGGGAGCCGGGGCATGAGCCCCGGGTCCCGGCGGGACAGCGGCTTCTCAGCCCCGGAAGACGGTGGCCGACCGCTGCTCGTACCAGCGGGCCAACTGCTCGCCCGCGCTGGTCACATGGGCCTTCATCTCACTGCGCGCCCGCTCGGCGTCCTCCGCGGCGAGCGCCTCGACGATGCGCTCGTGCTCGCGGATGTTGTCCTCGCGGTGGCGCGGGTTGTCGTGCAGGACGAGGGCGGAGACATTGCGCGGGAACGCCTCGTTGACGTCCTTGATGGCGCGGGCGAGGCGCTGGTTGCCGGCGACGGTGTGGATCAGGGTGTGGAAGCAGTCGTTCGCGGCGGTGGACGGCGAGGTGCTCTCGCCCGGCGGGGTGCCGCCGCTGACCGTGCGCACCGTCTCGTTGGCCTCGCGCAGCTCCCGCAGGATGTCAGAGGTGATCGCGCGGACCGCCCGTACGCAGGCGAGCCCTTCGAGTTCGGCGCGGACCTCGTAGGCCTCACGGACCTCCCAGGGGGAGGGGACGCGGACCACGGCGCCGCGGTTGGGCAGCACCTCGATCAGACCGCCCGCCTGGAGCTGGCGCAGGGCCTCCCGTACGGGGGTGCGGCTCACGCCGAGCGTGCCGGCGAGTTCGGCCTGGCGCAGCTGGGCCCCGATGGGGATCTCGCCGGAAAGGATCCGCGCGCGGATCGCGGCGGCGGTGTCGTCGACGAGCGCCTTGCCCTTTCCTGCGGTGGAGTCCGCATCGGGGGTCGGGGCGGTGTCCATGAGGTCTCCGTGTGGTCGGGAGGGCGAAGGCCGGCGGTGGCCGGGGCGGGGCGGTCGCGGAGCGGATGCCCGGGACGGACCACGTACAGCTTTATGTATCCATTCTATAGCAATCAGGATCCAAAAATTCAGATCTGTGCATGTGGCCGGATCTGTGCATGTGAGCGGAGCGCACCATGAAGAACTCCCCCGGAAGTGTCAGCACCCGTGTCCCCGCCCGGCGGGAACGTACCCATCCCCTCGACCCGCTGTCTCCCGCGGAGATCGACGCGGCGGTCGCCGTGGCGCGGGCCGACGGACGGCTCGGCGAGCGCACCAGGTTCTGGGGCGCGGTGCTGGACGAGACCTTCGCCCGGGAGGTCATGGCCGGCCGGCAGGACGCGGGCGAGGTGGTGGTCGGACTGGTCGCGATGGACCACGACCTGCCCGGCGCCTGGGAGATCGACGTACGGCTCGGCGCCGAGCCGCGCGCTCTCGCGTGGCGGCCGGTGGACATCCGGCGGCCCGGCATCACCTCGACGGAGGCGCGCGCCGCCGCGCGCGCCTGCCGGGAGAGCCCGCTCTTCCGCGAGGCGCTGGCCCGGCGGGGCATCCACGACGTGTCGCTGACGGTGATCGACGCGGAGTCCATCGGCGGCTTCGTACCGGAGAAGTACAAGGACCGCAGGATCACCTGGGGTTCGGTCTGGCACCGCGTCCAGGAGGACGACAACGCCTATGTGCGCCCGGTGCAGGGCGTCATCCCCCTCATCGACATGGCGACCATGGAGGTGCTGGAGGTCGAGGACCACGGCGTCGTCCCGGTCTCCGAGGAGCCGGGGCCGCTGTCGGCCGGCGGCTTCGGCCCGGACCGGGAGGGGCTCAAGCCGCTGGAGGTGGTGCAGCCCGAGGGACCGAGCTTCACCGTCGACGGGCACCGGGTCAGCTGGCAGGGCTGGGAGCTGCGCGTGGGCTTCACCCACCGCGAGGGACTGGTCCTGTACGACCTGAACTTCCTGGGGCGCTCGGTGCTCAAGCGGGCCGCCTGCAACGAGATGTACGTCCCCTACCTCGACCCGAGCTCCACGCAGTTCCGCAAGAACTTCTTCGACTGGGGCGAGTACGGCGCCGGCCCGCTCACCAACTCGCTGGCCCTCGGCTGCGACTGCCTGGGCGTCATCCACTACTTCGACGCGGCCTATCTGGGGGGTGACGGCGACGCCCAGGAGATCGGCCAGGCGATCTGTATGCACGAGGAGGACGACGGCATCCTCTGGAAGCACAACGACCTGCGCCGGGGGGTGAGCGAGGTGCGCCGCTCCCGGCGGCTGATCATCTCCAGCTTCCAGACGGTGGCCAACTACGACTACGGGTTCTACTGGTCGCTCTACCAGGACGGCCGTATCGAGCTGGAGATCAAGCTGACCGGCATGCTGTCGGCCTCCGGTATCGAGGAGGGCGCGGAGGTGCGGCACGGCCGGGTCGTCTCGCGCAACGTCCAGACCCCCACGCACCAGCACTACTTCGGTCTGCGGCTGGACGCCGCCGTGGACGGCCCGCTCAACCGGCTGGTGGAGGAGAACGCGGAGGCGGAGGACGACCCCCGCCACGACCCGTACGGCAACGCGGTCCGCATGGTGCGCACCCCGCTGCTGTCGGAGGCGCGGGCCGCCCGCCGGACGAACCCGGCGACGTCCCGGCACTGGCGGGTGGAGAGCGCGGACAAGGAGAACCGCTACGGCGAGCCGACCGCGTACCGGCTGCTGCTGCCCAACACCACCCGGCCCTTCGCGCGGCCCGACTCGGTGATGGCCCGCCGGGCGCCCTTCGTCCACCAGCATCTGTGGGCGACGGTCTCCGACTCCGCCGAGCAGTACGTCGGCGGGCAGTACCCCAACCAGGCGGAGCCGGGCGAGGACGGTGTGCAGGTCTGGCAGCGCCGGGACCGCTCGCTGGACGGGGCGGAGCTGGTGCTCTGGCCGGTCGTGGGCACCCACCACTTCCCCCGGCCCGAGCAGTGGCCCGTCATGCCGGTCGACCGGGTACGGCTGGTCTTCGAGCCCGACGGCTTCTTCGACCGCAACCCGGCCATGGACATCCCCGACCCGTCGGCCGGCGCCGCCGACAGCTGCTGCGGCTGACGAAGCATCACAAGCGGTAGGTGTCAAGATATCGCGCCGGAAAACATACAAGATCCCCATTTCATACGCTCGTAACGTTCGGGACATGGCGCGGAAGCGCGGGCCGGACAGCATGTCTTTGGATCCAATTGCAGCAACATTAGATCCATTCCTGAGGAACGGTGCCCCAAGGAGGCCCTCATGCCGGATCAGTCGCAGGGATCGCCCGCACTCCGCCCGGCCGGCGCGGAGATGTCCCGCCGCTCCATGCTGCGTGGCGCGGGTGTCCTCGGTGTCGGAGTGGGCTTCGGGCTGACCCCGCTGCTCACCGCCTGCGGTGTGGCCGACGACGGGGCCGGGAAGTCCGGTGGTGGATCCGGCAAGGGCGGCACCCTGACCCTCGCGATCGACTCCACCAGCGCGGTCAACGACCCCGCCTTCTACACGACTCTGGGGGACTGGATGGCGGTGGACTGCGTCTGCCGCGGTCTCACCTTCATCTCCTTCGAGTCCAACGAGCCCGCGCCGGACCTGGCCAAGAGCTGGAAGATCTCCGACGACCAGCTCACCTACACGTTCACCCTCCGCGAGGGCGTGAAGTTCCACGACGGTACGACGCTGTCGTCCGCCGATGTGCTGGCCACCCTCGACCGGCAGTTCGACCCGGAGAACAAGACCCTGCCGAAGGGCGCGTCCAGACCCCTCGCCTCCCTCGGCGGGAACGTCGCCTCACTGACCGCCGAGGACGACCTCACCGTCAAGCTGGTGCTCAAGGCACCCGACCGCACCGTCCTCGCCCAGCTCTCCGACATCGGCGGGCGCATCATCTCCAAGGCCGCCCTCGACAAGTACGGGGCCGACATCGGCAAGCACCTCGTCGGCACCGGGCCCTTCCAGTTCTCCTCGGCCACCTCAGGACAGTCCATCACCCTCAAGGCCTTCGACGGGTTCCGGCTCGGCCGGCCGCCGATCGACCGCCTGGTCCTGCGTCAGGTGCAGGACCCCTCGGCGATCGTCAGCTCCCTGCTCAGCGGCGATGTGTCCGCCACCCAGTTCACCCCCTACTCCGCCGTCGAGCAGCTCAAGTCCGACCCGTCGGTGACCGTCCACGAGACCCCGGAGGGCTTCGACGCCATCCTGATGATCGACGCCCGGCGCGTCCCCGAGCTGAAGGTGCGCAAGGCCATCAACCTGGCCATCGACCGCAGGACGATCGTCCAGCAGGCATTCTTCGGCGTCGCCAGCGAACCCGAGGGCTATGCGATACCGCCGGCCCAGAACGGCTACGACACCGGCCTCGCCGACCTGAGCACGAAGAACCTCGCACAGGCCAGGAAGCTGCTGAAGGAGGCGGGCGCGGTGGGCCGCGAGCTGGGTCTGATGGCGGCCAGCGACTCCTGGCACCCCAAGGCCGCCCAGATCGTCAAGCAGAACCTGGAGGACGCCGGCTTCAAGGTGCGGACCACCTCCGTCGACCCGGCCTCGTACTTCAGCCGGCTCAGCGACGGCGAGGACGACTACCACGACCTGATGATCTGGGAGCGCAACTCCTACGTCCCCGACCCCAACAACATGGTCGGCTCCATGGCCAACCCCGCCGGTCTCTACGGCGCCACCATCACCGGCCTGGACACGCTGGACGGCGCCGCCACCATGGCCGCGGAACTGGTGGCCGCCAAGAACCTGCCGGACGGCAAGAAGCGCACCGCCGCCTACTCCAGGATCCAGCGGCGCTGGGCGGAGGAGTACATGGTGATCGCCATGCTGGCCTGCTCCACCAACCTGGTGGTCAGCGGCTCCGGGGTGAAGGGGATCAACGCGGCGGCGCTGGGCAACCACCGCTGCTTCATGGAGAAAGCCAGTGTCTGAACCCGCGGGTGCCGTCACCGTGAGCCGCGTCCGGAGCCTGCGGGCGGCGCTGCGGCTGCGCGGCATCGGTACGTCCTGGCCGGCCCGGGTCTCCTGGGTGTTCCTGATCGCGATCGTCCTGGCCGTCCTCGTCGGGCCCTGGCTGATCGCGGCCGACCCGGTCCGGCAGACCTCCTCGGCGCTGCTGCCCTTCGGCTCGCCAGGTCATCCGCTCGGCACCGACGACCTGGGCCGGGACGAGCTGGCCCGGCTGGTGCACGGGGGACGGCCGCTGCTGCTCGTGGCGTTCGCCTCGACCGCGCTGGCGGCCGTGCTCGGCACCGGCGCCGGACTGCTCGCCGGCTACGCGGGCGGGGCCGTGGAACAGGTGCTGATGCGCACCGTCGACCTGGCCCTCGCCTTCCCCTCCATCCTCCTGGTCATCCTGCTGGTCGCCGCGGCGGGCCCGGGCACCACGAGCCTCGTCGTGGGCGTCGGGGTGTCCCTCGCCCCGGGCCTGGCGCGGCTGGCCCGGGCGCTCACGGCCCGGGAGACGGCCCGGGACTACGTCGTCGCCGCCCGGCTGGGCGGCACCCGTACCCCGCGCGTCCTGGTGCAGGAGATCCTGCCCAACATCGCCGGACCAATGGTGGCCCAGGTCGTCATGACCCTGTCGGTCGCGGCCGGCTTCGCCGCCGGTCTGTCGTACCTGGGCCTCGGCATCCAGCCGCCCACCCCGGACTGGGGCTACATGGTCCAGGCCGGCCAGGAGTTCCTCTACTCGGCGCCCCGGCTGGTGGTACTGCCCGCGGTCCTGACCCTGCTGTCCGTCGTGGCCTGCAACTTCGTGGGCGACGACCTGCGGGACGCGTTCGACCCGAAGGGCACCGCATGAGCGCCCTCCCGCTGCCGCGCGTACGGCGACCCCGCCGTCCACGGTCAGAACGGACCGCCACCCTGGCGGCGATGGCCCGCAGGCTCCTCGGCATCCCGGTCGTGATGTTCGCGCTGGCCACCCTGGTCTTCGTCGCCATGCGGCTGCTGCCCGGATCGCCCACCGCCGCGCTCGCGGGCGGCGGCACGAACCTCACGGCCGAGGAGATAGCGCGCAACGAGGCCAGGGCCGGCGAGGCCCTCGGCCTCGACCAGCCGCTCCTCACCCAGTACGTCACCTACCTCGACGACCTGGTGCACCTGCGGTTCGGCTCGTCGTTCTTCGGTTCCAACAGCGTCCTGCACATGCTGGGCGACGCCCTGCCGGGCACCATCGAACTGACCCTGGCCGCGATGACCATCGCCGTACTCCTGGGCGTGGTCTGTGGTGTCGTCGCCGCGCTGCGCAAGGGCACCTGGATCGACACCGCGACCCGGGCCGTGGCGACCGTCAGCTTCTCCCTGCCGTGGTTCGCGCTCGGGGTGATCGCCATCGTCGTCTTCGGTGTCTGGCTGCGCTGGCTGCCCGTCCTGGGGCGGCTGTCCAGCTCCCTCGACTACCGGCCCACGACCAACTTCGTCCTGCTCGACGCGGTGCTGCAGAACCGCCCCGAACTGATCGGCCCCTGGCTCCAGCACCTGGTCCTGCCCGCCACCACCCTGGCGCTGTCGATGGCCGGATACATCACCCGCATCGTGCGCGCCTCCGTCCTGGACGTCCTCGGCGACGACTTCGTCAGGACCGCCCGGATGAAGGGGCTCACGGAAGGCGTTGTCGTCCGGCGGCATGTGCTGCGCAACTCCTGGCTCCCGATCGTCACGGTCCTCGGCCTGCAGTTCGGGTCCCTGCTGGGCGGCTCCGTGATCACCGAGACCGTCTTCTCCTACGGAGGCGTCGGCCGGCTGCTGGTGCAGGGCGTGCTCCAGCGCGACTACCCCGTGGTGCAGGGCGCCGCGCTCGCCATCGCCCTGCTCTTCGTCCTCGTCAACTACGCGGTGGACGTGCTCTACATGATCCTCGATCCACGTATACGGAAGGGCTGAGCCGCATGAACATCGTGCTGGTCCACGGAGCGGGCGGACGCCCCACCACCTGGACGGAGGTCGAGCCGCTGCTCGTCGCCCGGGGACACCGGACCGTCGCCGTCACCAACCCCCTGACCTCCCTGGCGGAGGACCTGGCGCACACCACCGCCGCCATCGAGGAGATGGAGGGACCGGTGCTGCTCGTCGGCCATTCCTACGGGGGCGCGGTCATCACCAACGCCGGCCTGCACCGCGCCGTCCGGGGCCTGGTCTTCATCGCGGCCTTCGGGCCCGACGAGGGCGAGACCGTCAACGGCATCGTCGAACGGTACGAGCCCGCCGAGATCTCGGCCTTCATGCGGCGCGGCCCGAACGGGGAGTGGAAGTCGGAGCCGGGCGAGGAGTTCTGGGCCGCGATCGGCCCCGACCTGTCGGCCGGGCACCGGGCCGTCGTCGAGGCCGAGGGACGGCAGGCGGACAACCGCATCTTCACCCAGCCGACCGGGAAGCCGGCCTGGCGCACCCTGCCCAGCTGGTACCTGGTCGCCGACGACGACCGCACGCTGCGCCCGGACGCGCAGCGGGACATGGCCGCCCGGATGGGGGCCGTCACCGAGCACGTACCGGGCAGCCACTACACGACGCTCGTGCACCCGGGGCGGGTGGCCGACCTCATCCACACCGCGGCCACGGCCGTGGGCGGCACACCGTGACCGCGCCCACCGCCCCCGCGCGGGAGAGCCCGGCCGCGGGACCGCCGCCCGCGGTCCTCGAAATCCGCGGTCTGCGGGTCGCGTTCGACGTGCCCGCCGGGCGGCTGCCGGCGGTCGACGGAGTGGATCTGACCCTGCGTCAGGGGGAGATCCTGGCGCTGGTCGGCGAGTCCGGCTCGGGGAAGTCCGCGCTGTCCATGAGCCTGGTCGGCCTCAACCGAGGCCCGCGTACGCACATCAGCGGCGAGGTGGACTTCGGCGGACGCAACCTGGCCGAGGCGTCCGAGAGCGAACTGCGCTCCGTCCGGGGCAAGGACATCGCCGTCGTCTTCCAGGACTCCCTGGCGGCGCTCAACCCGCTGCACCGGGTCGGGGCCCAGGTCGTGGAGATGATGCGCGCCCACCGCAGGATGCCGCGTGAGCGGGCCATGGACCGGGCGGTGGAACTGTTCGGCGAGGTCGGCATCGCCAACCCCCGCGACAACGCCCGCGCGCTGCCCCACCAGATGTCGGGCGGTATGCGCCAGCGCGTGATGATCGCCATGGGACTGGCCAACGACCCCGCCGTACTGATCGCGGACGAACCCACCACGGCGCTGGACGTCACCATCCAGGCGCAGGTCCTCTCCGTACTGGAGCGGGCGCGCGCCGACCACGGCACCGCGATCCTCCTGATCACCCACGATCTGGGGGTGGTCGCCGAGGTCGCCGACCGGGTCGCCGTGATGTACGCGGGCCGCATCGTGGAGCAGGGCTCGCGCGACGAGGTGCTGTTCGACCCCCAGCACCCGTACACCATCGGCCTGCTGGGCTCGGTGCCGCCGATCGACGGCCCCGTCACCGACCGGCTGCCCGCCATCCCCGGCAACCCGCTGACCGGCGTGGACCGCCCGAAGGGCTGCGCGTTCGCCGCGCGCTGCGCCTTCGTCCGGGACGCGTGCGAGGAGCCGCCCGAGCTGCTCCGCCGGGACGGCGGCCCCGGCCACCTGGACGCCTGCGTCCTGCCCGGCTCCGTACGGGAGGCGGCGCGCGGGGCGGGCCGGGACCCGGTACCGAACGAAAGGGGGCGCTCATGACCTCGCCGCCCACTCCGTCCGCCCCCTCCGGCGCCTCGGCCGCCCCGGCCGCCCCGGCCGCCGAGACCGTCCCGCCGGCACGGCCAGGGACGCCGCTCATCCGGGCGGAGAAGCTGCGCGTCGAGTACCGAGGACGCTCGGGCGGCCGGGTCCGGGCGCTGCGCGACATCGACCTGGAGATCGTCGAGGGCGAGACACTGGGCCTGGTCGGTGAGTCCGGCTGCGGCAAATCCACCCTGGGCCGGGCCCTGCTGCGGGTGATCGAGCCCGTGTCGGGCACCATCGACTTCCTCGGTCTGAACATCACCGGGCTCAGCGGACCCCGGCTGCGGCGCACCAGGGCCGACCTCCAGATGGTGTTCCAGGACCCCTTCGGCTCGCTGAACCCCCGGCGCAGGATCGCGGACATCGTCGCCGAACCGCTGCTGCGGGCCCGCGGCGCGAGCCGCGCCGAGGCCGGGCCGGTCGTACGGGAGCTGCTGGAGCGGGTGGGCCTCGGCGCGGAGGCGGGCCGGCGCAAGCCGCACGAGTTCTCCGGCGGACAGCGCCAGCGCATCGGCATCGCCCGCGCGCTCGCCTCCTCGCCCAAGTTCGTCGTGGCGGACGAGGCGGTCTCCGCGCTGGACGTCTCCATCCAGGCGCAGGTGCTGAACCTGCTGAGGGACATGGTCCGCGAGCGCGGCCTGACCATGCTGTTCATCTCCCACGACCTGGGCGTCGTACGGCACATCGCCGACCGGGTGGCCGTCATGTACCTGGGGCAGATCATCGAGATCGCGTCCCGCGACGACTTCTTCTCGGGCCCCGCCCACCCCTACTCCGACGCGCTGCTGTCCTCCGTCCCGTCGCTCCGTGCCGGCGGGAGGCGCGAACGACGCGTGCTGGAGGGCGAGTTGCCCGATCCGGCCAACCCGCCGGACGGCTGTCTGTTCCGCACCCGCTGCCCCTTCGCCCAGGACGAGTGCCGCACCCGTATGCCGGAGCTGCGGGAGATCGCGCCCGGCCGCACCGTGCGCTGCCACCTGCCCCTGGTGCCCCGAGAGAAAGGCTGATCCCGCGTGATCATCGACGCGTACAACACGACCCAGGACGTCCGGGGACGGTCGGACTACCTCACCGGCGTCCGCAAGGGGGAGGCGCCGCCGCCGTACACACCGTTCGAACCGCGCCGCATCCTGGACCGGATGGACGCCGCCGGCGTCGACATGGCCATGATCTGCTCGCTCGCCCAGCGCATCGAGAACGACTTCATCAGCTCCCTGGTCGCCGCCCACCCGGACCGCTTCTTCGGCTTCGGGCAGGTCCTGCCGCAGGCCGACGACGCCGTCGAGGAGATCGACCGCATGGCCGACGCCGGGCTGGTGGGACTCAAGCTCCACCCCAGCATGCACGGCTACCACGTCGCCGACCACGGCCTGCTCGACCCGCTGTTCGAGGCCTGCGCCAGGCGCGGGCTGATGGTGCTGATCAACGCCCTGGACGACGCCTTCTGCGCCCCGCTGGCCATCGAGGAGATAGCCCGCGACCACCCGGAAGTACCGACGGTCATCGCCCATATGGGCGCCGTGTGGAACGTACCCGAAGCGATCATCGTCGCCGAGCGGCAGCCCCATGTGTACCTGGAGACCTCGGCGACGCTGATGAGCGACGTGAAGCGGGCCTACGCGCGGCTCGGTGCCGAGAAGATCCTGATGGGCAGTGAGTGGCCCGGCTCCGACTTCGACCTGGAGCGCATGAAGATCGCGAAGGCGGTACCCGACGAGAAGGACCGCGCGCTCGTCGAGGGCGGCAACATGGCCCGCCTGCTCGGGATCACCGCGTGAGCGCCGCACCCGCCGGTGCGGCCCCCGGTGCGGCCCCCGGTGCGGCGCCGGCCGGTGTCACGTCCGTCGCCGTACCCGCTTCCATGAGCGCCGACGATGCCGAACTGCTCACCCTGGCACAGGAGTTGCTCGCCCGCGTCTGGCGCGACGGCCGGCACGAGGTCGCCTCGGCGGTACGTACGGCCGATGGCGCCGTACACACCGGGGTCCATCTGGAGGGCTCCTGCCGGCGCAGCTCCATCTGCGCCGAGGGCGTCGCCCTGGGCGCGGCGCGCGGCGCGTATCCCGGGGGCAGGCCGCTGGAGGTCACCTCGGTCGTCTCCGTCCAGATCAAACCCGCCGGGCAGTTCCGGGTGATCGCGCCGTGCGGCGTGTGCCGGGAACTGATCAGCGACTACAGCCCGGACGCGACCGTCTGGATCACCACGGTGGAGGAGAACGAGGTCGTCCCCGTCCGGGCCCTCGACCTGCTGCCGGACAAGAGCCGGCGCGCATGGTGAGCACCGGCCGCGAAAGAGAAGGAAGCAGCATGCCCCCAGCCGTCCCCGCCCCCACCACCCCGGACGCTCCCACCGCCCTGGACGTTCCCACCGCCCTGGACGTCCCCACCGCCCTCGACATCCCCGCGCTCGCCGCCGAACTGGGCGGCTCCGGAGCCCCCGTACGGTGGGAGGAGCTGACCTGGCAGGAGGCGGAGACCACCGCCGCCGGCCGGAACGCCGTGATCATCCCCGTCGGCGCCACCGAACAGCACGGCCCGCACCTGCCGCTCGCCGTCGACACCCTCATCTGCCGCGCGGTCGCCCTCGGAGTCTCCGCGCTCACCGGCGTACCGGTGGTGCCGCCGCTGAGCTTCGGCGTCTCCGCCTCCCACGGCGACTTCGGCGGCACGGTGGCCCTGCGCCCGGAGACGATGATCGCCGTCGTCGAGGACGTGATCGAGTCCCTGTACGCCTCCGGAGTGCGGCAGTTCATCCTCCTCAACGGACACATCTGGAACAACGGCTCGCTCGACGTGTCCGCCGAGAAGCTCCGGGTACGCCACCGCGACGCCCGCATCCGGGCGCTGGGTTACGTGACGATGTACCCGGGACCCGAGGTCGACGGACACGTTCAGTACGGCCGGGGGCTGATGCACGCCAACTTCTTCGAGACCTCGGTCATGCTCCACCTCCACCCCGAGCTGGTACGGATGGACCGGGCCACCTCGCACATCGACGTGGACTCCTTCTGGGACTACCGGATGGACCAGGTCAGCGAGACCGGCGTGTGGGGCCGCGACGTGGCCGACGCCAACGTGAAGCACGGCGGCGAGGAGTTCGACCGCTGCCTGCTCACCACCGCCCGCGCCGTGGCCGCCGCCGTCGGCGAGCCCTGGCCCGACCCGGCCCACCGTCCTGGAGAGAGCGCGTGAAGATCTACGACATCACCCTGCCCATCCACCCCGAGATGCTGCACTGGGGACGCAAGCCCGAGGTCGAGATCGTCGAGTCCCTCGCCCAGGGGGACGCCTCCAATGTCACCCGCTGGCGGCTCGGCGCCCACACCGGCACCCATGTCGACGCCCCCGCGCACTTCCGCGACGGAGCCACACCCATCGACGAGGTGTCCCTGCACGCGCTGGTCGGCCCCGCCCTGGTCATCGACCTCACCCACGTCGAGGGCGATGTCGAACCGCACCACCTGGAGGAGGGCGGAGCCGCCGGACACGTACGCGTCCTGCTCAAGACCTCCAACTCCGCGGGCCCGCTCAAGGAGACCGAGCGCGCCCCCCGGTGGGTGGGCCTGTCCCCGAAGGCCGCCGACTGGCTGATCGCGCACGAGGTCCAACTCGTCGGCATCGACTACCTCACCATCGAGAGCCACCACCGCACCGACACCTGGGACGTCCACCACTCCCTGCTCGGCGCCGGTGTGCTCATCCTCGAGAACGCCGACCTCGACCACGTCCCCGCCGGCACCTACGAGCTGACCTGCCTGCCCACCAAACTGGTCGGCGCCGACGGCTCCTTCGCCCGCGCCATTCTCACCACCCGGGACTGACCATGGCCACGATCGCGATCGCCGCACCCCACTCCGCCGGGATCGAGGCGGCCCGTCGGGTGGCCGCCGAGGGCGGCGGCGTGGTCGATGCCGCACTCGCCGCCGCCGCCGCGCTCACGGTGGCCTACCCCCACCAGTGCTCCGTCGGCGGCGATCTCGTCGCCCTGGTCCGCGACGGCGCGCGCGGCACCGTGCGCGCCGTGGTGTCGGCGGGCGCCGCCGCCGCGGCCACCGACCCCGCGCCTCTGCGGGCGGCCGGCGACCGGATGCCCGCCGGTGGCCCGCACACGGTGACGGTGCCCGGAGTCGTCGCCGGCTGGGCGGAGATCGCCCGCCTCGGCGCGCGCCTGCCGCTCGCCGGGGCTCTCGCACCGGCCAGGGCGCTGGCCGAGGACGGCGTCGCCGTCAGCGAGGGCCTGGCGCGGGCGATCCTTAACCGTATCGACGTGGTACGGGCCGACCCCGGACTCTCCGCGCTGCTGCTGGACAGGGCGGGCGAGCCGCTGCGCGCCGGGGCGACGCTGCGCCAGCCGGCGCTCGCCGCGACCCTGGCGGAACTCTCCGAGGACTGGCGCCACTTCTACACCGGGCCGACCGCCCGGCGTCTGGTGGCGGGCCTGCGCGCCCGCGGCAGCCTGCTCGACACGGCGGACTTCGCCGCCCACCGGGCGGAGAACACCGCTCCGTTGAGCACGACCCGTGACGGCGTCACCTGGTGGGTGGCCCCGCCGCCCAGCCAGGGCGCGGCGCTGCTGGCCGTATTCGGGCGGGGGAGCGACCCGCTGACCGCCGCCCGGCAGGCGGAGCTGAGCCGGGACGCGCTCCTGGGCGACCCCCGGTCGGGCGCCGTGGACCTCGACGGCCTGCTGCTGCGAGCGGAGCGCGACACCGCCGCCCTGCCCTCCGGGCCCAAGCCGGCCGGGGACACGGTGGCCGTCACCGCTGTCGACGACGAGGGCAACGCGGTCACCCTCATCCAGAGTGTGTTCCAGAGCTTCGGGTCCGGCATCGCCGACCCGGCCACCGGCGTGGTGCTGCACAACCGGGGCTCGGCCTTCAGCCTGGACCCGGCGCACCCCGGAGCGCTGCGTCCCGGAGCCCGGCCGCCGCACACCCTCTGCCCGGCGCTCGCCACCGGTCCTGGACGCGTCGTGGCGCTCGGCTGCCAGGGTGGCAGGGCCCAGGCGTGGATCCTGGCGCAGGTGGCCGACGCGCTCCTCGACGCCCCCGACCCGGCGGCGCTGCTGGCCCGTCCCCGCTGGGTCATCGGCTCCCGGGACCTGAACCGTCCCCGGCCCACCCTCGTCCTGGAGCCCGGCACCCCGGACGCGGACGGCCTGGCCACCGTCGCGGACCGGCTGGGCCTGGCGGTGGCCGAGGTGCCGGGACCGCACGACGAGGCGGGCCACGTACAGACGGCACGGCTGCGCGCGGGCGTGCTCGACGCGGCGAGCGACCCGAGGGCGGACGGGACGGCCGCGGTCCTCACCGGCGCCACACCCTGACCGGCGGGCGGAGGCCGGCGGCGGAGGACGCCGCCGGCCGGTCGCATGTTACCTGAACGTTACGAACTCATGGCTTGTCGCTGCCACGTCGGCGGACCTAGCGTACTGACGCGCGTCACTAACGCGCATCAGTAGGCTTCGCTCGTTCCGCGGTGCAGGAAAGGCGGCCATGGCCGACAGCAAGACCGCTCCACGACCCACGGGAGAACCGGCCCGTTTCGGTGTGCGCCACACGCTCGTACTGATGGCGGCAACGCGCAGGCCGAGATCGCGATCCACTTCCGCACCACGCAGCTCACCGGGTTCTGGATGGTGGCCGGCTGCTGCGCGGCCGGGACGCTGCTGGTGCTGCTGACCTCGAAGGCCAGAAGACTCGACGAGGTCGAAGCGGGCCCGGTCCCTGTCCGACGGCCGCACGAGCCCGTTGTCCGGGGGAGCCGGCGCCGCCTCGGCGGAGCCGGCCGGTCCGGCGGTGAAGAATCCCGAAAAAGTAAGGAAGTTCCCTTGATCCGCGTTTCCTTCAACGACGGCTGGCAGGCCAGGCCGAAGGTCAACCCCTTCGCCGAGATGAGTGGTCACTCGGTCCCTTACCGGCCGGTGACCGTGCCCCACGACGCGATGCTCGGTCAGGAGCGCGTCGCGCCCGGCGGCGACGGCGGCTCGGAGAGCGGCGCGGGTGCCTACTTCCCCGGCGGGACCTTCGAGTACCGCAAGACCTTCCATGTGCCCGAGGAGTACCGGGGCCGGCGGATCGTCCTGGAGTTCGAGGGCGTTTACCGTGACGCCACCGTCCACATCAATGGCGACTACGCCGGCCAACGCCCCTTCGGGTACTCGCAGTTCCTCATCGACGCCGATCGCTTCCTGCGGTTCGGCGAGGACAACGAGATCCGTGTCGAGGCCCGCAGCCACCGGGACTCCCGCTGGTACACCGGAGCGGGGATCTACCGCGACACCTGGCTGCTCGTCGGCGGCCCGGTCCGGATCTCTCCCGACGGCGTCCGGGTCACCACTCCCGCCATCGAGCCGGAGCTGGCGGTGGCCGAGGTCGCGACCAGGGTCGAGAACGACTCGCTCGCGATCCGGACCGTCGACGTACACACCGAGATCCGTGACGGCGCCGGGGCGTTGGTCGCGAGCGACGTATCGAGGATCACCGTGCTGCCCGGTGAGCCCGCGCTCTGCCGCCAGCGCCTCTACCTCGACGACCCGGACCTGTGGAGCACGGACTCACCCGCCCTGTACGGCTGCGGCGTACGGCTGACGGACGACGAAGGCGACGTGGACACCGAGACCGTCGGCTTCGGCATCCGCTCGCTGAGCCTCGACCCGCGCCGCGGCCTCCGTATCAACGGCGAGACCGTGAAGCTGCGCGGCGCGTGCGTTCATCACGACAACGGGGTCCTGGGCGCGGCGACCTTCGCCCGCGCCGAGGAACGCCGTGTCGAGATCCTCAAGGACGCCGGCTTCAACGCGATCCGCATGTCCCACAACCCCATGAGCAGGGCGATGCTGGACGCCTGCGACCGGCTCGGCATGCTGGTCGTGGACGAGGCGTTCGACGTGTGGACCTCCGGCAAGAGCGAGTTCGACTACAGCCTGAGCTTCCCCGAGTGGTGGGAGCGCGACATCGAGGCGATGGTCGCCAAGGACTTCAACCACCCCAGCGTCATCCTCTACTCGATCGGCAACGAGATCCCCGAGACCGGCTCGGCCGTCGGCGCCGCGCAGGGTCGCGCCCTCGCCGAGAAGGTGCGCTCGCTGGACCGCACCCGCTACGTCACCAACGCGGTCAACGGGATGCTGGCCGTCATGGCCGAGCTGTCCAAGATGCGGCAGCCGGCGGAGGAGAGCACCGAGGAGACGGCCGGTCAGCAGGCCGACGAGGGCGCCGGCATCAACACCCTCATGGCCGATCCCGGGGAGATGATGAACGCGATCAGCTCCTCCGAACTGGTCTCGCAGCGCACCGCCGAGTCCTTCGCCCTGCTGGACGTCGCCGGCATGAACTACGCCGAGAGCCGTTACGCCCTGGACAAGGACCTCTTCCCCAACCGGATCATCCTGGGTACGGAGACCTTCCCGACCCGCATCGACGGCAACTGGCGGCTGGTCGAGCAGTACGGCCATGTCATCGGCGACTTCACCTGGACCGGCTGGGACTACCTGGGCGAGGTCGGCATCGGCCGGCCGCAGTACCTCAACCCCGACACCCCCCGGCCCGCCTTCGTCGCCCCGTATCCGTATCTGGTGGCGGGCTGCGGCGACATCGACATCACCGGGCACCGGCGCCCCGCCTCCTACTACCGCGAGATCGTCTTCGGCCGGCGCGCCGAACCGTATCTGGCCGTCCGGCGTCCGGAGCGTTACGGACAGACCGTCGCCTCGACGCCCTGGGCCTGGAGCGACACCGTCGCCGGCTGGACCTGGCCCGGCTTCGAGAACGAACCGGTCACCGTCGAGGTCTACAGCGACGCCGACGAAGTGGAGCTGCTCCTCAACGGCCGCTCCCTCGGGCGCCGGCCGACCGGCCCGGACCACCGCTTCCGTACCGCGTTCGACACCGTCCACGAGCCCGGCGAACTCCTCGCCATCGCCTACCGGGACGGCGCCGAGACCGGTCGAACCGCTCTGCGCTCCGCCACGGGCCCGGTGGTGCTGCGCGCCGAGGCCGACCGGCCGGTGATCACGGCCGGGGGCGGTGATCTCGCGTACGTCACCCTCAGCCTGACCGACACCACCGGCACCCTCCACACGGCCGCCGACCGGCCGGTGAGCGTCGAGGTCACCGGCGACGGCGTTCTCGTCGGCTTCGGGAGCGCGGATCCCTCGACCGAGGAACGGTTCGACGCGAAGGAACGCCACACCTACCAGGGCCGCGTCCTCGCCGTCGTCCGCCCGACCGGACCGGGCGGGATCCGTCTCACCGCCGCCGCCGCGGGGTGCGAACCGGCCGAAGTCATGGTCACGGTCACCGACGCCGCCACCGTCGATGCCGACGTCGAGTAGACCGCCGGACGACAACGCGCCCCCGTAGTGAAGGTGACGTCATGAGCAACACTCCCATCATCTCCGGATTCCATCCCGACCCCTCCATCTGCCGTGCGGGCGAGGACTTCTACCTCGTCACCTCGTCGTTCGAGTACCTCCCCGGTGTGCCGGTGTTCCACAGCCGGGACCTGCTGCGCTGGGAGCAGATCGGGAACGTGCTCGACCGCGAGGACCAGCTCGACCTTTCCTCGGGGCAGGGCAGCGGGGGCGTCTTCGCGCCGACCCTGCGCCACCACGGCGGACGGTTCTGGATGGTCACGACGAACATCGCGGATGTCCGCGGAGGACATCTCATCGTGAGCGCCGAGGACCCCGCCGGGCCCTGGAGCACCCCCGTGCGCACCCCCGGCGCGGTGGGCATCGATCCGGACCTCGCCTGGGATCTCGACGGCACCTGTTATCTCACCTGGGCGTCCGGGCGGCCCGGGAGCCCGATCCTTCAGGTGGCGATCGATCCGGGCACCGGTGTGCCGCTGTCCGAACCCGTGGCGCTGTGGAGCGGCACCGGCATGGCCCACCCGGAAGCCCCCCATCTCTACCACCGCGGTGGCTGGTGGTATCTGCTCATCGCCGAGGGCGGCACCGAGCGGGGGCATTCGGTGTCGGTGGCACGTTCCCGGTCCATCACCGGCCCCTTCGCGGGCAATCCGGCCAACCCGGTTCTCACTCACCGGAGTTCGGGCCATCCGGTGCAGAACACCGGACACGCGGACCTCGTCGAACTCCCCTCGGGGGAGTGGGCCGCGGTCCATCTCGGCGTACGGCCGCGTGGCGCCACTCCCGGGTTCCACGTCAACGGAAGGGAGACGTTCCTCGCCGCCGTCCGCTGGGAGGACGACTGGCCGGTGTTCGACGAGGAGCACCACAAGGTGCCGGAATCCGGCAGTGGTTTCCGGGACGGCTTCACCGCTCCGGCCCTGCACCCGCGCTGGATCTCGCCGGGCATCCACCCCGCGCGGTTCGCGGTCCCCGCGGAGGGCGGCGGTGTGAGCCTCGCACCTGCCCCGCCGGGGTCCGGCGCCCGGCATCTGCTGGGAGTGCGTACCAAGGACGCGGAGTGGGAGGCGAGCGCCGTCGTGGGCGGCGGCGACGTACGCCTGGTGCTGCGCATCGACGACACCCACTGGGCCGCCGTCGAGAAGCGCGGCGCCTCCCTCGTCGCCCGCGTGGTCATCGGCGGACTCGACCACGTACTCGCTGACGTGCCGCGGCCCGGACACAGCGCGGTGACGCTCTGCGTCCGCGCCGTCGAACCGAAGCCAGGGTCCCCGTACGCGGGTGGCCCCGACCTGATCGAGCTCGGCCACCTGGACGAAGGGGAGTTCCGGCGGCTGGCCCAGGTCGACGGGCGCTACTTCTCGACCGAGGTCGCCGGCGGCTTCACGGGCCGCGTCGTCGGCGTCGAGCCCCTGGCCGGTACGCGGGTGGTACGGAGCTTCCGCTACCGCCCGGGACGCGACGAGGGAGTGCCGGGCGGCGACGGCCGGCACGAGAGCCCCACCGTACGGCCCTGACCTCGGCGGCCCCGGCAACTCCGGCGCCCGGGACGCACGGATCCCGGGCGCCGGTCGAAGTCATCGTCACCCTCGCCCTCACACAGGAGAGCCTCATGTCCATGTCCACCCCGTCCTGGGGCCCCGAAGCCATCTCGGAACTCGTCGCCAAGCTGACGCTGGAACAGAAGATCGCGCAGCTGACCGGCTTCGGCGTGGCGGAGATCTTCGTCCGGGGGGCCGATGACGCCGCGGCCCCCACCCCCGATCCGGGGCTCGTTCCCGTGCTGCGTCCGCACGGTGTGGGGCATCTGTCGATGGCGTGGTTCCTCGGGTACGACGCGGAGAGCCTGCGCGAGGACCTCGCGAACATCCAGGAAGCCGTCCGGGAGACCTCGCCGTTCGGCATCGGGGCCCTGGTCCACAACGAGGGCATCAACGGGTTCCTGCATGTGTCGGGCTCGCAGTTCCCCACCGCCTGGGCGCAGGCCGCGACCTGGGATCCCGCTCTGGTCGAGCGGGCCGCGTCGGTGACGTCGGCGCACATGCGCCACTCCGGCGTCCAGCTGCTGTTCTCACCGGTCATGGACATCAACCGCGACCCCCGGTGGGGCCGGGTGCACGAGACCTACGGCGAGGACCCGGAGCTGGCGGCCCGGTTCTCGGTGTCGTTCGTCCGCGGTGTTCAGGGCGCGGACCAGGAGAACGGTGTCCTGGCGACCGGCAAACACTTCCTGGGCTACGGCGCCTCGGAAGCCGGCCTCAACACCGCGATCACCCAACTCGGCAGGCGGGCGCTGACCGACGAGTACGCCGAGCCGTTCCGCCGGGCGATCGCCGAGGCCGGGCTAGAGGTCGTCATGAACTCCTACAACGAGATCGACGGCGTCCCGGCCGCCGCCGACAGCTGGCTGCTGACCGAACTCCTGCGCGGCGCGCTCGGCTTCGACGGCCTGGTCGTCAGCGACTACGACGCCGTGAATCTGCTGCGTGTCGCCTACCGCACCGCCGTCACCGAGGGCGACGCCGCCCGGCAGGCGATCACGGCGGGCCTGGACGTCGAACTGCCCGGCGCCGTGAACTTCCCGGCGCTCGTCGACGAGGTGGCGAGCGGACGGCTCGACGAGCGCGTCATCGACACCGCCGTCGCCAGGGTCCTGACGACCAAGGCCCGGGTCGGGCTGATCCCCGCCTTCACCCCGGCCCCGCGCCCCACGTCGCCCGCTGCCGCGCTCCCGGACCCCGGGGAGGCCGCCGGGATCCGGCGGTCGATCGCGGAGCGCGGCATGGTGCTGCTCGCGAACGACGGCGTCCTGCCACTGACGCCCGGCGCGCGGCGTATCGTCGTCGTCGGTCCGGCGGCCGACGAGCTGCGGATCCACTTCGCCGCCTACACCTCGGTGGCCGCACGCGAGATGCCGATCGGGATGCGCGCCGTCCAGGAAGGCAAGGTCGCCGGTGTGGATCCGAAGACCTTCGTCTTCACCGACATCTTCCAGACCAGGATCCCCGGCCTCGATCCCGTCTTCGAGGACCGGACCAGGCAGGTGCACCCCGACGCGCTCACCGTCCTCGACGCGCTGCGCCGGCTCGACCCGGCGGTCGCGTACGCGCCGCTGGGCCGGTTCGCCGCAGACTCCGGCGACGCCCTGGACCCGGCGGTGCTGCACCGCGCCGTCGAGGACGCGGACCTGGTCGTCGCCGTCGTCGGCGAACGTACGGGATGGGTGGGCGCCAACACCGCCGGGGAGGGCCAGTCAACGGCCGCGCCGGTACTGCCCGGAGACCAGGAGGAGCTCCTCGCACGGCTCGCCGCGACCGGAAAGCCGCTGGTGACCGTGGTCGTGTCCGGCCGCCCCCTGCTCCTTGAGCCCGTGGCCCGCGCCTCCAACGCCGTCCTGCTCGCACCGCTGCTGGGCGAGGAGGCGGGCCCGGCCATCGCCTCGGCGCTCTTCGGCGAGGTCAATCCGAGCGGCAAGCTGCCGAGCACGTTCCCCCGGCATCTCGGGCAGCTGCCCCTCTACCACGGTCACCACCACGGCAGCGGATACGGCCACCCGACCGGGACCCGCCACGGCTACGGGGACCTCGAACAGCAGGGCCCGCTCTACGCGTTCGGCCACGGCCTGTCCTACACGTCCTTCACCCTCGACCTCGACCCCGACGGAGACGGCCAGGAGGGGCCGGCCGTGGAAGTGGCCGACGGTACGGTACGGGCCCGCGTCCGTGTGACCAACACCGGCCGGACCGACGGCGAGACGGTGGTCCAGCTGTACGCGCGCGACGAGGCCGCGTCCGTCGTCCGCCCGGTCCGGCAGCTGATCCAGTTCCGGCGGATCGCCCTGGTCGCGGGCGAGAGCCGCCGGATCGTCCTGGAGGCTCCGGTCGAACGGCTCCACTACACACTGCCCGACGGCCGCCGCGGCATCGAGGCGGGCGAGGTCACCCTGCTCGCCGGGTTCGCCGGCGACGACATCCGGTGCGAAGCGACGGTCACGGTCGACGACGGCGTCGCCTCCGCCCGGTAGCCGACCGGCGTACGAAAGGCACCCGGAAGGCACCCGGAAGGCACACGAAAGGCGCTCAGGCGGACGCGCGCTCCACGAGCCGCGGGCCGACGTCCTCGGAGGGGATCCGGGGCGCGCTGCCCGTCAGCCCGGCCACGATCGTGGCCGCCTGGCGCTTGCTCAGTTCGGCCAGGGCGAACGAGAAGGTCGTGAGCGGAGGGACCGTCAGGCGGGCGGTGGGGATGTCGTCCATCCCGATGACGGCGAGGTCGTCGGGGGCGGCGAGACCGTGCGTCCGCATGCCCGCCAGGACCGCGATCGCCGTCTCGTCGTTGAAGGCGCACACCCCGGTGACGGACCGCGCCGTCCACTCGGTCACCGCCCGGGCCGCGGTCGCGGTCTCCAGGTCCGTACTCGCGACGACGGGCGGGTCGATCCCGGCCTCGGCGCACGCTTCGGTCGCGCCGTACAGACGGTCCTCGGCCATCGCGTGCAGCCCCCGGTTGAGGGGCATCGCGTAGCCGATGCGCCGGTGTCCCCGGCCGATCAGGTACTCCGCCTGGAGACGGCCGACCGAACGCATCGCGGGCGCGTCGTCCGTCCGGAACGGGAACACGAACGCGGCGCCCGCGCTGTGGAGGGCCCGTGTGGTGTCGCGGTCGAACGGCTCGAACCCGATCACCGCCGAGGCGTTGACGGTCGCGCACACGGCCGGCAACGGCCGTGCCTGCGCTCCCGACAGATGCGTGACCAGCGTCAGTCCGTGCTCCGCCAGCGCGGTCGCGAGCTCCTCGATGAACCTGCTGATGCCCGCGCCGATGGGCATCGCGGGGAGGGAGAGCAGGACGATGTCGCTACGGCCGGCGGCGAGGGCGCGCGCGGAGGAGTGCGGCTGGTATTCGAGGCTCCGGGCGGCTTCGAGGACCCGGCGCCTGGTCTCCTCGGGGATCGTCTGGCCGGGCTTGTCGTTGAGGACGAAGCTCACGGTGGTTCGGGAGACACCGGCGACGCGGGCGACATCAGCGCTGGTGGCGCGCTTGGCGGGTCGGTCCATGGCCCTCTCGCAGCAGGGGGGACGCGGGTCTTGCTGACGGTCGCACCATGGTAACGGCTGCCCTTGACGCGCCGCGGCCCCGGGTGAGAGAGGATCGGCCGAACCGTTCGGGGAGGATCTTGATGAACATCACCTTGAAAGTGGCCGCGGAGCCGTCCGCCGCCGCACTGCTGCTGCGGCCTTGGCACGACGGCGACATCGAAGCGCTGATCGAGGCGTATCTCGATCCCGTACTGCGTCGCTGGACAAGGCTCCCGGTGGAGAGTGTCGAGGACGCGAGGGAGTGGCTGGAACTTCAGAGGCGCGGCTGGGAGACCGGAGAACGGCTGGGCTTCGCCGTGCACGAGGACGGGTCGGGTACCGGTGAAGGCCGGTTGGCCGGCAACGTGGCCATGAAGCGGACCGGTGCGGGCCGGGAGTCCGCGGAGGTCGGCTACTGGACGGCCGCCCATGCCAGGGGCCGGGGAGTGGCGCCCCGCGCGCTGCGTGCCCTCACCGGCTGGGCCTTCGACACCTTCGCGGGTGAGGGTCTTGAGCGTCTCGACCTGCTTCACCAGGTGGACAATCCCGCCTCGTGCCGCGTCGCGGAGAAGACCGGATACGTGTTCCACCGGGTCCTTCCCGCCCAGCCGCCCTTCCCCAGGGACGGCCATCTGCATGTACGAAGGGCCGGCGCGCGGGTCTGAGGCGGTGCGCGTCAGGAGGCCCGCCTTCGTACGGCCGGGCGGGGATCCGGTCGTGCGGGCGCCGCCGCGTATCTTCGTTCCGGTGGCACTCCGTGCCCCAGGGAGAACGACATGGAACGAGGAGCACGATGGATCCCCTCCCCACGGCCGCCGCCCCGGCCGTCGTCCCGCTGCTGGAGGACTTCTCCCTGGAGATGACGGGCAAGGACACCCCGGCGCTCGAAGAGGCCCGCGCGTTCATTCCGGCCGGCACCCGGATCAATGTCACCTTCCTCGGCAACGAGGACCCGGGCCTGCGGCTGGCCGCCGCCCGGGCCGCCCTGCGGTACGGGTACACCCCCGTCCCGCATCTGTCGGCCCGCCGGCTGCGCTCCCGGGCGGAGCTGGAGGGGATCCTCGCGGCACTGCGCTCCGACGGCACGGCCGACAACGTCTTCGTCGTCGGCGGCGACCCCACCACACCCCACGGCCCCTACGACGACTCCCTCGCGCTCATCCGCTCCGGGCTCCTGCGGACGTACGGCGTACGGCACGTCGGCATCAGCGGCTACCCCGAGGGGCACCCGGCCATCGCCGGCCCGGCGCTCTGGTCGGCGATGACCGAGAAGACGGCGGCCCTCGCGGAACAGGGGCTCTCCGGCGATGTGATCACCCAGTTCGGCTTCGCCGCGGCACCGGTCCTGACCTGGGTCGAGGCCGTACGCGCCCGAGGCATCGACGCACCGGTGCGCATCGGGGTGCCCGGCCCGGCAGGCGTCAAGCGGCTGATGGCGTACGCGGCACGCTTCGGCGTCGGCACCAGCACGTCCATCGCGAGGAAATACGGATTCTCGCTCACCAACCTGATGGGCACCGCCGGCCCCGACCGCTTCCTCCACGACCTGGCGAGCGGCTACGACACACGCCGCCACGGCGTACTCAAGCTGCACTTCTACACCTTCGGCGGACTCCGGGCCACCTCGCGGTGGATCGCCGACTTCCGCGCGTGACACTCACTCAGGTGGCTCCCGCCTCGCCCGACTCCTGGCGGGGGCGCAGTGGCAGTGTGCAGGTCACCTCGAAACCGCCTCCCGCGCGGGGGCCGGCGTGCAGGGTCCCACCGGCCGACTGGGCGCGCTCCCGCATGCCGATGAGGCCGAAACCACGTCCCGGGGCGGGTGTGTTCGCGGTGCCGCCGCCCTCGTTGGTGACCGTCAGGGTCAACCGGTCGGAGTGGTAGGCGAGACGGACGCGGGCGGCCCGGGTGGCGGAGTGTTTCGTGACATTGGTCAGCGCCTCCTGCACGATCCGGTACGCGTTCAGGTCCACACCGGTGGGCAGCGGCCGGGGACCGCCCTCGACGGCGGTGGTGACGGAGAGGCCCGCGGCGGTGAACGCCGCGACCAGGTCGTCGAGTTGACCGAGTCCGGGCGCCGGCCCCAGCGGTGGGTCCGCCTCGTTGTCCTGACGCAGCAGCCCGACGGTGGCCTTCATCTCGACCAGCGCCGACGCGGTGGTCTCCGCCAGGCTTTCCAGCATGCCGCGTGCCTGGTCAGGACGGGTCGCCAGGAGGTGTACGGCCGTGCCGGCCTGGGCGTTGGCCAGGGCCAGGTGGTGGGCGACGACGTCATGCAGTTCGCGGGCGATGCGCATCCGCTCCTGCGCCACCCGGTGGCGCGCCTCCTCCTCGCGGGTCCGCTCGGCGTGCTCGGCGCGGGCACGCAGCGCCGCGAGGTACGCCCGTCGCAGCTGGACGGCGCTGCCCAGGACCGCGGGCAGGAACACCCAGGCGATGGGGTTGACGGTCGTGAGCAGCAGGTTGTGGCTGATCGGATCGGCGAACAGAGCCGTGACGATCAGCGCCGCGAGGGTCACGAGGGCGCAGACGCGGGTGGTCCTGCGGTCGGTGCGCAGACCGACCGAGTAGAGCGCCACGATGAGCGGAGTCTGGGACAGGGGAGTGAGGAGATACCCCAGCGAGCCCTCGACCACGGCGCAGAGCGCGGCGACCACCACGACGGCGAGCGGATGAGCGCGACGCCGGAGCAGGGCGGCACAGGGGACGGCGGAGAGCAGCACCGCGGGCAGGACCGGAAGGTGCCTGCCGAAGACAGAGCCCGTGAGCGTACTGCCGGCGACCGAGACCATGAACAGCACCACGACCATCGTGATGTCCGTACCGCGGGGATGCGACGCCGCGAGGCGCTGCCAGGGGGTGCTCATCTCGCTCATTCCGTCCACCCGGCCGACGATAACGGAGGGTGATCATCCCACGGCTTCGTGATAGCCTCTCACGAGAGTAAGAATATATTGTCGATGGCGCGCGGATCACGGAAGGCGGCAGGTCATGGCGGATTCTGGCACGGAGACCCCTCGCGAGCGCTACCGCGCCCAGGTACGCGGGGAGGTCAAGGAACGCGCGTGGGAGCAGATCGCCACGGCGGGAGCGTCCGCGCTCTCCCTCAACGCGATCGCCAAGCGGATGGGCATGAGCGGGCCCGCGCTCTACCGGTACTTCGCGGGCCGCGACGAGCTGATCACCGAGCTGATCAGGGACGCGTACCGAAGCCTCGCGGACACCTTCCGGGTGGCCGCCGAGCCCGGCGCCGACGTGGCCGTGCTGGCCCACGCCCTGCGCGGCTGGGCGCTGGCGGACCCGCACCGCTACTTCCTCATCTACGGCACCCCCGTCCCCGGCTACCACGCGCCCGCCGATATCACCGCGATCGCCTCCGAGATCATGGCGACCCTGCTCGACGCCTGCGCCGCGCTCACCCCGGACGCTTCCGCGACGCCGTTCGACTCCCACCTCGACACCCACCGGAAGTGGGCGGACGGGAGCCCCGCACCCACCCCGGCCGTCCACCGGGCCCTGACCTTCTGGACCCGGCTGCACGGCGTCCTGTCCCTCGAACTCGCGGGCCATTTCAACGGGATGGGCTTCGACCCAGGGCTGCTCTTCGCCGCCGAGCTGGACGATCTGATCGCCGCGGGCGCGGGGTGAGACGCGCCGGTTCAACGGGGGGACGCGTCGATCCGTACGTGATCGCTCCCGCCGTCGGAGAGGAACGACGCCAGCTCGCTTGCCTGTTCGGCGACTTCGGCGCGGTCGGCGGGGGAGAGCCGGCGCAGCGGGGTGACGATCACGGTGCCGTCCCTGACGGTCCAGGTCGCGGCGGCCCTGCCGTCGACCAGGACGACACGCGCGCCGGTGACCGACAGGCCCCGGTGGGCGTCGTCGATGATCCGCCCGCGGTCGTGGTAGCCGAGGATCGCGTTGTCGAACGCCGGCAGGAACCGTACCGGGGCGGGCGTGTCAGGGTCGGGGCGCGGCCCGTCGGGCAGGTCGAGCAGCAGGCGGCCCCGCTCGTCGCGGAAAGCGACCAGTTCGTCGCGGACCGCGGCCACCGCGGCCGGCAGCCCGGCCAGACCGCACCAGGCGCGCAGATCGGCCGTGGCGGCCGGGCCGTACGCGGCCAGATAGCGCCGTACCAGCGCCTGGCCCACCGGATCGGCGCCGTCGGGGGAGAGCGGGGCGATCTCGCGGCCCAGCCAGGACGAGAGCATGACGTTGCGCACGCCCGCCCTCGTCCGCCAGAGCCCGCGCGGGGGCAGCTGCACCATCGGGACCAGGGCGGCGACCAGCATTTCCCCCAGCGCCCGCGCTCCCGGGACCGGCTCCTGCGCCTGCCCCGGCCCCTGTGTCCGCCCCCGCTCCGGTCCCGGGACCGGCCCCCTCGCGCCGAGTGCCCGCGTCAGCTCGGTCATCGAGCGGGGTTGGCCGTCGGCCATGACCGCCCGGCCCGCCGCGGCGAGCGCGTCGAGATCCGTCCCGGCGAGCTCGCCGCGGTAGGTGCCGAGCACCCGCTGCCGCAGCATGGCGTCGTGGCGGGCCCGCCAGGCCAGCGCGTCCTCGGCGGTGACGAGGTGGACGGTGCGCCGCATGAGATGCGTCCGCACCACGCGCCGCCCGACGAGCAGCCCGGAGAGCACCGCCGGGTCGAACGCCCGCAGCCGCGACCAGAGCCCGACGAACGGCTCCTGCGGTTCCTGCGCCTGCAGACCGCCGAGGTGAGCGACCGCGTCGAGGACCGGAAGGCCGACGCGGTCGAGCAGCAACTGCCGCGCTAGCGTGGCCCGGTTGAGCGCCCGGGTACCGAGAACGGTCGTCCGGCTCATGCCGTGGCCCGGCCCGGCTCGCGTGTCTTCACGGTGATGCGATTCCCTTCGGCCTCGGGTCTGCGGCCTTTGGTCGGCGGTCGGCGGGCTGCGGTCTGGGGCTGGGTCTGCGGGATGGTGAGGGCCGCTCGGGTCAGGTCGACTTCTGGCCGTCGAGCGTCTCGCGCAGGATCTCCGCGTGCCCGGTGTGCTGGGCGGTCTCGGCGATGACATGGATCAGTACCCGGCGCACGCTGTACTCCGCTCCCGGCTCGTTCCAGGGCGCCTCCGGCAGCGGATGCGTCGCCGACAGGTCCGGTACGGAGGCGATGATCTCCTCGCTCCGGGCGGCGACCCGCTCGTACCGCGCGAGGATCCCGGCCAGCGTCTCGCCGGGAGCCATGCGGAAGTCGCTCTCGCGGTCGATCGCCCACTGCGGGAACTCGCGTGCGGTGCCGGCCATGAAGTCGGCCCAGGTGACGCCCTCGGGCAGGTCGAAGCTCATCGCCGACGGGCCGTCGACCGCGAAGCGCAGCCATGCCTCCTCGACGGACGCGACATGCTTGATCAGCCCGCCCAGGCACAGCGCGCTGACCGTCGGGCGCTCGCCCATCTGCTCGTCGCCGAGTCCACGGACGGTGGCGGTCAGGGTGGCCCGCGCGGTCGCGAGCTCGTTGAGCAGGTCGGTCCGCTCGGCGTCGAGCGCGGCGGGGGGAGTAGTCGTGCTGGTCATGGTGATCGGCCTTCCGGTCGTTGTGCTTCTCCGGTGCGGATTCCCCCGGTACGGGTTCCTCCGCTACGGACAACAGTCACAGCGGTAGCGGCCAGGATGTGGCCGCTACTCGGCGCGACAATGGATCCATGCCGAAGACCTCAGCACGACTGCTCTCCCTGCTCTCGCTGCTCCAGGCGCGCCGGGACTGGCCCGGGGCGCTCCTGGCGGAGCGGCTGGACATCAGCCCGCGCACCGTACGCCGCGATGTCGACCGGCTGCGCGAACTCGGCTATCCCGTCGTGGCCTTCAAGGGGCCCGACGGCGGATACCGGCTCGACGCCGGCGCCGACCTGCCGCCGCTGCTGTTCGACGACGAGCAGGCCGTCGCCCTGGCCGTCGCACTCCAGATCGCCACCACCACCGGTGCCGGTATCGAGGAGGCCGCCGTGCGCGCCCTGACCACCGTCCGGCAGGTCATGCCCGCACGGCTGCGCCACCGGATCGACACCTTCCGCGTCACCGCCGTGGACGGGCCCGGGGACCGTACGCGCCCGCAGGCCGACAGCGGCGTACTCATGGCACTCGGTGCCGCCGTACACGCCCGCGAGGAGCTGCGCTTCGACTACGCCTCCGTGAACCCACCGGGCGCGGACGACGACAACGTGCGGACCGGGCCGCGCCGGACACAGCCGCACCACCTCGTCACCTGGGGAGCACGCTGGTACCTCGTTGCCTGGGACCTCGACCGGGACGACTGGCGCGTCTTCCGCGCCGACCGCGTCACCCCGCGTATCCCCACCGGGCCCCGCTTCACTCCGCGCGAACTGCCGGGAGGGGACGTGGCGGCCTTCGTGACCAGCAGATTCCAGGGATCCACTGGCTGGCCCTGCCGTGGCGAGGTGATCCTCGACCTGCCCGCAGCCGTCGTGTCCCGCTACGCCCGCGACGGGCTCGTCGAGGAGCTGGGCCCCGACCGCTGCCGCCTCGTCCTCGGTTCGTGGTCATGGCCCGGTCTGGCCGCCGCCATCGGCAGGTACGACGCCGACATCGAGGTCGTCGGACCCGTCGAACTCAAGGACGCTTTCGCACACTTGGCCCGCCGCTACGCCAACGCCGCGTCCGGGTGACCCGTACGCCCGCCGTGGTCGCCCGCCGCGGTCGGGCACCGTCCGGCGTGGCTCCGATGACGGCGGCGGTGTGGTCATGGGTTCGCCAAATTTTCCGTCGCGCGGCGGACACTCCGTCATGGCGGCCCGCGCGGTGAGGAATCCGTCCCGGTCGGCGAACCGTCGTGGACAGCGCGCTCCCTCCCGGCCGTACCGGTGTTTCAGCAGGTCGGAGCCGGTGCGACGGCCGGTGTGACAGGGGTGCGACATCGGTGCGCGGCGGCCGGGACGGGGTCCTGACCGGCCGTTCCCGGCCCGTTCCCCGCCCGCTTCGGACGCGTCCGTCTCGTCACCGTCCGACGGTATTTGTGCGACGCCTCAGGGGCGGCCGGCGGAGCGGTCCGCGAAGCTTCTCGCGATCAACGCCGAACAAGACGGCCTCCGCGTACGTATGGGACGGGCAAGCAAGCAGGACGTGCGCGATGACGGATGAAGGACGGGCGAGATGACCACAGACACCAGAAGCGAGCGGGCATGGCGGGCACGGAAGAGCATCGCGATGCTCGCGTGCGGCGCGCTGGCCGCGGGAGGGCTCACAGCCGTCGGTGTGGCGGCACTGGCGCCGGGCACGGCGAACGCTTCCAGTCACCGTGAGGCGCCGCTGATCTCCGGGCAGCCGCAGCTCGACAACACGGACGTGTACGCGTTCGTCAGCCCCGACAGCCCCAACACCACCACGATCATCGCGAACTGGCTGCCCTTCCAGGAGCCGGCCGGGGGCCCGAACTTCTTCCCGTTCGCCAAGGACGCCCGTTACGACATCCACATCGACAACGACGGTGACGCCAAGGACGACCTGATCTACCGGTACACGTTCAACGACCACCGGAAGAACGAACACACCTTCCTGTACAACACCGGTGTGGTGAAGAGCCTGTACGACGACACCCTCAACTTCACCCAGACGTACAACATCGAGCTGATCCAGCTGAAGCACGGCAAGGAGGTCTCGACGTACCAGCTGGCGAAGAACGTGCCGGTCGCCCCCTCGAACGTCGGCAAGGCGTCCATGCCGCACTACCAGACCCTGCGCGACCAGGCGGTCAAGCACCTCAACGGCGGCGTCAAGACCTTCGCCGGCCAGGCCGACGACTCGTTCTTCCTCGACCTGCGCGTCTTCGACCTGCTCTACGGCGCCGACCTCTCGGAGGTCGGGAACGACACGCTCAAGGGCTACAACGTCAACACGATCGCCCTCCAGGTGCCGACCTCCCAGATCCGCCAGTCGAAGAAGCAGCCGATCGTCGGTATCTACTCGACCACCTCCCGCCAGAACGCCTACGGCGACTGGACCCAGGTGTCGCGCCTCGGTATGCCGCTGGTCAACGAGGTCGTCAACCCGCTCAAGGACAAGGACAAGTTCAACGCGTCCTCGCCCGAGAACGACGCGGACTTCCTGAAGAACGTCACCGAGCCCGAGCTGCCCAAGCTCATCGAGGGGATCTACAAGATCAAGGCCCCCGCCGAGCCGCGCAACGACCTCGTGTCGGTGTTCCTGACCGGTGTCAAGGACCTCAACCAGCCCCCGAACGTGACACCTTCGGAGATGCTGCGCCTCAACACCTCCATCAAGCCGGTCAAGAACCCCAAGCGGCTCGGTGTGCTCGACGGTGACAACGCGGGCTTCCCGAACGGACGCCGGCTCACCGACGACGTCATCGACATCGCCCTCCAGGTCGTCGAGGGCGCGCTCCTCGGCGAGAAGGTCGACCTGAGCGACGGCGTGGACGCCAACGACAAGGACTTCGAGAAGAAGTTCCCGTACGTGGCCCTGCCCCACTCCGGCTCGGACCCCCGCAGCGGTGGCGCCGAGACCAAGTCGTCCGGCCTCAGCGGCTCCATGACCTCGTTCGCCGCGTCGTGGAACAACGACACACTGATGATGGTCTCGGCGGCCTCCGGTGCCGCGGTGGCGCTGCTGGTCGGCGGCGGCATGGTCTGGCTGCGCTCGCGTCGCCGCGCCGGCAGCGGTTCCTGGATGAACTGACCACTTCCGTCAGGCAGTACAGCAGTACAGCAGTAGGGCAGTAGAGCAGTAGCGCAACACAGCAGTAAAGCAACACGGCAGTACGGCGAGACGGTGGTACGGCGGTACCTCCGCGCCCCGCCGGCCCGGCAGCGTTATCCGGTCCCCCCCCCACGACGCTGCCGGGCCGCCCCCTGAGAACACACCCCGAGAGCACACCGGGAACACACCGAGGAAGGCGAGACTGATGCTCGTACGGAAGCCGCGGCTCGCCCGCCGGACCGAGGGCGCACCAGGCCCGGAGCCACGGCCGGAGTCGCGCCCGGAGCGACGTCCTCGCCGGCGCGTCGCGGCGGTCGTGGCACTGGCCGTCGGGCTCACCGCCACCTCGGTGGTCATCGGCGCGGGCGGCGGACCGGACAGCTCCTCGACGGCCTCCTCCGCGCCGCTCGCGGCGGGCGCCCCCGTCGAGCGGCTGGGGACCGGGGACCTCGCACAGGGCATCGACAGCCTGCAGAAACACCTCAAGGCACAGCCCAAGGACGCCACCGGGTGGGCGACCCTGGGCGCCGCCTATGTGGAGCAGGCGCGCACCAGCGGCGACCCGACGCGCTATCCGCAGGCGGAGAAGGCGTTCACCCGCTCGCTGAAGCTGCGCCCCGCCGACGAGAACGACATCGCGCTCGCCGGCCGGGCGGCGCTGGCCGCCGCCCGCCATGACTTCACCACCGCGCTGAGCGCCTCGGACCAGGCGCTGCGCGTCAACCCGTACAGCGAACGCGCGCTCTCCAGCCGCGTCGACGCGCTCGTCGAACTCGGCCGCTACAAGGAGGCGGAGCGCGCGGTGCGCCTCGCCGACCAGCGCCGCCCCGGCATCCCCGTCTTCACCCGGTACGCGTACGTGGCGGAGCTGCGCGGCGACGTCGCGGGCGCGCGCCGCGTGCTGCTGCGGGCGGCGGACTCCGCGTACAGCACCGCGGATGTGGCGTACGTCGCCACCGCGCTCGGCCAACTGGCCTGGAGCCAGGGGCAGTACAGCAGGGCGCTGGGCCACTACGCGACCGCGCTGCGCGCCGACCCGGACTATCTGCCGGCGCTGGAGGGCCGCGGCCGTACCTACGCCGCGCAGGGCAGCGACAAGCGCGCGCTGCGCGACCTCGACGAGGTCGTACGGCGCTTCCCGCTGCCGGGACAGCTCGCCGCGCTCGGCGAACTGCGCGAGGCGGGCGGCGAGAAGGAGCAGGCGGCCGAGAACTACGACCTCGTCGCTACGTGGACCAGGCTGGCCCGCGCCAACGGCGTCGCCACCGACCTGGAGTCCGCCCTCATCGAGGCCGACCACGGAGACGCGGCCGAGGCCCTGAAGGCGGCGCGCGCCGAGTGGTCCCGGCGAGAGAGTGTGCACACGGCGGACGCGCTCGGCTGGGCGCTGTACGCGAGCGGCAAGCACCGCGAGGCGCTGACCTACGCGAAGAAGGCGACCGCCGCGTCCCCCGGCTACCGCAACGCGTCGTTCCTCTTCCACCGGGGCATGATCGAGCACGCCCTCGGCGACGAACGGGCCGCGCGCCGCGATCTGCGCGCCGCGCTCGCCCTGAACCCGGGCTTCTCGCCCACCGGCGCGCGCGACGCCAGGGCCGCGCTGGCCGAACTGTCCGGCGACACCGACAAGACCCGGGAGGAATCGTGAGAGCCCGCCGTACCGCCGCCTCCGCGTTCGCCGTGCTGGTGGCGGGGACCGCGCTGGCGCTGCTGCCCGCCCAGGCGGCGCAGGCGCACCCGCTCGGGAACTTCAGTGTCAACCAGTACGACGGTCTCGTGGTCGCGCCCGGCGAACTGCGCGTCGACCACGTGGAGGACCTGGCCGAGATCCCGGCGGCCCAGGAGCGCAAGCGCATCGACACCGACAAGGACGACCGGCTCTCGGCGGCCGAGCTGTCGGCCTGGGCCGGCGCGCGCTGCGCCACGGCGGCGAAGGACGCCCGGCTCACCGTGGACGGGGGCGCGGCCATCGCCGTCTCCGCAGACGGCGCGAAGGCGGAAGTCCGGCCGGGCCAGGCCGGGTTGGACACCCTGCGGGTGACCTGCGAGCTGACCGCGAAGCTGCCGGAGGCGGAGCGGCTGCGGCTCGCGTACCGCCCGGCGGGCATCGGCGCGGGCGAGGGATGGCGGGAGATCACCGCTCGCGGCGACCTCATGACGGTCGACGGCTCCGACGTGCCCGAGGAGTCCACCTCGCGGCGGCTGACCGCCTACCCGGACGATCTGCTCTCCTCGCCGCCCGCCCTCCGGTCGGCCGCCTTCGAGGCCCGGACCGGTGGTCCGGCGCTGACCACGGGGGAGAACGAACAGAGCGGCTCTCCGGTGGCCGGCGTACTGCCGCGCGGCGCGGACCGCTGGGCGCAGGCCCTGACCGGGCTGGTGGCCAGGCACGAACTGACCGTCGGCTTCGCGGCCCTCGCGCTCGGCGCGTCCGTCCTGCTGGGCGCGATGCACGCGCTGGCCCCCGGACACGGCAAGACCATGATGGCCGCCGCCGCCACGGCGGGCGGCCGCAACTCCCTGCGGGACGTACTGGCCCTCGGCGCCTCGGTGACGATGACGCACACGATGGGCGTCTTCGCCCTCGGCGCCCTGATCACCGCAGGTTCGGCGGCGGCGCCCACGGTGGTGTCCTGGCTGGGCATCGCGAGCGGCGCGCTGGTCATGATCGCGGGTGTGCTGCTGCTGCGGCGGGCGTGGCGGCAGCGCCACCACCCCCATGGACACAGCCACAGTCACGGCGACGGTCATGGGCACAGCCACGGGCACGGTCACGGTCACGAGCACGGGCATCAGCGCGACGAGGAGCGGGTGCCGGTTCTCGCCACCGCCACCGCCCACGAGCACGGTCATGCGCACGCCGAGGCTTCCGTGGCCACCCTGACGGCAGACCCCCGGCACGAGTCCGCGCCGGAACACACGCACCACACGCACGGCCCCGCCAAGAGCCACGGCCATGACCACGGCGACGACAGTGGGCACGGGCACGACCACGGGCACGACCACGGGCACGACCACGGCCACGGACACGACCATGGTCACGGCCACTCCCACCTCCCGCCCGCCCCCGGCCTGCGCGGCATCATCCTGCTCGGCTTCGCCGGTGGTCTCGTCCCCAGCCCCTCCGCCGTCGTCGTCCTCGTCGGCGCGGCGGCCCTCGGCCAGGCGTGGTTCGGGTTCCTGCTGGTCGTGGCGTACGGAGTCGGACTGGCGCTCACCCTCGCGGGCGCCGGCTTCGCGGTGGTACGGCTGCGCGACACCACGACCCGCAGGCTCGCCGCCAGGCCGCGCGGCCGGTTCGTGACGCTGGCCCAGCGGCTGGCCCCGCTCAGTACGGCGGCCGTGGTCCTCTTCCTCGGCTGCGGACTGCTGCTCCGGGGACTGGTCACCGCCGTGGGCTGACACATTGAAACGAAACGGGCCGATTCCCGTACTAGCTCGTGAAGTTCGCGGCTCGAAGACCGGAGGAACCGATCCATGCGCTCCAGGCAACGCCCCCGTCCGGTGAGGGCGCTGGCCTGCGTGCTCGCCTTGCTGTCGCTGTGTGTCTCGGCCTGCGCGGGGCCCGGCGGCGTCGCCGAGGCCGGCTCCCCCGGCACGGGCGGGGCGCGGAGCTGGCAGGAGGGCGGCTGGCGGGACTGGGATCCGTCGCAGTGGGTGCGTGAGGCCGCCGACTTCATCAACCCGGTGATCGACGGGCTCTGGAAGCCGGACCGCATGCGCCGGGGCATCAGCCAGGACCAGCCGGTGAACGGGGACATCGGCGAGCAGGGCGTGTCCGACCCCGAGCCGTCCCCGGTCTTCGCCGAACCGGTCTCCGCCCCGTACAGCGAGAACGCCCCGACGGTCGGCAAGCTCTTCTTCGACACCCCCGACGGCCCCTCGGTGTGCTCCGCGACCGTGGTGGCGGACCCGGCCAACCCCGGCGCCTCGAGTCTGGTCTGGACGGCGGGCCACTGCGTGCACTCCGGCGCGAGCGGCGGCTGGCTGCGCAACATCGTCTTCGTCCCCTCCTACAACGACCAGGCCCTGGCGAACACGGCCTTCCGCGGCCAGGCCGGGAACAACGACAACGTCGCGCCCTTCGGTATCTGGTGGGCCGACTGGGCGCAGACGTCGCCGCAGTGGATCGAGCGGGGCGGCCCGAGGGGCGGGAAGGGCGCGCCGTACGACTTCGCCGTACTGCACGTCAAGCCGCCGTCCGGGACCGACGCGACGGTCTCCCTGGAAGAGACCGTCGGCGGCGCCGCGGGGATCAAGTTCGACGCGCCCGCGGCCACCGGCATCTCCTCGATGGGCATTTGGGGCTATCCGGCGGAGACGCCCTTCGACGGTGAGCGCATGTTCACCTGCCAGGGCAACCCGGGACGGCTCTCCATCAGGTCGGACGAGCCCTCGCTCTACCGGATCGGCTGCACCATGACCGGCGGTGCCTCGGGCGGCGGCTGGTTCGTCCAGGACGCGAACGGTGTGCCCGTACTGGTCAGCAACACGTCCATCGGCCCGAGCGCGAAGACCTGGCTCGCGGGGCCCCGGTTCGGCTCGGTGGCGAAGGAGATCTACACGTCGATGAGTGACAAGTTCGCCTGACGGGGCGGTGGTCAGCCGCGGAGGGCCGGCAGGATCACCGCGTCGATGTAGTCGCAGAGGAAGCCGCGGTCGGCCGGCCGCCGCTCGATCAGCGGATGCGAGATGACCGCGCCGAGCATCAGGTGCGGGATATACGCCAATGCGGGCTTGTCCGCGGGGAATTCACCCCGATCGATGGCACGGGCCAGTAGTGTGTTCAGCCCGCTCAGCTCGGGATCGATGAACAGGTCCCGCAGCGCCCGGGAGAGATCGGGTGCGTCGTGGGCGGCCTGGAGCAGCCCCCGCATCAGCGCGGAGTCCCGCTCCATCCGCCCGTCGCCCATCCGCCCCACCAGCGCGTGGAAGTCCCCGCGCAGGGAGCCGGTGTCGATGTCGACGGCCGTGACCGGTGTGGTGTGCCGCAACGCCTTGACGACCAGGTCCGGTTTGGTGCCCCACTGGCGGTAGAGGGTGGCCTTGCTGGAGTGCGTACGGGCGGCCACGGCGTCCATGGTGAGCGCCCCGTAGCCGACCTCCCGCAGCAGGTCGAGGACCGCCTCGTACAGCTCCGCCTCGCGCTCCGGGGTGAGCCTGCTGCGCCGCGCCCGCGGTGGGGCCGGCACGTCCGGTGGGGCCGGAGCGTCGGGCGTGACCGGTGTGGCCGGTGGGGGAGCGTCCGGTGTCGCGCTCCGGGTCGCGGCTGCCATCGTCGGCCTCCCTCTCCGGCCCTGGGTACGGGCGTACTGGTTCCTCACCCAGAACCGTAACTCAGTAACGCTCAATGGGAAACCGTATCGGCGGTGGCTTGCGGCTCCGCCTTCTCCCGCGTGTCCGGTTCGGTGCCGCCGCCCCGTCGTCCGGTGTGGTGGAAGAGGAGATTCAGCAGGAAGGCGGTGAGGGTCGCGCTCGTGATCGCGCTGCCCGCGATGATCTGGAACCAGGAGGGGAAGGCGTGGTAGATCGTCGGGGCGGCGACGGGGACCATGCCGACGCCGATCGAGACCGCGACGATCAGCAGGTTGTTCGTGCCCTCGAAGCGCACCTTGCGCAGGGTGTTGACGCCCACGGCGGTGACGGTCGCGAACATGACCAGACCCGCGCCGCCGATCACGGGCCCCGGCAGGGACGCGACGATCTCGCCGAGCTTCGGGACCAGGCCGAGCAGGACCAGTACGCCACCGGCGACGGCGGCGACGTACCGGCTGCGTATCCCGGTGATCCCGACCAGCCCGACGTTCTGCGCGAAGACGGTGTCGGGGAAGCTGTTCATGACACCGCCGAGGATGCCGGACATCCCGTCGGCGGCCAGCCCCCGGGCCAGATCGCGCGAGGTGAGCGGCCGGCCGGTCATCTCGCCGACGGCGAGCATGTCGGCGGTGGACTCGGTGAAGATCACCAGCATCACGACGCACATGGAGATGACGGCCGCGGCGGGGAACTCGGGGGCGCCGAAGTGGAACGGCGAGGTCACCCCGAACCAGTCGGCGTGGCCCACCGAGGAGAAGTCGGTCAGCCCCATCGGAATCGCCACCAGCGTCCCGCCCACCAGGCCGAGCAGCACACCGAGTTGGGCGACCAGCCCCCGGGCGAAGCGGCTTATCAGCACGATCAGCAGAACGATCCCGCCGGCCAGGGCGAGATGGCTCGGGGTGGCGTAGTCCTTGGCGGCCGGGTCGGGGCCCGCGATGAGACCGGCGGCGACCCCGATCAGCGACAGCCCGATGACGGTGATCACCGAGCCGCTGACCAGCGGCGGGAAGAACCGTACGGCGCGGGCGAACGGCACCGCGACCAGCAGCCCGAAGACCCCGGCGGCGATCATGGAGCCGTACACCGCGGGCAGCCCGTACTCGCCGGCTATCAGGATCATCGGGGTCACCGACGCGAACGTGGCCCCGGCGACCACCGGCAGGCGGACGCCGAGGATCCGCCCGATGCCGAGCGCCTGGAGCAGTGTGATCAGCCCGGCCACCAGCAGATCGGCGTTGATCAGCAGCCCGATGGTGGCGGTGTCGAGCCCGACCGCTGCACCGAAGACCAGTGGCACGGTGACACAGCCGGTGTACATCACCAGCACATGCTGGATCCCGAGCAGCCCCAGCCGGGCGGGCGGCAGCAGCTGGTCGACGGGGTGCCGTTCGGGGGGCTGTGACACGGATGCCTCCGGGGTGGGGGAGAGACGTACGGCCCGGCGGGCCCGTTCAACTTTCTGTTGAATCTGTTTCCCGTGTGTTGCGACCGCCGTACGACGGGGTTGCGCTCTTCTGCCGCGGTGTTCCGGACCAGCCCTGCCGGGTCAGCACAGCGGCGATGTCGGGCGCCTCGTAGTGGGGCCCCTTGAGCACTTTGCCGTCCGCGCGGCGGACCGGCCGGCCGTCCGGCCCCAGCTTCGTCATATTGGCCCGGTGGATTTCGGCGATCACCGCGTCGAGATCGATCCCGTGGACGAGCGCGGTCCCGTACGCGACGTACACGACATCGGCGAGTTCGTGCGCGAGCCGGTCCAACGAGCCGGTGGCCGAGGCTTCGGCGACCTCGGCCACCTCCTCCGCCAGCAGCTCCTGGCGGTGGGCTGCGAGCGCCGGATCCACCTCGGCCGGCAGAGGGCGGACATCGAGTCCGCAGGCCCGGTGGAACTCACGTACACGGTCGGCGGGGGAAGCGCTCATTCCCGGGATCGTACCGGCGGCGCGTCCCGGTCCTGAGCGGCCCCCGGTACGAGGGAGATCGCCTCCACCGGGCAGAGCGCGACCGCGTCCGCGGCGCCGGCGTCGGGGGCGTCGGCGTCCGGCCGCAGGGCGGAGCGGTGGTCGGCGGCGAGGACGAAGTGGCGCGGCGCGGTCGCCGCGCACAGCCCCGCTCCGATGCAGCGGGCCCGGTCGACCACGAGGTGTGCGGCGCGGCCGTCGCCGCCGGTGTCATCCGTACGGTCGGGGCCCGGCGTCATCCGCCGCTCACCAGCCGACCGGCAGGGTCCGCGGCGCCCGGCTGGTCAGCCCGCGTTTCCAGGTCGCGGGCCCGGCCGCGTACAGCGTGGGGAACGTACGGGTCAGCCCGGCCAGCGCCTCCTGGAGCTGGACGCGGGCGACCTGCGCGCCCACGCAGAAGTGCGCACCGTGACCGAAGCTCAGATGCCCGTGCACCTCCCGGCCGAGGTCGAGCAGACCGGGATCCGGGAACGCGCGCTCGTCGTGGTTGGCGGATCCCACGACAGCCATGACGGCCTCACCGGCCCGGATGATCACCTCGCCCAGGGCCACCTCCTCCGTGGCCACCCGGAGATTGCCGCCCACGGTGCTCTGCGCGTACCGCAGCAACTCCTCGACAGCGCCCGGGATCAGCGCGGGCTCACGGCACAGCCGCGTGTAGCGCGCGGGCTCCGCCAGCAGCAGATGCACCGTTCCGGCGAGACGGTTGGCCGTCGTCCCGTAGCCGCCGGACAGCAACACCACACAGAAAGAGAGGAGTTCGGCCTCACTCAGCCGGTCGTCGTCGTCGCGCGCCGCGATCAGGACGCTGAGCATGTCGTCGTCGGGGTGGGCGCGTTTGGCGCGCACGAGGCCGGTCAGATAGCCGGTCATCTCGTCCACCGCGGCCAACACCCGCGCGTCCTCCATCGCGGTGACACTGCGCAGTGCGTCGCACCAGCCGTCGAGCAGCTCGCCGTCCGCCCGGGGAGTGCCGAGCAGATCGCAGATGACGGCGAGGGGAAGCGGCCGGGTGAAGTGGGAGACCAGATCGGCGGGGCGGGGGAGCGGGGCGAGCTTCGCCAGCAGTCCGCCGGTCAGCGCGCCGATGTCCCGGCGCATCGCCTCGGTTCGCCGCCCGGTGAGCGCGGGCGCGACGAGTCTGCGCAGCCGGGTGTGGTCGGGCGGGTCGGCGGCCAGGATGGAGTCCGGCAGTGTGGTCGTACGGTTGACCCGCGGCCCGTCCCCCCGGGTCGCGCGGGCCCGGCTGAACCGCGGATCGGACAGCACCCGGCGGACGTCCGCGTGCCGGGTGACGAGCCACGCCAGATCCCCGGAGGGCAGCCGGATCCGGGCGACGGGCTCATGGCGGCGCAGCTCCGCGAACTCCGGCATCGGGTCGAGCCCGTCCCGGTGCGGAAAGGGGAACGGCCGTATCTCACCGGTTCGTTGACGGCCGCGGTGCTCCATGGCTTCTCTCCCGTCCGGTGTCACGGCAGCTCGTACACGGAGATCTGCGCGGCGCTGTCCCGGGTGAAGGGGGCGCCGCTCCAGTCGGCCCAGCGCTCCTTGAGCCGCAGCCCCGCCTGACGTGCCATCAGATCCATTTCGCCCGGGCCCGTGTAGCGGAAGTCGACACGCAGATGGCGGGTGCGGCCGTCCTCGTGGATGACGTAGTGCGAGCGGTAGTGCTGCGTGGACGGGTCGAGCCGGCGGTAGCACAGGACCAGATGACCGTCGCCCTCGGAGACGATGTCGGGACCGGTGGCCGCCGCCAGCGCCTCGGGGACATGCGCGTCGAGGACGAACAGCCCACCCGGCTCCAGACACCGTGCCACCCGGTCGAAACAGCGCGACTGGCTCTCCTGGTCGCACAGTTCACCGAAGGTGCCGCCCGCGAGATAGACGAGCGAGAAGGTGCCGGTGACCGGGACATCGGCGAAGTTCCCGATGGTCACGGGGAGTTGTTCACCCGAGGGCTTGGCGCGCAACTGGCGGACCATGTCCTCGGAGCTGTCGACGCCGTGCACCGGCAGCCCGCGCTCGCTCAGCGGCAGGGCGATCCGGCCGGTGCCGACGCCGAGTTCCAGTACCCGCCCGCCGCCGGCCAGCGCGGCGAGCGACACCAGCGCCTCCACCGTCGCCCCGGTGGTTCTCGGCTTCCCGAACCAGCGGTCGTACTCGTCGGCGAACGCCGTGGCGTAACCGGCCCGGGGACGCTGCTGCGCGGGGCGCATGGGGCTCCTCACTGGGGAGATTCCTAACCGAACGGATGGGGGTGGCCGGGACCGGACCCGGATGGCAGCGGCAGTGTGCCGGGCGCGAGCACCCGCACCACCCGGACCCCGGCGTCGCGGGCGGGCTTCCCGGTCGTCTCGACCAGCAGCACCTGCCGGCCTGTGTGTTCCGCCAGAACGCCGAGCGGATCCGTACGGGCGCGGTGCCCGCCGTCGGCCCGGGCGCGGACATCGTCCCGTACGGCCGGATCCCGCCGTACGTCCCACAGCGCCAGGCTGTCCTGCCGGTGGTAGGTCCACAGCGCGTGCTGCACGGCGGTGGTCGGCGGGCCGGCGCCGCGCCACTGGTCCCAGGTGCGGCGCGCGACCGGGCTCTCCATGCTCCAGCGCACCATGACCGCCTCGTACGCCGCCTTCTCGATCAGCGCGCCGATGGCGTCGGACGGGCCGCAGCGGGCCCCGAACGCCTGCCCCGAACCGTCCGGCCGGTGCAGACACACGACGGCGCACGCGGTGCCGGGCGGCGCGGGCAGCAGGAACGCCGTGGTGGCCAGTCCCCGGGCGCGGACCGCGCCGGCCAGCGGAGCGGGCGCGTCGGCCTCGACCCACCGGGGCCGGCTGTCGGCCAGTCCGTACCAGCTGCGCCGTACGAGATCGCGCTCCAGCACCTCCCAGGCGGCGTGCCGGGCCGCCGCCACGCGGTGGGGGTGCGCGGCGATGCCGGTGGAGCCCGCCGACGGTTCGGGGGCGCAGCCGGTCGGTGGGCGGTGGTGCAGGAACACGGCGGCGGCCGGGACGTACCGCTCCTCGCCGCCGGTGGTCCGCGCCCGGATCCACAGCCGGCGGGCCCGCGGCCGGACGGACGGCCTGCGCACCGGCACGCCCCGGCGCAGCAGTTCGTCGTAGGTCGCGACGGTCCCGGCGGCGGCCTCGGCCTCCCGCCCGGCCAGCACATTGCCCATCCGCTCCAGCAGTTCGCCCCGGGCCCCGGTGGTCACCAGGTCCCGGTCGTGGCCGGCGGCGCTGCCGACGAGCACGGGCGCGCCGCCCGCGGCGCTCGTGCCCTCGAACACCGCCGACCGCGCGGCGACCCGGGCGAGCAGCAGCCCCGGCTGGTCCGGGTAGGGGGTGAAGACCTGAGGCGCCCACGCCGTCACCGGATTTCCCGGGGCGCGCGGTGTGGTTGAGGAGCGTGCGGCCGAGGAGCGCGGTGTGCCGGAAGCACTCATGGCCGTTCCCGTTCCCGCTCCGGTTCCCGCTCCCGCTCCCGCGACACGGCGGCGCACTCGTCGAGCAGCGCGCGCCCGGAGTCCGTGAGCGCTCCGGAGTGTGCGGTCAGTGTGTCCACCGCCTGCCGCGCGGACGCGGTCAGCCGGGCCTCCCGGGCCGCGACCGCCCCTTCCCGCGAGCCGGGTGTGCCGAGCGCGGCGATTCTGCGGTAGAGCAGCACGCACCGCGCCAGCACCACGGTCTGCTGGAAGAGCCCGCTCAGTGGGCGGGGGTCGGCCCGCAGGGGAGTGGCGACCAGCAGCGCGCCGGGAGCGGTCCCGCCGGTCCCGCCGCTTCCGCCGCTTCCGCCCGTTCCCTCATCGCCGCCCGACGGTTCCGGCAGCAGGAACGGCTTTGCCACCGCCGCGGCGTTGCACCGGTTGTGCGTACCCTCGTGGACGAGCGCCTCCGCGCAGCGCACCGGCCCCGGCAGCCCCGAGGCGCTGGTGGCGAGCCGGCTCCGGTGGACGAGGACCGCGCCGTGCACGGTGAAGTCGGTGAAACCGTCGATGGCGTTGCCGTCGAGCAGTGCCACCTCGGTCACGGTCTCCGTCAGTTCCCCCACCATCTCGGGCCAGGCATCCGTGAGCAGCCCCACCGCCCGCACCAGCACCTGTCGTTGGTCCGCGTCCCACGCGACGACACCGGCGGTGACCGGAGCACCGTCGTCGCCCCGGCGCGGTGGTACGGACCGCAGCGCGCGCGACACACTGCGCCGCAGGTGGTCCTGGGGTTCGACGGGGCCGAACGCCGGCGGTCCTTCGCCGGAGAGCCGGTCGAGTACGGCGGCCAGCTCCGCCCGGGACCGGGCGGCCGGCGCTCCCGAGCGCAGCGCGCGCTGTGCGGTGTGCACCGCCTCGATGGCGGCGGGCCGGCGCAGTATGTCGGCCGGCGCGTTCGATGCGCCCGACTCGGGGAACTCCATCCGGTCGAGCACCGCGCGCATCCGCTCCAGTACCTCCCGCCGGTCCTCGACGGCCCCGCGTACGTCAGCCTCGACATGCATCGTGCGTCAACTCCCCAACTCCCTCTCCGCCGTGGTGCGGCCCCGGCACGGGACGCGCGGCGGACCCGGAGACCCGCCGCGCGGTGCAACGGCGCGTGCTACTCCCCGTCGAAGTCGGGAATGTCGACCATGAGCGCCAGCTCGGGGAGTTCCGAGTCCTCGACCTGCGTGATCTCCTCGTTCATGACTGCTCCCTTCACCGCACCGGCCCCACCGTTCACGGCGGGAACTTCACCGGCAGCCGCCATCGTGGGGCAGCGTGGCCGTGTCCGCCAGCACGCCCCGGCCGGGGCCGGGCATATCCGGACCCGTGTGAAAAGTCCTGAACACGTCTTGTCCGTTGCGCCGGAAAGGTGTGTTCCGTATCGACACGCCGGTCCGGGCCGACGGCAGCTGCCGGAACACCGTCTTCCGGGCCTATCCGCACGGATCGGGCGGGCGGGCAAGGCGGGGGGTTCCGGCTTGACGGGCCGGGGCGGCCGGGCCGCGGTTGGCCCGGAACCGCCACCTTCGTCCGCACCGTTCCGCTCCTCGGGCCCAACCAGCGTACGCCGGTGAGTGGTTGTGTGTGATGCGTGCGCCCCCTGCCTCGCCCCCCGGCCGATGGAGAACGGTTTCCTGGAAGGCGTATACGTGCTGATGGTCGGGAGAGAGGTCACCCCGTCGTTCCGAGGTCTTCACGTGGTCAGTTGCTCGGTCGTAGGCTAGAAACCGATTGCTGAACCAGGGAATTGCCGCACCACGGAATTGCCGCACCACGGAGAGGGGAACCGATGACGCGGACCGGCGCCGCCGCGGGCCCGACGCTGGCGGTCGTCGCCCGGGAGGCCGGGGTCTCGGTGCCCACGGCCTCGAAGGTGGTGAACGGCCGGGAGGACGTCGCGCCCGAGACCCGTCGCCGGGTCGCCGAGGTGCTGGACCGGCTCGGCTATGTCCCCAGACCCCGGGGCGCCGCGCCCGCCTCCGGATCTCTGGTGGACGTGGTGGTGCACGCGCTGGACAGCTCCCTGTCGGCTGCGGTGCTGCACGGCGTCGAGGCGGCGGCCGAGGAGGCGGGGCTGGAGATCGTGGTCTCTGCGGGGCTCGCCCGGTCGCGCGGATGCGGGCCCCAACGGGGCCGTCTGCACCGGCTGGCCGCGCGCGGCTCGGCGGGGGTGCTCTTCCATCTGGCGGAGCTGACCCCGTCCCAGTACGCGTGGCTGGAGCAGCGCCGGATCCCCTACGTCATGATCGATCCGGTGTCCGCGCCGCCGCCCGGGGTGGTCTCGGTCGGCGCGGACAACGTGCGCGGCGCCGCGCAGGCCACCGGGCATCTGCTCGCGCTCGGCCACCGCCGTATCGCCTTCATCGGCGGCCACCGGCACGCGCTGTGCGCCCGGGAGCGGCTGGAGGGACACCGCGCCGCGCTCGCGGCGGCGGGGGTGTCCCGCCGTCAGGAGTACGAGACGTACGCCCGGTTCTCCGCCCCGGAGGCCCGCCACCGGGCCCTGGAGCTGCTCGCCCTTCCCGAGCCGCCCACCGCCGTCTTCGCCTGCTCCGACGCGATGGCGCTCGGGGTGTACGAGGCGGCGGCCACGCGCGGACTGCGGATTCCGGGCGACCTCAGCGTGGTCGGCTTCGACGATCTGCCCGAGGCGCGCTGGGCCGCGCCCGCCCTGACCACCGTCCGTCAGCCGCTCTCCGACATGTCCGCGACGGCGCTGCGTCTCCTGGTCGGCCTCATGGCCGGAGACCGGCCGGCCGCCGACCGTACCGATCTCCCCACCCGGCTGACGCTCCGCGGCAGTGCCGTCCCGCCGCCGTAGGTCAGGACGGTGGAGCCGCGGTGCCGAGCCCGGCCGTCCAGTCGTCGACCAGCGCGACCAGCCGGCCGGGGTGTTCCTCGTGGAGGTAGTGGCCGCACTCCTCCCAGAGTTCGGTGCGCGAGCCCGCCGGGGCGGCCGTGCCGCGTTCCCAGTCCGCGCCGGCCGCGTGGGAGTACACACCGAGCACCGGTTGGCGGCGGCGCGCCAGATACGCGCGGGCCGCCGGGCGGAGACCGAACGCGTCGGGGGCGAGATACATGCCGTCGCGGCTGCGCAGCAGGACGGCCGGGTCCATGGCGGCCATCAGCCGCTCGTGCCGGGCGCGCAACCCGGCGTACGTACCCGGGCGGAACGCCCCGCCGGCGAAGCGCACGGCCCACGGTGTGCCCTCGGTACGCAGCGCCTCCTGCTCGCCGGGCAACCGCGCGCCCTCCGCCTCGGCCGCGCCGTACGCCGGGTCGAGCACGACCAGCGCCCGTACGAGGTGCGGGTGTTCCACCGCGAGCGCGGTCACGACCTGGCCGCCCATCGAGTGTCCCACCGCGATGACGGGACCGGTGCCGAGCGCGTCGAGCAGTCCGGCCAGATCGGCGGCGAAGTCGCGGGGGCCGTAGCCGTCGGGCGGTGCGGCGGAGGCGCCGTGGCCGCGCAGATCCGGGACGAGGACCCGGCGGCGGCCCGCCCACGCGCGGCGGTGCGGCTCCCACTCGGCGCCGTCACCGCCCCAGCCGTGCACCAGGAGCAGCGGCGGGCCGCTGTCCGCGTGGGGCGCGGGCAGGTCGGTGTAGTGGAGGTCGACGCCGTTCACCATGATCCGGGGCATGCCGGTCATGGTGCCCGAAGGGGCCGTCCGCGTCACGCCGGTTCCGCGGTACGGGCGGCACGGGCCGGAGCGTGCGGCGGGCACGGCCTCCGGGCCTGATTGGGCAACCGGTCTCTAGGAGACGCCGGTCATCCCCTTCATCCGTCATCGGCCCGAAATCCCGCACATGTCCATGTAACTCGCGGGTGACGGAAGTTTTTCCGGTACGACATCTTGCTCATCGTTGTCACCCGAGCCTACTTTCCGTAGAGACCGATTTCTAAGACCGGCCGACCCCATGACGCCGCCCCCCGTGTGACGGCCGGTCCGAGCCAGAAGGGAAGACTCCGCCATGCCGAGCGCAGAACTCAGCCGCCGGAACTTCGTTCAGATAGCCGGTGCCGGCACCGCCGCCGTGACCGCGAGCGGCTGGCTCTGGCAGTCGGCGCCCGCCGCCTACGCCGCCGGGCCGGCCACCGCCACGGGCGCGACGGCGCCGAAGCCGGGTCCTGTCGACCGGCTCGTCCTCGGCGACACCGCCTCCGAGGCCGCCCACGGACTCACCACCGACGGCAGCGAGATCGTCACCGGCGGAAACGGCGTCAAGGCCCGGGTCGCCACCCCGCTCGACCCGGTCGCGGCGCGCGGCGGCGAGCTGCGCTTCACCATGCGCACCGACCCGCAGGCGCAGAACTACCTCACCCTGAAGCTGTGGGGCGACGACGGTTCCGCCTACACCACCCTCGCCTACATCAACGGCGAGCAGATCGGCTACCGCCGCAACCACGACACCCCGGCCATCAGCTTCGGCTTCTCCGGCCAGGTGCCCGGCCGCTTCCACTACTCCACGGTGCTGCTGCCCCTGGAGATGACCCGCGGCCGGACCCGGGCCGAGATCACACTCCGTACGTACGAGGGCAGCTTCTCCGGCAAGGTCACCCAGAAGTCCCGCCCCTACTACGGCGTTTACACCCACACCGACGCGCGGCTCGACCTCTCCGGCGAGAACCTCACCACCTACTCGCCCCCGACCGCGCTCGCGGACGACATCCCGGACGCCGAGAAGCAGAAGCTGGTCGACGGCTTCCGCACCACCCAGATCGCGCTCTTCGACCGGCTCTCGGCCCAGGTCGACGCCGACAACACCGGCAGGATGTCCATCGTCCGTTATGTGGACGAACTCCGTTACTACGCCCAGGCGCTGACCACCGAGTGGTCCCCGGCGGCCACCGGCGCGGCGCGGAAGGCAGCCCTGCTGCGGATCTTCAAGAGCATCGACAACCACGTCAAGGACTACTACGGCAACACCCGGCTCGTCCTGCGCGGCGGCCACCAGGGCGACTGGGGCGGCTACTACGGCGCGCTCGGCGAGGCCCTCTACCTCGTCGAGAACGTGATCGCCGACCCGGAGGTGTACGGCGCCGACGCCTTCACGGCCTTCCTCGACGACGAGTTCACCACCGGCACCCAGGACGGTGAGGACTCCCTCGAAGGGGTCGACTTCGACGGCGGGAAGCTGAGCAGGCGCGCCGCCTGGGGACGCTGCCTCAAGGCCAACTTCGACTTCGCGCGCTCCCGGCTCTCGTACATCTACAACCAGATGTTCTACACCTACGAGGGCGCCTGGAAGGCCCACGAGGGGCTGCGCGTCATCGGCTCGGCCTTCTACGAGGGCCGCGCGCGCAGCCACGCCATCCTCGGCGAGTCGCTCGGCCTCGTACCGTTCCTCGGGGAAGAGGTCCTGGTCGGGCCCCGGGGCGAGGAACTCGACCTGTTCCACTCGCTCTTCTACCACGACGGCACCGCGCGCTTCACCGACGCGTACGTCAAGACCGTCGCCAAGGGCCTCGCGAAGAGCAAGCTCGACCGCGCCGGCCGGGTGGTGCGACGGCTGCCCTACGGCAAGCACTACACCGGCATCACCGCCGCCGGACTCACCCGCGAGAACACCTACGTCGGCAACTACGGCGAGGCGTCCCGCTACATCGGCGAGTACTTCTTCAAGACCTGGGGCCACAAGGGCGACGAGGAGCTCAACGACCGCATCCTCAAGCTCGCGCTGCGCAACGTCCACGCCCGCGGCTACACACGCTACGCGTCCGTCGACGACAAGGGCCGGCGCGTGATGCGGATCATCGGCTCCATCGACGAACGCAACTGGTACTGGCCGGGCATCCCCGCCTACGGCCCGCGCGTCAACGAGGGCCAGTCACTGTTCACTTCGGGCTTCGAACTCCATATGGCACGGCACGCCGACCGCTACCGCGGCGCGGAGTGGGCGCCCTACTGGGAGTACGCCCGCGAGGCCGTCGGCTTCGCCCAGCAACAGCTCGCGGACCGCCAGTACTTCAACGGGTTCGCCCAGGTCACCGCCAACCCCAAGGCCGATCTGCGGCTGCCCGACACCTACGCCCATATCACCGGCGGACGCGCGGAGTTCGCCCGGCTGGGGGCCGCCGAGGCGAAGAAGGTCATGCCACAGACCGACTTCCGCGCCTACACCGGCGCCGAACTCGCCGCGCTCGGCGTGCGGGACGCGGACTACCAGCGGTTCGCCTGGATCGACGTCGACAACATGTTCGTCTCGCTGCGCGACGGGGACACCCGGATCTTCGGCTCGCTCTTCCAGAGCAACCGGGGCGTCGCGGGGAACGGCCGGCTGCACGTCATCACACCGACCCATGAACACGTCGTGCAGGTGCAGACCAACGGACTCTTCCAGTACCGGGACTACTACGCCCGGATGGACGCCATCGACGCCGACTTCATGGAGGACATCAACACCGGCGACGACTGGGCCCCGCAGGCGCTCGCCGGGGAGATCTGCCCCATCGCCTACCAGCCCGGCATCGGTACGGTCCGCCGCGAGAACTTCGAGGCGGACACCCCCTTCTCCGGCTACACCGACTTCCTCACCGCCCGCTACGGCAGCTACCTCTTCGGCGTCAACACCACCCGCGCCGAGTACGGCAACAAGCAGTCCTACCGGCTCGCCGTGCCCGCGAACCACCGGGGATCCACCGTCCTCGACCTCGTCTCCGGCAAGAGCCTCCGGATCACCGGCGGACACATCACCGTCGAGCCGTTCACCGCGGTCGTCCTGAAACTGTCCGACACCGCCACGACCGCGCCACTGCCGTCCGTCGTGCGGTACGTGACCGCGCTGCCGGCCGACACCTCGATCACCGTCGCGTGGACCCCCACCGCCGGGGCCGCCACCTACACCGTCAAGCGGGCGCCCCGCGCCGAGGGCCCGTACACCACCGTCGCCACCGGCCTCACCGCACTGGCCTGGCGCGACACCAAGGTCCAGCAGGGCCGCGGATACTTCTACACCGTCACCGCCGTCAACGCCGCCGGCACCGGCTGGTCGTCCTGGCGCGCCGCCGTCACCCTCGACACCCCCGTCTCCCCCCGGCTGACCGGCACCGGCTGGCGCGACGACCGGCTCGGCTCCCAGCGGCGCGGCACCACCTCCGCCCACCACACCACCGCCGCCAACGGCGCCACCGTCGCCCTCACCGGCGGCGACGGCACCGGACTCGGCAAGGGCGACGACTACATGGTCGCCACCCGCGACATCGAGGACTCCCTGCTCCTCGTCAGCCGCGTCCTGTCCGGCAGCGGTACGGTCACGGCCCGCGTCGACGACCACAAGGGCGCCCTCACCGGGCTGATGCTGCGCGACCGTATCCACACCAACACCCGCTACCTCTACTTCGGCGCCGACGCCACCGGAAAACTCGTCCTCGCCAACCGCACCCGCGACAGCCGCCACGACTGGCAGGACGACGTACGCTCCCCGCTGGACGCGGGCGTCTCCGGCTTCACCGCCGCCGACCACCCGTATCTCCGGCTGGTCAGGGACTACGAGACCCACCAGGTGATCGCCCAGGCCTCCGCCGACGGCACCACCTGGACCTACGTGGGCGCGCTCTTCACCCCCTTCCCGTACGCGGTGCACGCGGGCGTCGCGGGCAGCGGCAGCGCGGTGTTCTCCGCCGTCAAAGTGACCGGCACGGCCGGCGGCGCGCTCCGGCCGTACGTGGCCGGACACACCGCCGACCGCTTCACCCTCGCCTGGAACAAGCCCGAGGACGCCGTCGGCTTCACCCTCTACCGCACCGCCGACGCGAAGACCGCCGCCACCGACCCCCGCACCCGGCCGGCCGGCTGGGAGAAGGCCGTCACCGACACCCGCGAACGCGCGTACACCGAGAAGGAACTGCGCCACGGCAGGCGCTGGTTCAAGGTGGTGGCGACACTCGCCGACGGCGGCACCCGGGTCTCCGAGGACAGCGCCGTCGCGGTCGCCGAGACCCTGGCCGAGGTCATCGCACGGGCCAGGAAGGCCGACCCGTCGCAGTGGACGAAGAAGAGCTACGCCGCGTTCACCGCCGAGATCGACCGGATAGAGCAGGCGGGCGGCGACCAGGAGGCGCGGATCGACCCGGTCTACACCGCCTACGCCCTGCTGGTCTCCACGGAGACCCTGCTGCGCCGGTTCACGGTCACCCGGGAGATGGCCGAGGCGTCCACCGTCGAGTGGCCCGGCACCGGCACGAAGGCGTCGAACGGCTGGAAGCTCTTCGACGGCGATCCCGCCACCTACACCGACACACTCGCGGCCGAGAGCTGGGTCGATGTCGACGCCGGCGCGGCGGGACCGGTCACCATCGACAAGATCCGCTTCCATCCGCGCGCCGACCAGCTGAGCCGCGCCAACGGCACGGTCTTCCGCGGCTCCGACGACGGCGTGACCTGGACGGACCTGCACACCATCAGCGGTGTGAGCGCCGCCCGGTGGTACGAGGCCGCGCTCGGCCGGACGGCCTCGTACCGGAAGATCCGGATCTACGACAACCACGACGGGCGGGTCAACCTGGCGGAGGTGGAGTTCTGGTACTACCTGCCCGACGAGGCGTGACACCGCCGCCGTACCGCCTCCGTCCCCGCCCGCTCAGCAGCCTCGGGAAAAACTTCCGAACCCGCGGCAACCAAGGCGCGGGCGGCGGCGACCAGGGAACGCGGAGGGAGGTGCGTACCCACCCTCCCTCCGCGTTCTCACCTCCCCCGCACCCGCCTACCGTTGGAGTCCCCCCATGACGACCGACCCCCCGGCCACGGAGCCGGCGATCACGGAGCCGACGACCACCGCCCGCCGGTACCCCTCGCGCCGCGGCGTCCTCGGCGCCACCGCCGCCGGAGTCGTCGCGGCGGGAGCCGCCGTCACCGGACTCACCGCCACCCCCGCGCTGGCCGCGGCCTTCGGATACAGCGACGACGGCACGAACTACGTCATCAGCACCGGCGCCAACCTGGTCTTCAAGGTCTCCAAGAGCAGCGGTGACCTGACCTCACTGGTCTACGGAACCACCGAGTACGAGGGGTACGGCGGCAAGCACTCCCACGTCGAGTCCGGCCTCGGCGCCTCCACCGTCACCATCGCGCAGTCCGGCACCACCATCCTCGTCTCCGTCGTCCACGGCACCCTGCGCCACTACTACGCGGCACGCAGCGGCGAGAACAACGTGTACCTCTGGACCAACAAGGCCGACACCTCGTTCACCGCCACCCGCTACATCGTCCGGCTCAAGCCCGGCATCTTCCCCAACACCGCCCCCGACGGCTGGGTCGAGGCGTCCGACGCCGTCATCGAGGCGTCCGACGTCTACCGGCAGTCCAGCGGCCAGACCCGCTCCAAGCACTACTCCGGTGTGCGGGTGATGGACTACGACTACATCGGCTACACCACCGGCTCGGTCGGCCTCTGGATGGTCCGCAGCAACCACGAGAAGGCGTCCGGCGGCCCCTTCTACCGCTCGCTGCTGCGCCACTCCAACGAGGGCGGCGTCGGGCTCTACGAGATCCTGCACTACAACCAGGCCCAGACCGAGGCCGAACGCTTCGGCCTCCAGGGCCCGTACGTCCTGAGCTTCACCAACGGCGGCGCGCCCGCCTCCTCCCTCTACGCCGCGAATCTGGACACCTCGTGGGTGGACGGCCTCGGTATCTCCGGCTGGGTGGGCAGGAGCGGTCGGGGCCGGGTCGCGGGCGTGGGCATCGCGGGCCGCGACACCGCCTACCCGTACACGGTGGGCTTCGCCAACGCGAGCGCCCAGTACTGGGCCACGGCCGCCGCGTCCAACGGCGCGTACTCCTGCCCCAACATGCTGCCCGGCACCTACACGCTGACCGTCTACAAGGGCGAACTCGCCGTGTACACCACCTCGGTGACGGTCACGGCGGGCAACGCCACGGCGCTCAACACCCTCACGGTCACCAACGACCCGAGCAGCGCCCCGGCGATCTGGCGCATCAACAACTGGAGCGGCACACCGGCCGGCTTCAAGAACGCCCAGCTGATGACGTACGCCCACCCCTCGGACGTACGGGCCGCCGCCTGGACCGGGAACGTGGTGATCGGCAGCGGCGAGACGGCGTCCTTCCCCTGCTACATCTGGTCGGGCGTCAACGACGGTGTGCTGGTCTACTTCCGGCTGACCGCCGCCCAGGCCGCCGCCGCGCACACCCTGCGGATCGGGGTCACCACCGCGTACATCAACGCCCGCCCCCGGATCACCGTCAACGACTGGGTGTCGTCGATCCCTTCGCCGCCCACCCAGCCCTCCACCCGCTCGCTGACCACCGGGTCCTACCGGGGCAACAACTACACCTTCAGCTACAGCGTGCCCGCCTCCGCCTGGCAGACGGACACCGGTCAGTACAACGTGCTGAAGGTGAACGTGGTCAGCGGTTCCACCGGCTCCGGCTTCCTGAGCCCCGGCACCTCGTTCGACTGCCTGGACCTTCTCACCTGACCCGACCTGACGTGACCCGGCCCGATGTGACGCGCGCCGTCCGGAGAGGCAACTCCCCGGACGGCGCGGCCTGAAGGAAGGTCTACGGGACCGGGCTGTCCAGCCACCTCAGCCAGGACACCGGGATCTCCTTCTCCAGCCGGCGCACCTCGCCGGCCGCGAGCACCCGCTCGTCCCGCAGCGCGCGGGCCACCAGCCGCGCGACCGCGACGGCGCCCGTCGGGCTGGAGTGTGTGTTGTCGGAGACACCGTCGGGATAGTTCGGCGACTCGCCCGGCGGGAGCCAGTTGAAGTACGTCTTCGTCGCCTCGGGCCCCAGCTCCTGCCACAGCGCCAGCGACGACGCCTGGACATCCAGCAGCGGCACCCGCTCCTCGGCTGCCAGCGCGCGTACCGCCGCCGGATACTCGCCGTGGGTGGCCACCGCGCCGCCCGCCGCGTCGAACTTCCGGCGCTCCACCGAGGTGAGCAGCACCGGCCCGGCCCCGGCGTCGCGGGCCCCCTTCAGATACTGCCGCAGACAGTCCTGGTACGTGGACCACGGCTCGGTGTAGCGGGTGGGATCGGCGGACTTCTCGTCGTTGTGGCCGAACTGGACGAGCAGCAGATCGCCGGGGCGCACCCCGCCGAGGAGCGTAGCGAGCCGCCCCTCGTCGATGAAACTCTTCGAACTGCGGCCGTTCACCGCGTGGTTGGCGACCGCGATGCCGTTCCCGAGGAGGAAGGGGAGCGCCATGCCCCAGCCGGTCTCGGGCGCGGCGCTCGCGTACTTGCCGGCGGCCGTGGAGTCCCCGGCGATATGCACGGTCCTGCGGGGACGGGCGGGGGCGCTCGCCGCCCCGGTCCCGGTCCCGGTGATAACGGCGGGCGGCAGCGCGGAGAGCGCCGCGGATGCCTGTCGTCGGGAGATGGACACGTCGGTGTGCCTCACTTTCCTGGGACGAGGGGAGAAGGCGTGCCGGGCCGGCGGGGTACGGGGGCCGCGCACACCCCCGTACCCCACCGGCCGGAGGTCAGCCCTTCTGCTGTTCCTTCCACTCCGCCTGGGCCGCGTTGAGTTCCTTGGCGAGCTTGTCCGCGAAGTCCTTCGCGGACATGTCACCGAGCAGCACCTTCTGGAAGTTGGGCTCGTTGCCGGACTTGCTGATGGTGTTCCAGTCCGGCAGGTAGTACGGCAGGTTGACGATCTTCGTGCTGCCGTCGCTGAGCGCCTTCATCGCGGCGGCGGTCGGCTCGGCCTCCTGGATCCAGGCGTCGGCGGCGGCGTCGGTGTTGGCCGGGATGGAGCCCGCCGACGCGTTCCACGCGCTGTTGGACTTGTGCGAGGCCGCGAACTCGATCAGCTTCCAGGCCGCGGCCTTGTTCTTGCTGTTCTTGAACAGGCCCAGTCCGTCGACCGGGTTGGAGACCTGGACGCGCGAACCGTCCTCCTGCGTCGGGTAGGGCAGCCCCTTGAACTTCTCCTTGCCGAGCGCCTCCACATGGTTCTGGTACGAGGCGAGGTTGTGGGTCAGCATGCCGATCGTGCCGTTGTCCCACTGCGCGACCATCTTGATGAAGTCGTTGTTGACGTCGGCGGACGGCGTCACCTTCTTGTACAGGGCGACGTACTTCTCCAGCGCCGCGACGTTCTTCGGGTCGTTGACCGTGGTCTTGTCGCCGTCCCAGAACTCCGAGATGCCGGACTGCCCGTACATCGCGTCCATCGCGGGCGCGATGGAGCCGGCGCCACCGCGGATGGTGTAGCCGAACTTGTTCTTCCCCGCCGCGGTGAGCTTCTCGGCCGCCGCGTAGAACGACGACCACGACGTCGGCGCCTCCAGCCCGGCCGCGTCGAACAGGTCCGTGCGGTACCAGAGTGTGCCGTTGTTGCTGGAGGTCGGCACGGAGTACATCTTGTCACCCCGGCCGCCCGCCGCCTTCACCCCGTCCACCATCGTCGGGACGAGCTTCCCCTTGAGGCCGCCGCTGGCGTCGATCCGGTCGCCCACCGGCTCCAGGACGTCCCGTACCACCAGGTTGGAGAGGTACGCGGTGGTCACACCGCCGACGTCCGGCAGCCCGCCGCCGTCGATCGCCGTGTCGTACTTCGCCTGGACCTGGTCGATCGGGATCCCCACGTACTTGACGTGGATGTCCGGGTTCTCCTTCTCGAAGTCCTTGATGATCTGCGCCCAGATGTCCCGGCGCTCACCGGTGTTGTTGTCCCAGAGGGTGATCTCGCCCTTGCCGGATCCCTCGCTGCCGCCCCCGCCGCTCCCGTCGTCGCCGCACGCGGTGGCGGTCAGGGCGAGGACGGCGCTCAGCGAGACGGCCGCGGCCGTCCGGCTTCTGGGGGACAGGGCTCTGCTGGATGTCCTTCGGATACTCATGGCCGGCTCTTCTCTCTCGGAATCATCGGAATCATCGGAATCAGCGATGTGGGGGATGTCAGTGGTGTGCGTGGTGGGTGCCATGGGCACGTACGGACTTCTGCGGCGCCCAGCCGTCCGGGCCCGCCAGATAGTCGGCGACCTCGTGGCCGGCCGCCTCGGCGTCCGTCAGCTGCGGCCTGTCGGGCGTGACGCCCGCCCCCGGGCCGTAGTTGCGGTACTCGGCGAACCGGGCGTCCTTCCAGGAGAAGCCGCTCATGTCCGTCCACGGCTCGGACTTGACGGCGGCCGGCAGTTCGGTGTCACGGAAGAGCACCTGCGCGATCGCGTCCGGCTGTCCGCCCGGATGCCAGGGCCGGCCGAGGTGGAAGGTCCCCGCGGGCGCGTCGCTGATCACCCGGCTGCGGGTGATCAGGAACCCGTACGGGTTCTCCTTCCACGTCGAAGCGGCCGTCAGATAGCCGTTGTTGGTGTCCGAGCCCCGGCTGAGCGCCTTGATCACGGAGCGCTCGATGACCGTGGTGGCCCGCCCGTAGATGAAGTCGACATCGCCCTCGATGTACGAGTCGCGGACATAGACGCGGCTGAGCCGGGTCAGCGCCGGGCTGTCCGTCATCAGGGTGTCCTGGTTGCCCTTGAAGGCGGTGTTCTCGAAGACGATCCGGTCACCGGTGGTCTTCATCGCCAGCGCCTGCTCGTTGGCCAGGTCGTGCGCCGCCTCGTCGAAGTCGTTGACGAAGGTGAGATCGCGGGCGGTGACATCGCTCGCGGCGATCAGCACGGTCGCGCTGCCGCTGGAACCGCCGTACTCGTTGGGCGTGTCGAAGACGATCACCGTACGCGACCGGTCCCGCGCCGTGCCCTTGAGCAGCAGATGCGGCTTGGTCACCGGGATCCGGACCTGCTCCCGGTACGTACCCGGGGCGATGGCGATGGTCACCGGCTCGGTGTTCCCCGCCGGTACGGCGTCCACGGCGGTCTGGACGGTGGGGTAGTCGGCGGGTACGTGCAGGACGGCCGGGGCGGGCCGCTCCGTGGCGTGTGCCGCCGGGGGCGCGGTGACGAAGGGGGCGAGCAGCGCGGTGAGCGCGGTCAGGCCGACGGCCGCGGCGCGCGGGGAGAAGCGGTGGGAGCGGGTGTCGGTGTCAGTGCCAGTGCCAGTGGCAGCGTGAGTGTCGGTGTGCGGGTGCGAGTGCGTCATTGCGGCTCTCTCCTCACAGGATTCGGGTACGGCGCGGCGGAACGGCGCTCAGGCGGTCACCGCCCTGCGGGCCAGGGCCGCCGCGGCCGGCCGGTCGAGCCGGCCGTCGGCCACGACGGTGACCACACGCCGGGCGGTGGTCCCGCCCGCGGGCAGCGGCAGCCGCCGCTCCCACGCCAGCGAGGAGCCCACCCCCGGATACTCGGTGGTGCGTACGAACCACGGGTCCGCGCGGGTCTCGGTGTTCCCGCCGCAGAACAGCAGCGACCAGTCCCGCCCCGCGAGCACCAGCCAGTCGGCGCTGCGCCCGTGCACCGCCTCCTCGCCCGCCGCGGCCCCGGTGAACACGTCCGGCGCCGGCTCGTCGGGGCCCGGCCGGGGTGCCCGCCAGAAGAAGCCGCCGTAACCGGCCCCGGGACGCCCGTTGGTCGCCGGGCTGCCCACCGACAGGTCCTCACCCGACACATTGGTCAGCGCCGATGTGAAGTCGAGGGCCCACGCCCGGTCCGTGAGCGCCAGCGCGCTGATCGTCCGCCGCTCCCGGAGCAGCTCCCGGCCCCGGCGCGACCAGGACAGCTCCTGCACACACCCGTCGGGATCGCGCAGCAGCCAGCCCGTGTGTTCCTGCGTGCCGTGGTTGTCCAGCTCCACGGGCCCCAGGTCACGCACATAGGTGCGCCCGCCCCAGAAGTTGACGCCGGGGAAGGTCGTGCCGGCGACGTCCGGCACCGCCATCGACACCCCCAGATGGTGCGGATGGTCGGAGGGCCGCAGCTCCGTGACCGTGACCCCGCCGAGCGTCCGTACGGGATGCAGGTACGGACGCGCCGCCCCTGTCACCGACGCCACCGGCATCGCCGCCCGGTCGGGCCGGTCCGTACGGTGGGTATAGGTGGCCACGGCGAGATCGTCACAGTGCAGCACCGTCGCCCCGGCGACCGGGGAAACGCGTGGCAGGCTTCTCATGAGTGCACCTCCGCAGGGGGCGCGGCCCAGCCCGCGCCCAGCTCGGAAAAGGTGGCGAGGGACTCCGCGCTCTCCGCCACCAGCTTGTCCACGCCCCGGACGACCCGGCGCGGCCCCTGCCCGCCCGGCGCGCCGTACCAGGCGTCCGGCGGCAGCCGTACGGGCAGCGGCGCCGTCCGTACGGACTCGACGACCCGGGTGAAGGCGCCGGTCCGCTCCGGCGGTACGAGCAGCGCGTCGCCCGCGGTCACATGCGCGACGAGGTTCTCCAGCAGATCGGTCCGCGCGTACACGGTCTGCTCGGGCCCCCGGTTCACCCGCTGCACCAGCACCCGGTCCTCCTTGTACCAGAAGGTGATCCGGCCGCTGGTCCCGTGGACCACGACGTACGGCTCCCCGGGCTCCTCCGCGCAGAGCGTGACCGCCACCGTGATCCGGGTGGAGCGGGCCGTGCGCAGCCGCAGACAGGTGGTGTCGTCGGCCTCTATGTCATTGGCCCGGAACTGCTCCAGCTCCACCCCGGCCAGATCGCCGGCCCCGTCGGAGCCGTCGATGCGCAGCGCCGTGGCCAGCGCGTGGGCCAGCGGATTGGTCAGCACACCGTCCACGACGTCCCGCCCGTCCAGGGTGCGGTGCCCGGCCCAGGGCGCGCGGGTGTAGTACGCCTCGTCCCGCGCCCACGCCCCGGCGGCGCCGATCCCGCGCACCGCCCCGATCGCACCGTCCGCGATCAGCTCCCTGATCGCCGGCACGGCGTGCGAGCCCAGCGACTGGAAGCCGATCTGACAGGCCGTACCGTGTGTGGCGAGCCCGGCCAGCAGCCGTTCGTACGAGGCGAACGACGGCGCGGTGGGTTTCTCCAGCAGGGTGTGCACACCCCGTGCCGCGGCGGTGAGGGTCAGCTCCGTGTGCGTGTGGATCGGTGTGCAGATCACGGCGAGCCGGGCGCCCGTACGGTCCAGCAGCTCACCGAGGTCGGCGGACTGCTCGGGATCGCCGAAGCCGGCCAGCTCCTCGGCGCTCAGCGGGCGCAGCTCGCAGATCCCCACGAGCCGTACCAGCCCGGCCTCCTCCAGCCGGCGGATGTTGACGAGATGCGAGTGGCCGTGGCCGCGCGCCCCGGCGAGTACGACGGGCAGGATCGCCCCTTCACGGATCGTCCCTTCACGGCTCATCCCTTCACCGCCCCCGCGCTGAATCCGCTGATCAGCCACTTCTGGATGAAGGCGAACACGATCACCACCGGCACCGCCGAGATCACACCGCCCGCGGCCAGCGCCCCGAAGTCCACACTGTCCGCCCCGATCAGTGTCGACAGACCGACCGGGATCGTCTGCTTGTCCTGGTCCATCAGGAACATCAGCGCGAAGAGGAAGTGGTTCCAGCTGTGCACGAAGGCGAACGAGCCGACGGCGATCAGACCGGGCCGCAGCATCGGCAGGACGACGATACGGAACGCCTGGAGCCGGGAGCAGCCGTCGACCCAGGCCGCCTCCTCCAGGGAGTACGGCACATTCCTGATGAAGCCGCTGATCAGGATGATCGACAGGGGCAGCTGGAACACCGTCTCCGCGATCACCACGCTCAGCGGGGAGTTGATCAGCTGGAGGTTCTTGAAGATCTGGAAGAGCGGGACCAGCATCAGCGCGCCCGGGATGAACTGGGAGCACAGCAGCGCCAGCATGAAGCCCTGCTTGATACGGAAGTCGAAGCGCGCCAGCGCGTAGCCGCCGGCCAGCGCCACGCCCGTCGTACAGATCAGGGTGCCCACCCCGATCAGCGCGCTGTTCTGGAAGAAGACGGAGAACGCCCGCTCGTTCCACACCTTCGCGAAGTGGTCGAAGGTCATCGGCCACGGCACGAGCGAGTCGGAGCCCGCGGGACGCAGCGAGAAGAGCAGCATCCAGTAGAAGGGCACCAGGGTGAAGAGGAGATAGAGGCCGAGCGGCAGATAGATCTGCCACCGCGGCACCTCGTCGAAGGCGCGCTCGCGCCGCCCGCGGCGGCTCCGTACGGGAGGATGCTGTGAGGTGCCGGGGGCCGGCGCGGCGGGCGCGCCCTTCTCGGCGATGGCGGCGGTCACTTGCGGTCGCCTCCGAACTTGCTCAGGCGCAGATAGAGGATGGAGCAGAAGAGAAGGATTCCGAAGGCGACGGTGGTCAGCGCCGTCGCATAGCCGAAGTCGTGTGCCTCGAAGCCGGTGACGGCGACGTACAGCGGCAGTGTGGTGGTGACCCCGGCCGGTCCGCCCTTGGTGAGGGTGAGCAGCAGATCGACGTTGTTGAACTCCCACACCGCGCGGAGCAGCGTGGACAGGATGATCGCGTCCCGCAGATGGGGCAGGGTGATGTGGAAGAACTGCTGGAACCGGTTGGCGCCGTCCACCGACGCCGCCTCGTAGAGATCGCCGGGGATGGACTGGAGATCGGCGAGGATCAGGATCGCGAAGAACGGTACGCCGCGCCAGAGTTCGGCCAGCACGGCCGCCCAGAACACGGTGCCGGTGTCGGAGAGCACGGAGGACCCGTACGTTCCGATGCCCGCGTCGGCCAGGTAACGGCCCACCCCCGTCGAGGGGTTGTAGAGCAGCAGCCAGATCGTCGTCGTCAGCACACCGGAGACCGCCCACGGCGAGAACACCAGGGAGCGGGCGACGGCCCGGCCCACGAAGGTCTGGTTGACGAGCAGTGCCAGGATCAGCCCGAAGGCCAGCTGGAGGGAGACCTCGGCGGCGACCCACTTGGCGCTGAAGGCGAGACTGTCCCAGAACAGCGGATCGTCGGTGAAGATCCGCCGGAAGTTGTCGAGTCCCGCGAAGCCGTTCCGCCAGGGCTTGGTGGGGTTGTAGTTCTGGAGGCTGTAGTAGAAAACACTGAGCATCGGATAGGCGATGAAGCCCAGCATCAGCAGCCCGGCGGGGGCGATGAGCAGATACGGGAGACGGCGGTCCGAGACTCCCGTACGGCGCGCCGGCTTCTTGGCCGCCGGAGGGACGGGTGCCCGGGGCGGCGCCCCTGATTGGTCCTGCGCCACAGCTGAGGCCATGACTTGCATCTCCGTTCCGTGGGTGAAGCGCTTTCGCAGACGGTGTGTGAGGTCGCGGACGAGGAGGGGGTGGCGGGGTGGTGCGGAGAGGCGGGGGCCGGGGACCGGCTCAGCCCACGTACGGGTCGGGCACGTCGCCCTGCCCGGCCAGGAAGGCGAAGTCGCAGCCGGTGTCGGCCTGGGTGATCTGCTCGTTGTAGAGGGCTCCGTAGCCGCGCCCGAACCGCTCGGGCGGCGCGGTCCACTCGGCCGCGCGCCGCTCCCACTCCTCGTCCGTGATGTGCAGATGGAGGCTGCGCGCCTGGACGTCGAGGGTGATCGCGTCCCCGGTGCGTACGAGGGCGAGCGGGCCGCCGACGTACGACTCGGGCGCGATGTGCAGCACACACGCCCCGTAACTCGTGCCGCTCATCCGGGCGTCGGAGATCCGCACCATGTCCCGCACCCCCTGCTTGAGCAGATAGTCGGGGATCGGCAGCATGCCGTACTCCGGCATCCCGGGCCCGCCCTTGGGGCCCGCGTTGCGCAGTACCAGCACATGGTCGGCGGTGATCGCCAGGGCCGGGTCGTTGATGGTGCGCTGCATCGTCCGGTAGTCGTCGAAGACCACCGCGGGCCCGGTGTGTTTGAGGAGCCGCTGGTCGGCGGCGATGTGTTTGATGACCGCGCCGTCCGGACAGAGATTGCCGCGCAGCACCGCCACCCCGCCCTCCGGCGCGAGCGCCTCGTCCCGCTCGCGGATGACATCCGGATTGTGTACGAGCGCGCCGTCGAGCTGATCCCGCAGGGTGGTGTGCGCGACCGTCGGCCGGTCCAGGTGCAGTACGTCCGTCAGCCGGGTCAGAAAGGCCGGCAGCCCGCCCGCGAAGTGGAAGTCCTCCATCAGATACCGCCCGCCGGGACGGAGGTTGGCCAGCACCGGTACGGTCCGCGCGATGCGGTCGAAGTCGTCCAGGGTGAGCCGGATGCCGGAGCGTCCCGCCATCGCGATCAGATGGATCACCGCGTTGGTCGAGCCGCCCAGCGCCAGCACGGTGGCGACGGCGTCCTCGTAAGCCTCCCTGGTCAGCAGCTTGGACAGCCGCAGATCCGACCACACCAGGCCGACGGCGCGGCTCCCGGACGCGGCGGCCATCCGCTCGTGTCCCGAGTCCACGGCCGGGATGGACGACGCGCCGGGCATGCTCACCCCGAGCGCCTCGGCCGCGGCGGTGAGGGTGGACGCGGTGCCCATGGTCATACAGGTGCCGGGGGAGCGCGCCAGGCCGTTCTCCAGCTCGGCCAGCTCACTCTCCCCGATGAGCCCGGCCCGCATCTCGTCCCAGTACTTCCACATGTCCGTGCCCGAGCCGAGCACTTCGTCGCGCCAGTGCCCCGGCAGCATCGGCCCCGCCGGTACGAACACCGTGGGCAGATCCACACTGGCCGCGCCCATCAGCAGCGCCGGTGTCGTCTTGTCGCAGCCGCCCAGCAGCACCGCGCCGTCCACCGGATAGGAGCGCAGCAGCTCCTCCGTCTCCATCGCCAGCATGTTGCGGTAGAGCATGGGCGTCGGCTTCTGGAACGTCTCGGAGAGTGTGGAGACGGGGAACTCCAGCGGGAACCCGCCCGCCTGCCACACCCCGCGCTTGACCGCCTGGGCGCGCTCGCGCAGATGCACATGGCAGGGGTTGATGTCGGACCAGGTGTTGAGGACCGCGATGACCGGCTTGCCCAGGTGCTCCTCGGGCAGATAGCCCAGCTGACGGGTGCGGGCCCGGTGGCTGAAGGACCGCAGGCCCGACGCGATTCCGCTCCCGTACCACTGGTGGCTGCGCAACTCCTCCGGCTTCACGGTCATATCGCCCACCCCGCGACGAGCGAGGCCACGGCCGCGCGCTGGTCCTCGGGCAGCTCGCGGCTCGGCGGGCGCAGATCGCGGCGGCAGAGTCCGAGGGCCGCGAGCGCCTCCTTGACCACCGTCACGTTGTCGGCGGACTGGCGCGCCGCCCGCAGCTCCTCGAAGGGCCTGATCTGCTCCCACACCTTCATGGCACCCGCGTAGTCCCCGGCCCGCAGCGCCTCCAGCATCCCCAGCGAGACGGCCGGCGCGACATTGACCAGACCGGAGGTGAAGCCGGTCGCCCCGCCCGCGAAGTACGAGGGCGCGTACAGCTCGGCGAGCCCCGCCACCCAGACGAACCGCTCCAGCCCCGCGTCCCGCGCGAAGGCCGCGAACCGCGCGGCGTCCGGCACGGCGTACTTCGCGCCGATGACATTGGGACACAGCTCGCCGAGGGCCGCGAGGGACTCCCCGGCGAGCTGCGCGTTACGGATGTACGGGACCACACCCAGCTCGGGAACGGCCTCCGCGATGGCGCGGTGGTAGTCGATCCAGCCGCCCTGCGACACATAGGGGTGTACGGGCTGATGGACCATCACCATCTGCGCGCCGGCGTCGCGGGCGTGGGTGGCGGCGGCGACGGCGGCCGGCACTTCGAGGCCGATGCCGACCAGGACCGCGGCGCGCCCGGCGGCCTCCTCGATGGTCAGCTCGGTGACGGCGCGGCGCTCGTCGGGGGCGAGCGCGTAGTACTCGCCGGTGTTGCCGTTCGGTGTGACGGTGCGGACACCGCCGTCGAGCAGCCGGCGCAGCAGCAGCCGGTGGGCGTCGGTGTCGAGGGTGTCGTCCGCGGTGAAGGGGGTCACCGGGATCGCCACCACATCGGCGAGCGCGTCCCGTGACTGCGTGAGATCAGGGCTGGTCATGCGTGGTCTCCTCGGGGAACGCCCGTTGTACGAAGGAGGCGATGTGATCGTGCAGGGCACGGGCGGCGCCGTCGGCGTCACCTGCGAGGGCGAGCCGCAGGATCTCGCGGTGTTCGGTGGCCTCCCGCTCCCAGGACGGCACGGCGGCCCAGGCGACGGTCGACACCAGGGCCGCCTGGTCGCGTACCTCGTCCAGCATCCGGGCCAGCAGCGGATTGCCGCAGGGCAGATACAGCGCCCGGTGGAACTCCCTGTTGGCCAGGGAGCGTTCGGCCCGGTCGGCCGCCCCGTCCGCTCTGACCAGCGCCTCTCGCGCGTCCTCGAGCGAGGCGTGGCGGGCGAGGGAGCGCCGCAGTGCCTCCGGTTCGAGCAGCATCCGTACGTCGTAGACCTCATGGGCCATGGCCGCGTCGACCGTGCGCACGGTGGCGCCCTTGAACTGGCTCATGACGACCAGGCCGGTGCCGGCCAGCGTCTTGAGCGCTTCGCGCACGGGTGTCTTCGACACACCGAAACCCGCGGCGAGTTCGGCCTCCACCAGTGGCTGTCCGGGGGTGAGCCCCCCGGTGAGGATGGAGTGTTTGATCGCTTCGAGGACGTACTGGGTGCGGGAGGGGATCGGACTCGGGGCGAAGGCCATCGGCGCTCTCACATCTCGTGTCTCATATATGACGTACGAAGTACGACGCCGATGAAGCTAAGGCGGCCGTGGTGTTTCGTCAATGCTTCGCGCAGAAGTAGTGGGGAGTCCGGGCGGGCCCGGAAGCCCGGGCGCCGAAGCGCTTCGACTGATGTTGTCCCAACCGTTGACGTAGGCCCCGCGGGTCCGTGACTATTCCGGCAAGCGCTTACCTAAAACGATTCAATGAGCGACTGGAGACGAACTGTGTCTACGACCGGGAGTGTTGACCGGCGCGGCCTGCTCAAGATCGCGGGCGGCTCACTGGCCGCTCTCGGCCTGACGGCGGCCGGCTGCGGATCCGGCAGCGGATCGGGCGACGGGAGTGTGACCATCCGCTACGCGTGGTGGGGCTCCGACGACCGGGCCAAGAGGATCAACCAGACCATCGCGCTCTTCGAGAAGAAGTACCCGAAGATCAAGGTCAAGACGGACTTCCAGCCCTACCTCGACTTCTGGAAGAAGTTCAACACCCAGGCCTCCGGCGGCAATCCGCCCGATGTCTTCCAGAACGCCATCGGCTTCCTGCGCAAGTACGACGCGAAGAACGTTCTGCTCGACCTGAACGCCCAGGTCAAGGCGGGCAACCTGAGCATGGACGGCTTCCGGGCCGGACTGGAGACCTTCGGCGAGGTCGACGGGAAGCTGCTCGGCGTCCCGGTCGGCAGCAACTCGATGGCCCTGGTCATCGACGAGAAGGTGTTCCGGAAGGCCGGCGTCAGCCCGAAGCCCGGCTGGACCTGGGACGACTTCGACGCGGCGCTGGCCAAGATCCGGGACACCACGGGCCGGGCCGGTGACAGCGGAGGCTACGGGGTCATGTACCTCTACGACCTCTATCTGCGCCAGCACGGCAAGGCGTTCTTCACCACGGACGCCCTCGGGTTCACCGAGGCCGACCTCAAGGAGTGGTGGACCAAGGGGTACGAGGGCGTCAAGTCGGGCCTCTACACGGACCCCAAGAAGGTCGCGCAGATCAAGCCCAAGTCCGCGCTGGCCGCCGAGATCGCCGGCTGCGAGTTCACCTGGGACAACTTCACCGTGCGCTACACCTCCGAGGGCAAGAGCGAGTACGGCCTCGCGCCCATCCCGACCACCGACGGCAAGAAGACCGGCCAGTATCTCGGCTCGCTGATGCTGAGCGGCTCCAAGCGCACCAAACACCCCAAGGAAGTCGCCCAGTTCATCGACTTCATGGTGCACGACCCCGAGGTCGCCAAGATCATGGGCTACGACCGCGGTGTCCCCACCACCACGGCGCAGTACGAGGCGTTCCAGCCCACCGACCAGGTCAACAAGGACATCGCCGCCTACGAGAAGCAGCTCGTCGACACCGGTGTGCTGGAGCCCATCACGCCGCATCCGGCGGGCGCCGACGTCGCCGAGTCGGCCTTCCTGCGCCTCGCCGAGGAACTGGCCCTGGGCTCGCGGTCCGTGGACGACGCGGTGAAGCAGTTCTTCACCGAGTCGAAGACGGCCATCGGCTTCTGATGGGATCCACCGTGGCGACGAGACGGCCCGCGGCGTCGGAGCACCTCCCCGAAGGCTCCCCGGCGGGCTCCGGCCCCGGTGGCCCCGCCGCACCGCGGCGCGGCCACCGGGACAACCTGGCCGGCTATCTCTTCATGTCCCCCTGGATCGCGGGGTTCCTGCTGCTCACGGCCGGCCCGATGGTCGCCTCGCTCTACTTCGCCTTCACCGACTACAACCTCTTCGACGCCCCGCAGTGGGTCGGGTTCGGCAACTTCACCGAGATGTTCGCCGACGCGCGCTGGCGCCACTCGGTCTCGGTGACACTCTGGTACGTGGTCATCGGCACCCCGCTCAAGCTGGCCGCCGCCCTCGGGGTGGCCCTGCTGCTCAGCCAGCAGCGCCGCGGCCAGGCGTTCTACCGCGCCGCGTTCTACGCGCCGTCGCTGATCGGCGCGAGCGTCTCCATCGCCATCGTCTGGAAGGCGATCTTCTCGGACGACGCCGTGGTGGACCGCGTCCAGCGCGGACTGTTCGGTGTGGACGTCGGCGGCTGGATCGGTGACCCCGACTGGATCATCTACAGCCTGGTGGCGCTCACGGTCTGGCAGTTCGGCGCGCCCATGGTGATCTTCCTGGCCGGACTGAAGCAGGTGCCGCGCTCGCTGTACGAGGCGGCCGAGGTCGACGGCGCCGGACCGCTGCGCCGGTTCTGGAACATCACCCTGCCGATGATCTCCCCGGTGCTGTTCTTCAACGTCCTGCTGGAGACCATCCACTCCTTCCAGATCTTCGGCTCGGCGTACATACTCGGCGGCGCGGGCGGCACCTGCGGTCCGGCCGACGCCACACTCGTCTACACCTGTTACCTCTACGTCCAGGGCTTCGAGAACAGCCGGATGGGGCTCGCCTCGGCCATGGCGTGGATGCTGCTGCTCGCGGTCGGACTGGTGACCGCGGTGCTGTTCTGGTCCCAGAAACGCTGGGTGCACTACGAGGAGGCGTCCCGGTGAGCAGTACCCCGACCACCCCGGTGGTGGAGAGCGAACCCGCCCTCCGGCGGGCGGCGACCGCGTTCCGCCGCGGCGGCGCCGGCTCGCTCGCCTGGCACCTGGGCTCCCTCGCGGTCCTGGCCGTGGTGCTCTACCCGGTGTTCTGGGTGATCGGCGGCTCGTTCAAGCCCAACGACGAGATCGTGGGCAGTCTGGAGCTGTTCCCCACGGCCCCGATCACCGAGAACTTCACCCGGCTCGCCGACGGGATCGCGGACATCCCGATCTCCACCTTCTTCGTCAACTCCACGGTGCTGGCGCTCGGTTCGGTGCTCGGTGTGCTGATCTCCTGCTCGCTGGCGGCCTACGCCTTCGCCCGGATCAGGTTCGCGGGGCGCAATGTGCTCTTCACCCTGATGATCGGCACCCTGCTGCTGCCGTACCACGTACTGCTGATCCCGCAGTACGTGCTGTTCCAGAAGCTCGACCTGATCAACACCTACACACCGCTGCTGCTCGGCAAGTACCTCGCCACGGACGCCTTCTTCGTCTTCCTGATGATGCAGTTCATGCGGAACCTGCCGAAGGAGCTGGACGAGGCGGCGCGGCTGGACGGCTGCGGGCACGCGCGGATCTACTGGTCGATCGTGCTGCCGCTGTGCAGGCCCGCGCTGATCACCAGCGCCATCTTCACCTTCATCAACGCGTGGAACGACTTCATGGGTCCGCTGATCTATCTCAACGACCCGGACAAGTACACCGTCTCGCTGGGGCTGAAGATGTTCGTGGACCAGGACGGCGTCGCCAACTACGGCGGGATGATCGCGATGTCGCTCATCGCGCTGCTGCCGGTCCTGCTCTTCTTCCTCGCCTTCCAGCGGTATCTGATCGACGGCATGGCCACCTCCGGACTGAAAGGCTGAGCCCGGCATGAGCGCGACCACCAGCAGCACGCGATCCACCCGCTCCAGGAGTGCGAAGCGTACGAAGGACCGCGCTCCCCGGCCCGAGTCCGCGTTCCAGCGCGCGTTCGCCGTCTTCGCCGAGTGTCTGCTCACCGGAGTGTGGATCGCGCTGGCCGCGCTGCCGCTGCTCACCCTGCCCGCCGCGCTCGCCGCCGGCGCGGCGCATCTGCGCCGGGTGCTGGCCCACGAGGCCGCGACCTGGCGGGAGTTCGCCGCCGATCTGCGCTCCGCCGCCCGGCACGGCTGGCTCGTCGGGCTGGCCGGCTGGGCGGCGCTCTGGCTGCTCTACGCCGATCTCGTCGTCGTACGGGCCGGGCTGCCCGGCGGTGCGTTCGCCGGTACGGTCGGGGTGCTGGCCTTCCTCGGCCTGCTCGCCGCCGGGCTGCGGGCCGCCGTGAGCTGGCGGCCCGGCGCGTCGTGGCGGGCGCTGCTGCCGGCCGCCGTCCGCCGTACCGTACGGGACCCGGCCGGCTCGCTGCTGCTGATCTGCGGGCTGGCCGTGGTGCCGGTGTCGGCCTGGTTCGCGGCACCGCTCGCCGCGCCCGTGCTCGGGGTCGTCGTGGCGGGCGCGCTGGCCGTCGAGCGGCGCCACGGGCACCACTGAACCCCCGTTCCGCCCGGGTTTCTCTTCCCCTTCCCCCCTTCCGTTCGTCGGCATTCATACGCCTGTATATGTCATGCGCATGAAAGGAATTTGATGTCTCCGATCCCTCGCAGGTCCCTGCTCAAGGCCGCCGCCGTCGCGGGCGCCGCCACCCAGGTCGGCTGGGTACTCGGCCAGGAGGACGCCCATGCGGCGGACGGCCGCGCCGCCGCCGGGCCCGGCGGCCCCGTCAGCGTCTCCTGGCTGGAGGACGGCGGCCTCGGCGCCGCGGCCGGCTCCACCTTCGGTGTGCCGTGGCGGCAGGGCGCGCACCCCGCCGGGACGGCCTTCGCGCTCGCCACCGAGGACGGCACGGCCGTACCCGTGCAGACCTGGCCCACCGCCTACTGGCCGGACGGCTCGCTCAAGTGGACGGCCCACGCGGTCGGCCCCACGGCCGCCGGCGCCGACCGCTTCACCCTCGCGCCCGGCACCCCCGCCACCGCCGCGAAGAAGGTCACCGTCAGCCGGAGCCAGCGGAGGATCACCGTCGACACCGGCGTCATCAAGGCCGTCATAGGCAAGGACGGCACCCGGCTCGTCGAGTCCGTCAGCCGGGGCGCCACCAAGATCGCCACCGACGGCCGTCTCGTCCTGCTGCGCCAGGGCGAACTCGACGACGGCGAACACGCCACCGCCAAGTGGGAGCGGTTCGACGGCGAGATCAGCGGCGCCACCGTCGAACAGGACGGCCCCGTAAGGGCAGTGGTCCGCATCGACGGCAAACACCGCAAGGGCAGCCGCCGTTGGCTCCCGTTCAGCGTCCGTCTCTACTTCTACGCCGGCTCCGAGTCGTTCCGGATGGTGCACACCATTACCTACGACGGCGAGCAGACCCCCGGCCGCACCAAGGGCGACTTCATCCGCGGCCTCGGTGTCCGCTTCACCGTCCCGATGCGCGACGCCGCGTACGACCGGCACATCCGTATCGCCGGCGAGGACAAGGGCTTTCTCACCGAAGCCGTCCAGGGCATCACCGGACTGCGCCGCGACCCCGGCGCCAACGTCCGCACCGCCCAGGTCAAGGGCGAGAGGCTGCCCGACCCCGCCACCTGGGACCAGCGTGTCACCACCCGGCTGAAGTACATCCCCACCTGGGGCGACTACACCCTCGCCCAGCTCTCCTCCGACGGCTTCACCCTGCGCAAGCGCACCAAGGCCGGCCACGGCTGGATCCCGGCGGGCGGCGGCAGCCGGGCCAACGGCTTCGGCTACGTCGGCGGGGTCAGCGGCGGACTCTCCTTCGGGCTGCGCGACTTCTGGCACAAGCACCCCGCCCAGCTCGACATCCGGGGCGCGGCCGGCGACGAGGCCGAGGTCACCCTCTGGCTCTGGTCGCCCGAGGCCCAGCCCATGGACCTGCGCTTCTACCACGACGGCCTGGGCCAGGACACCTTCCCGGAGCAGATCGAGGGCCTCAACATCACCTACGAGGACTACGAGCCCGGCTTCGGCACCCCGTACGGCATCGCCCGCACCAGCGAGCTGACGTTCTGGGCCAACGGAGCCACCCCCACCGCCGACGCACTCGTCGCCCAGTCCGCGGCCGTCCACACCCCGCCCCAGCTCGCCGCCTCCGCCGAAGCGCTCACCTCCGCAGGTGTGTTCGGCGGACTCTTCGCCCCCGTCGACCGCTCCGTCCCCGCCAAGGCCAAGATCGAGGAGCAGCTCGACTACCTCTTCACGTACTACAAGGACCAGGTCGAACAGCGGCGCTGGTACGGCTTCTGGGACTACGGCGACATCATGCACAGCTACGACGAGGACCGGCACCAGTGGCGGTACGACGTCGGCGGCTACGCGTGGGACAACTCCGAGCTCTCGCCCGACCTCTGGCTCTGGTTCGCGTATCTGCGCTCCGGCCGCGCCGACATCTTCCGCTTCGCCGAGGCCATGACCCGGCACACCGGCGAGGTCGACGTCTACCACCTCGGCAAGTGGGCGGGGCTCGGCACCCGGCACGGCGTACAGCACTACGCGGACAGCGCCAAGCAGCAGCGCATCTCCACCGCCGTCTACCGCCGCCCGTACTACTACCTCACGGCGGACGAACGCGTCGGCGACCTGATGCACTCGCTCGTGGACTCCGACGAGACCTTCCTCGTCCTCGACCCCATCCGCAAGATTCGCACCGAACCGTACGAGCCCGACCGCAACGCCCTGTCGGTCGGCTTCGGCACCGACTGGAGCGGTCTCGCCGCGGCCTGGCTCACCGAGTGGGAGCGCCGGGGCCCCAAGGCCGCCAAGGCCGAGGCCAGGCTCCGCTCCACCATGGAGACCATCGGCGCCCAGCCCAACGGATTCGTCCAGGGCTCCGCGCTCTACGACCTCGACACCGGGAAGTTCGCGGTCGAGAGCAAGCCCGTGGTGGGCGTCTCCCATCTCTCCTCGATGTTCGGCCTCGTCGAGATGTGCGCGGAGCTGATCCCGCTCATCGACGTGCCCTCGTTCAAGGCGGCCTGGCTCGACTACTGCCGCTACTTCAACGCGAGCAAGACCGAGCAGGCCGCCCGGTACGGCTCCAACTTCGGCTCCCTGCTGCTCTTCCAGGGCCACTCCCGCCAGGACGCCTACGCGGCGGCCCAGTTGGGCGACGCGGGGCTGGCCGCCCGCGCCTGGGAGAAGTTCTACTCCAGCGACGGCTACACGAAGGCCATGGTCTGGGACAAGACCCCGCTCAAGGGTCCCGACGTGCTCGAACCCGGCTACGAGAACCTGGAGATCAGCACCAACACCACGGCGCTCTTCGGGCTCGCCGCCATCCAGAACCTCGCCCTCGTGGGCGACAGCATCCCCAGGTGACCCGCGCCCGGCCGGGGAGTCCGGCCATGAGACGTACTTTCACCACTGCGCTGGCGGCGCTCACCGTGCTCGGAGGACTCGCCGCGGCCCCGGTCCAGGCACACGGCCCCGGCCACGGTCCCGGTCACGCCCGGCCCACCGCACTGGACCGGTGCACCGGAACCGCCCCCGTGGTCTGCCACTTCGACGTCCCACCCGGTACGTACGAGGTGGAGGCCCTGCTCGGCGGCGCGACGGCGGGCAGCACCGCCGTCGCGGCCGAGTCCCGCCGCACCATGCTCGCCGAGACGGCCACCGCCGCCGGGCGTACGGTACGCCGCGCCTTCACCATCGACGTACGCGACCCCGAGGGGGAGCCGACGGGACCGGCCGGCAGCCCGGGGCTCGACCTGCGCTTCGGCGGCGCGGCGCCGCTCCTCGCCGGTCTGCGGGTGACACCGGCGCCGCACAGTCCGCAGCTGCTGCTGATCGGCGACTCGACCGTCTGCGACCAGATTGGCGAGCCGTACACCGGTTGGGGGCAGCAGCTGCCGCAGTTCGTCAGGAGGGGTCTCTCGGTCGCCAATTACGCGGACTCGGGGGAGGGCACCGGCTCGTACCTCGCCACACCGGCGCTGTTTCCGACGGTCGAATCCCGGGTCCGGCAGGGCGATGTGGTGCTCATCCAGCTCGCCCACAACGACAAACAGACCCCGGCGGACGTCTACCGGGCCAATCTCACCACCATGATCGCACGGCTGGAGGCGCGCGGCGGCCGGCCGGTTCTCGTCACCCCGATCGTCCGCCGCTGGTTCAACGCCGACGGGACTCTCGACAACGCTCCCGCCCTCAACGTCAACGAGCTCGGGGTGGACCTGCCGGCCCAGCTGCGCGGGCTCGCCGCCGAGCGGGACATCCCGCTCATCGACCTCACCGCGCTGACCAAGCGGCTGGTCGAGGAGGCGGGGCCGGAGGGTTCCAAGGCGTTCTTCCTCTACAACGAGAAGCGCGACAACACGCACACCTCGGAGTACGGGGCCACCCGGTTCGCGACTCTGGTCCGCGATGAGCTGCGGGCCCAACAGCTGGTCCCGGCACGGGTGCTGCGCTGACCTCGACCGTACCGGACCGGTGTGACACACATCGGTCCGGTACGGTCGGCGGCTGATTAAAATCGAACGCGTGGCGGATAATCGCCTTGTGGATATGCGTTGTTTTCACCGAGGATCCTCGGGACCTCCACTGAATCATCAAAACCTTCAGTGCCGTTTAAGATGTAAGGAAGTACGACGTGCCGGACACCCCGACGACCGAGACACCGCTGTGGCTGCAGGGCCGTGATGCCGTGGTCGCCGCGACCGCTCCCGAGTCCTGGCGAAAAAAGGCGCCGGACTACCACCTGTCGGAGACGGTGATGCCCCAGCAGCGGGTGACCGAGCACGCGGCGGGTTCCCTGGAGGAGATCGTCGAGACGCTCGTGCAGGTCTTCGAGATGGAGGTCTCGCACAACAAGGACCCCAAGACCTGGGTCTCCATGGTCAGCGAGAAGTTCCGTACGAACTTCAACGGCAGCCCGTGGGCCGACGCCAAGGACCTGGTGGAGAAGGGCAGTTACAACGTCCTCATCGGTGACAGCATCTTCTACCCGGCCGGCGCCGAGAGCTTCGAGTCCTCGCACCACGTCTTCCTCGACGCGCTGTCGCAGGGGTTCTTCTGGGAGGTGCTGGAAGTCCTCAGCCCGCCGCCCACCATCGCCTTCAAGTGGCGCCACTGGGGCGTCTTCGACGGCGAGTACAAGGGCTTCAAGCCCACCGGTGAGCTCGTCGAGATGTTCGGCATGAGCGTCGCCACCGTCACCGACGACCTCAAGCTCCTCCAGGTCGAGCACTACTACGACCCCAACGCCTTCCTCGGGAAGCTCACCGGCGGCTGCCCGGTCGCCCGCGACTGACGGCGTTCCCCGCTCGCGCGCGTCCTCCCGCCCTCCCGGCCGCGGCGGCGGCCGGGAGGGCGGGCGCGGCGCCCGTCGGACGGGTCACGTCACGGAGTGGTGAGGGCCGGCCGCGGCGGGGTGGGCATGTTGTCACCGATGAAGAAGCCCGGGTGCGGCGGCTGGTTGTAGGCGGTGTTCTGCCAGGCGAGCGCCGTCCGGTACTGCCGGTCGTGCAGCAGTGTGGTGATCTTCCGGTCGGTCTCGTACGGCGTGGAGTAGATCCGCAGCGCCGTGTTGTCGGTGGTGGGCCAGATGACCTCCTCGCGCCAGTCGCCGAGGATGTCACCGGAGAGCGAGGGCGTCGCCTTGGTGCCGTTGTTGGAGTGCACCCCCGACGCGGTCAGCAGCCGGGTGTCGGCCGAAGGGCCGTACTTGTCGATACGGGTGCCGTCGAGCAGCTCGCGCACCGGATCCCCGTCCCACCAGGCCAGGAAGTTGACCGAGGACGGCTTGCTGCCGATCGCCGCGCCGGTGGTGGAGCGGAGCGAGTCGTCGCGCGCCGACCACATCTCGGCGCCCGGGCTGCCGGCCCAGATGTCGCCCGCCACCCCGCGTCCGTTGTCACCGTTCGCCGGGGTCGACCAGAGCACCTGACCCGTCCTGGCGTCCGCGAAGTACGACGAGGGCTTGGTGGATTCCTCGTCCACCTTGAAGTACTCGAGACCCGGCCGCGACGGATCGAGATCGCCGAGATGGGCCGCGTCACCGTGGCCGTTCTTCGTCGTCCACAGCCCGGCGCCGTTGTCGTCGACCGCCATCGAGCCGTAGACGATCTCGTCCTTGCCGTCGCCGTCCACATCGCCGATCGCCAGCGCGTGGTTGCCCTGGCCGTCGTAGCCCTTGCCGGTGTTGGTCGAGCTGTTGGTGTCGAACGTCCAGCGCCGGGTCAGCTGCCCGTTCCTGAAGTCCCAGGCGGCGATCACCGTACGGGTGTAGTAGCCCCGCGCGCTGATCAGCGAGGGCCTGGTGCCGTCCAGATACGCGGTCCCGGCGAGGAACCGGTCCACCCGGTTGCCGTACGAGTCGCCCCACGAGGAGACCGTGCCGCGCGGCACCACGTAGTCGACCGTGCTGAGTGCCGCGCCCGTCTGCCCGCTGAACACCGTCAGGAACTCCGGTCCGTCCAGCACGTACCCGGCCGAATTCCGGTAGTCCGCCGAGGCGTTGCCGATGACCCTGCCCGTGCCGTCGACCGTGCCGTCCGCCGTCTTCATGGCGATCTCGGCCTTGCCGTCACCGTCGTAGTCGTACACCTGGAACTGGGTGTAGTGCGCGCCGGAGCGGATGTTGCGGCCGAGATCGATCCGCCACAGCCGCTGCCCCTGGAGGGTGTAGCCGTCGATGATGGTGTTGCCCGTGACGCCGGACTGCGAGTTGTCCTTGGCGTTGGTGGGCTGCCACTTCAGGACGATGTCGAGATCGCCGTCGCCGTCGAGGTCGCCGACGGAGGCGTCGTTCGCCTCGTACGTGTAGTCCGCGCCGGCCGGCGGCACCTGGATCGGTACGTCGAGATAGCCGGGCCGGAACTGGATCGCGCTGGGGGATGCGGCCTGTTCCGTACCGTTCACGATCGCGCGCACCGTGTAGTCGGCCGAGTTCGGCGCGTCCTTGTGCAGATAGTTCGTCGTGGTGATCGGCTGGGTGTTGACCTTGACGGAGCCGCGGTAGAGGTTGAACGTGACGTTGTCCGCGTCGGTGCCCAGCCAGCGCCAGCTGACCAGATTGTCATTGCCGGTGTGCACACTGACCAGTCCGCGGTCGAGCCGCTCCAGCTGCGCCGCCGCGGCCAGCGGCGCGGCCGGCACGTCCGCGTCCGGCAGCGGGGCGACCATACCGGTGAGGAGGGCGCAGGCCGGTGCCAGGACGGCCAGCGCCGTCCAGCGCCGGGCGGTCGGGGACGAGCCGAATCTGAACCGCACGGATGCCTCCGGAGGGGGTGGGGGGAGAGGGCGGGGATATGGATCGGTCCCTCTGCCTCCCGGTCGCCGCCCACGCGGAAAAGGTTGCCGCGTGGGCGGCCCCGGACTCCGGCCCGGGGCCGCCCCGCTACGGCTCACCGTGTCAGGAGGCCCTGCTCCACTGCTGGTTGGTCGCGCCGTTGCAGGTGTACGTGATGATCCTGGCCGAGTTGTCGGCGGACGCGCCGCTGACATCGAGGCACTTGCCGCTCGCCCGGGCCGCCAGCGCGGCATACCCGGCGCTGTTGGTGGTCACCCGCCACTGCTGATCCGTTCCGGTGCCGCACGCCCGCTGCTGCACATCGGACCCCACCTCGGTCAGGCACAGGGAACTCTGCCGGCCCATCAGCTGCACATGGCCGTCACCGGTGTCCCGGAACCAGAACCGCTGGTTGCCACCGCCGTTGCAGGTGTACTGGGTGATCGCGACGTTCTCGATGATCGACTGGTTGGGGACGTCCGCGCACTTGCCGCTGTGCCGGGCGGTCAGCGACTCGTACGGGCCCCCCGAGCCGGTCACCGTACCGGCGGCGGTGTCGATGGTGATCTCCGGATACCAGGCCATGGTCATCGAGGTGCTGGTCGGGAAGGCCAGCGGCAGCCAGACGTAGCGCGAGTCGTTGACCGTGCGGCCGAAGGAGTTGCCCCACCGGTCGCCCATGTACAGGTACGAGGTGGCCGAGGTGCCCTGGACGGGGAGGACGTACGCGGTCTGGGAGTTGTACGTCGTCGAGTCGCCCACGTTCTGCATCGCGCTCCACGGGCCGGCGAGCGAGGTGGCCGTCGCGTACTGCTGCTGGTTGGCGCTCCACCCGGTCGCGCCCGAGGTGAGCATGAAGTACACACTGCCGCGCTTGAAGAGCGCGGGCGCCTCGCGGTGGCCGCCCGGCCAGGGGTTGGCGACCAGCGAGGCGATACCGGTGTAGTCGGCGGTCAGCCGGTAGATCTGGAGGTCGTAGTTCTCCCGGGCGGCCGACACCATGTAGCCCGCGCCGTCCGTGTCGGTGAACAGTGTGATGTCACGCGACATATGGGTGTCGAGCGGCCGGAAGCTGCCCTTCCAGGTGTAGTTGCCGTCGACCGTGGCCGAGGTGGCCACGGCGGCGCGCGCCTGGCCGTAGTCCGTGGCGGTCTCCTTGTGCATCCACATCACGAACTGCCCGGTCGCGGTGTTGTAGATGACCTTCGGCCGCTCGATGTTGGCGCTGGCCAGCTCCGGGTCGGTCGCCTGGGTCAGCACATGGTTGCGGAACTCCCAGGTCTTGAGGTCGGCGGAGCGGTACGCGGAGACGTACCGGAAGGTGTTGTCCGCGTTGCGGTTCTCGCCGAACCAGTAGTACCAGGCACCGACCTTGATGACCCCGCCGCCATGGGCGTGCACCAGCGCCCCGGAGGTGTCGGTGAACTGGGTGCCGCTGAGGACGGTCACCGGACCGGCGGCCTGAGCCGTGCCGGCCGGCAGGAAGACGGCCGCGGCCCCGACGCAGAGCGCGAGCAGCAGTGTGCGCAGGCGGTTTCTCATCTCGGACACCCTCCTTTACCGCGTCGCCGCGGTGACGCCGCCGGCCGGTCCGTCCGCCACCGGTACCCCGAAGTCCGGGGTACCGTCCCGCCGCCAGCCCAGCCGCTGGACGCGGGTGTGCCGGTTGGGGTCGTGCAGCGGGTCACCGGTGATCTCCTTGTACTGCCGGGCGTGGTAGACGAGCACATCGGTGCGCCCGTCCTCCGCGACCGTGAACGTGTTGTGCCCGGGCCCGTACTGCCCCGTGGCGTCGCTGCTCGCGAACACCGGAGTGGGGGACTTCGACCAGGACCCGGGATCGAGCAGATCGGCACGGGTGTCCGCGGTGAGCAGGCCCATGCAGTAGTGGTGATCGGTGGCGCTCGCCGAGTACGAGAGGAAGACCCGGCCGTTGCGCTGGATGACCGCGGGCCCCTCGTTGACCCGGTAGCCCACGCACTCCCAGTCGAACTCCGGTGTGGTGAGCCTGACCTGAGGGCCCGTCAGTGTCCAGGGGTTCGCCATCGCGGAGAGGAAGATCGCGGTGTTGTTGTCCATGCCGGGCTCGTACTGCGCCCAGGCGAGATAGCGGGTGCCGCGGTGGGCGAAGGTGGTGGCGTCGAGCGAGAAGGTGTCCCAGGCGGTGGTGATCCGGCCCTTCTCCCGCCAGGTCCCCGTGAACGGGTCGGCGCTGTCGTTCTCCAGCACCCAGATCCGTATCTTCCACACGTCGTCCGTGCGGCCCGCCGCGAAGTAGACGTACCACTTACCGTCGATGTGGTGCAGCTCCGGCGCCCAGATGTGCGCGCCCATGTCACCGCTCGTGTGCCTGCGCCAGATCACCGACTCCTCGGCGGTCGCCAGCCCCCGGATGGTGGGGGAGCGGCGCAGGACGATGCGGTCGTATTCGGGTGCGGTCGCCGTGAAGTAGTACTGGCCGTCGGTGTGGCGCTGGATGTGGGGATCGGCGCGCTGCTCGATCAGCGGGTTGCGGAACGCGGCCGCGGAAGTGGCGGCGGAGGCGGATGCGGCGACACCGGGCACCGCCGTCAGGGCACCGGCTGCCAGGGCTCCCTTCAGTACCAAGCGGCGGCTGGGGACGTCACTGCGGCTCATGCAGTCTCCCTTTCGGGCCTTCGGGGTGGAGGGACACAGCACGTCCGGCATGTCGAACATCATCTGTGATCCCGAACGCCGAAACCGTAAGGGCGTGTTACGGAGAGGTCAACGGCTCCGACGGGAAACGGGTACACGGGAATCCGTTTCCGGTGATCGCTATGCTGCGGCTCAAAGCGCTCATTCGAAGCATTCAAACGAACAAGCGCACGGTCAGACGGCACGGTACGACAGAGCGGTACGACACAGCGGTACGGCAGGGGGCCGAACAGTATGCGAGAGCCGGTCGAACTCAGGCGGCAGCGGATCCTCGCCGTGGTGGAGGCGCGCGGCGCCGTCAAGGTGAGCACACTCGCCGCCGAACTGGAGGTCTCGGTGGTCACGGTCCGCAGGGACGTGGAGGAGCTGGCCCAGGAGGGCAGACTGCGGCGCGGCCACGGCGTGGCGCGCCCGGTGGCCGCCGAGCACGAACCGGCCGTACCCGCCGCACGCGCCGGCTCCCCGTCCGGGGGCGGCGCGGTCGCGCTCGTGGTGCCCGAGCGCCACTCGTACCTGTACGAGACGCTGCACGGCGCCCGTACGGTGCTGGAGGAGGCCGGAATGCGTATCGCGCTGCACATCGCGCCGCAGGCCGCCGGCGCCGAACGGCACCTGGTGGACGCGGCGCTGGCGGGCGGCGCCCGGGGGCTGCTGATCGCGCCGAGGTGGCGCAGCGCCCCCGCGGAGGAGGCGGACTACGGCTGGCTGGCCGACGTCGGCGTGCCCACCGTGCTCATGGAGCGCCGGCCCCGTCCCGGCAGCGCCCTGCACGCCCTCGACTCGGTCTGCTCCGACCACTGGTACGGCACCCATCTCGCCGTCGGCCATCTGATCGCCCTCGGCCACCGCCGGATCGTACTGGCCGCCCGCGACGACAGCCCCACGGCCCGCTCCCTGCGCGCCGCCTTCGCCGACATCGCCGAGGGCCGGCCCGAGGTGGAGGACTGGTCGGTGGTCCTCAGCTCCCCGGCCGCCGCGCCGGGCCCCGCAGGCGCGGCCGGCCGTACCCCTCCCGATCTCGCCGCGCTGCTCCGCGAGCGCGGCGCCACCTGCGCCGTCCTGCACGGTGACGTGGACGCCCTGATGCTGGTGCAGCGGCTCGCCGAGGACGGCGTACGGGTCCCGGAGGACTGCTCCGTGGTCGCGTACGACGACGTGGTCGCCGCGCTCGGCGGCACCCCGCTGACCGCCGTGGCCCCGCCGAAGGCCGAGATCGGACGGGCCGCGGCCGAACTGCTCCTGCACCGGCTGGCCGACGCCGCGTCCGGCACCCCCGCGGGCCCGGTGCGCCGGATCGAGCTGCTGCCGGGACTGAAGGTGCGGGGCTCCACACGTGCGCTGCAGTCACTGCCCCCGGCTCGGCCGATCGCCTCGAAAATCTGAGCGTTTGACCGCTTGAATTTTCTCCTGAGCGATCTATTGACCCGTACCGATCAGCCGATCAGGATCTCTTCTGTCCCGCACCGAGCCGCGGGAAGGAACGAAAGGCTGGCTTTTCTCGCATGACGACGCCCCCGTCCCTCGAACTCCCCGCCGAGGACCGCGCCCTCAGCCCGTACACCGGCTACACCCGGGCCCACTGGGAGGCCACCGCCGACGGACTGCTGCGCGCGGCCTGGCGCTGGGCCACCCCGGGCGGCGCCCTGCTCGACCTGCCGGGCCGGCCCTCCAGCTCGGGAGTGCGCTCGGACGGTCTGGAGGGGTACGCGCGTACGTTCCTGGCCGCCGCGTTCCGGGTCGCGGGCGCCGGCGGCGGGGACCCGTACGGCTGGCTCGACCGGTACGCGGACGGCCTCGCGGCCGGCACCCGTACCCCCGGCCGGGACGACGCCGAATCCTGGCCGCTGATCCTCGGTCACGACGTCCAGGGCCAGCCCATGGTCGAGTCCGCGTCCGTCGCCATCGGGCTGCGGCTCACCGCGCCCTGGCTCTGGGACCGTCTCGACTCCGGCGTCCAGGACCGCGCCGAGGAGTGGCTGCGCGGCGCGCTGCGGCACACCCCGGCCCCCAACAACTGGTACCTCTTCCCCTACGCGGTGGCCGGCTTCCTGGAGTCGGTGGGGCGCGGTGACGCCGAGACGGCCCGCGCCAGGGAGCGGGCGCTCGGCCTGCTGGAGGGCTGGTACCGGGGCGAGGGCTGGTACGCCGACGGCGACAGCCGCGCCTTCGACCACTACAACGGCTGGGCCCTGCACCTCTATCCGGTGCTCGACGCCCATCTGGCGGGCGACACCGAGCGGTTGGCCCACTACGGCGCCCGGCTCCACGAGCATCTGGCGGGCTTCTCCCTGCTGTTCGGCGCCGACGGCGCGCCGATCCACTTCGGCCGCTCGCTCTCCTACCGGTTCGCGGCCGGCGCGGCGGTCGGGCTCGGCGCCGTCACCGGACACACCCCGCTCGCGCCGGGAGCGTCACGGCGGCTGGTGAGCGGCGCGCTGCGCTACTTCCTGGACCGCGGCGCCACCGGCCCCGACGGGCTGCTCACCCTCGGCTGGCACGGGCCGCACGACGCGACGCTCCAGCACTACTCCGGGCCCGCGTCGCCGTACTGGGCCTCGAAGGCGTTCGTCGCGCTGCTCGCCCCCGAGGACGACCCGCTGTGGAAGGACCCCGAGGAGCCCGCGCCCAGCGAGGGGCCCGACCGGGTGCTCGCGCTCTCCGTACCGGGGCTGCTGGTGCACTCCACCCGCGCCGACGGGATCGTACGGCTGCACAACCACGGCAGTGACCACCTCCGCCCGCACGAGGGGGAGGCGGAGGTGGAGGACGACCCGCACTACAGCCGGGGGGCCTACTCCACCGCCACCGGGCCCACCGCCGCGGCGAACGTCGCGGACAACCATCTCGCCGTGGAGATCGCGGGCCGGCTCAGCGAGCGCCGCCGGATCCGGCCGCTGGGCGCCGGCGGCGGCGACGGCTGGGGCTGGGCCGCCTCCTGGCACCGGCCGGTCTTCCGCCCGGGGCCGCCCATGGCGCCGGGGCTGCGGGTGGAGAGCGTCACGGTGGCGCGGGGGAGGTACGAGCTGCGGGCGCACCGCGTGGTGGACGCACCGGCCGGGGCGCGGGTCCGGCAGACGGGCTGGGCGACCGGCCCCGACGACACCGTACGGTCCGCCCTGCACGGTCTGTACGGCTGGGAGTCGGCGGTACCGGACGGCCAACGGGCCCCGCAGGGAACGGCCTTCACTCCCTGGGCCGTGGTGCCCCGGCTGACGGCGGCGGCCGACGGGACCACGGTCCTCGTGGCCCTCGCCTCGCTCACCGGCGTGGCGGCCGGGGCCGACACCGACGCGGAGCCGCTGTCCGGCGCGGTGCGCGAGGTGAGCGTGGTGGGGGACACGGTCGAGGTGCGGTGGGCGGACGACGGGTCGGTGACCCGGATCGGCTTCGCACCCCTGACGGTGAGTCACCTCCGTACGGAGGGCTGAGCCTTGACCAGCCGGAGGTAGCGGTCCCAGTCCCAGAGCGGACCGGGATCGGTGTGGGTCGCGCCCGGGACCTCGCTGTGGCCGATGACACGGCCGCGGGTCCTGGGGATCCCGTACCGGTCGCAGACGGCCGCGGTGAGGGCGGCGGACGCGGCGTAGAGCGCGTCCGTGAAGTACTCGGGCCGGTCCACCCAGCCCTCGTGCTCGATGCCGATGGCGCGGGTGTTGTAGTCCCAGTTGCCCGCGTGCCAGGCGATGTCCTTCTCCCGGACGAACTGGCCGATGTAGCCGTCGGCCGAGGCGACCATGTAGTGCGCGGAGACCTTCTTGGCGGGGTTCTGGAAGATCTTCATCGCGTCCGGGAAGGTCTCCTGCGTCACATGGATGACCACGTGGTCGACCGGATGGGCGGTAGGGCGGCTGGACACCGTGTAGTTGGAGGTGGACGCCGGGATCCAGTGGGTGGGGGGATAGGGGGCGGCGGCCCGCGCGGGGGCGGGGGCGGCGGCGCCGAGACCGAGCGCGGCGGCGCCGAGATACCCCCCGGAGCGGAGCAGCGTACGGCGGGACGGGGTGGGGCGCGGTGCTGCCAAGGGGTTCTCCCGGTGCGGTGTGGGGGGCCGACTGAATGCAGAGCTTTCTCTGCAGAGGAACCTATGCAGAGAAAGCTCTGCATCGTAGGGTGGGGTTATGTCCGACACCCCGGAAGCCCCGCAGGAAGACGCCCCGGCGGGCGCCGCGCACCCCGGCCCGCCCACCCGCCGCCTCGACGCGCACAGCCTGCGCGGCCTGGCCCATCCGCTCCGGATGAGCATTTTCGAGCTGCTGCGGCTGGACGGTCCCGCCACCGCCACCCTGCTCGCCGAGCGCCTCGGGCAGAACACCGGCACGGTCAGCTGGCATCTGCGCCATCTCGCCGAACACGGCTTCATCGAGGAGGAGCCGGGGCGCGGTACCAAGCGTGAGCGCTGGTGGCGGGCGGCCGAGGCCAAGAACGTGCTGAACACCAGAGACTTCTCCGACGACCCGGCGGCCCGGGGTGCCGTCTCCGTCTTCACCCACGAACTGGTGGGCCAGTACTTCAACCGCGTCATGACCTACCTCAACGACGACTGGGACGAAAAGTGGCGCGGCGCCGGCACCATCGGTGACTGGAGCGAGCTGCGGCTGACCCCGGCTCAACTCGTCGCGCTCAATGACGAACTGGCGGCCGTGATCGCCCGCTACACCCCGGCCCCCGACGGGGAGCCGGACCCCGGCGCCCTTCCCGTTGTCGTCCAGCTCCAGTCGTTCCCGCGCCACAAGCGCGCCGGCTCGTGAGCCGGGACCGGAGCACGGGCGCGGGCGGGGGCGGCGGCGCGGGTTCGCGCGCGGGCGGCGGACTGCTGCGCCGGCACCGTGACTTCCGGCTGCTGTGGTGCGGTGAGACGGCCGGCCGGTTCGGCGCCTCGGTCACCAGCGTGACGATGCCGCTGATCGCGGTCTCCCGGCTGGACGCCGGGCCCTTCGAGGCCGGCCTGCTCATGGCCGCCGCCTGGCTGCCCTGGCTGGTCGTCGGACTCCCGGCCGGCGCCTGGGTGGACCGGATGCGCCGCCGGCCGGTCATGCTGGTCGCCGCCGCGCTCTCCCTCGTCTTCTACGCCGCCGTCCCGGTGGCCGACCGCGCGGGCCTGCTGAGCATCGGACTGCTGCTGACGGTCGCCCTTCTGGCGGGCACGGCGGCGGTCTTCTTCCAGACCGCCTACACCGCCTATCTCGCCATCCTGCTGACCCCCGAGGACCAGCCCGAGGGCAACGCGAAACTGCACGGCAGCGCGTCCGCCGCCGAGATCGCCGGGCTCGGTTCCGGCGGTCTGATGGCCCAGGTGGCGGGCGCGGTGAACGGGATGTTCGTCAACGCCGCCACCTTCCTCGTGTCCCTCCTCTGCCTGACCGGCATCCGCCACCGCGAACCCCGCCCCGCCCCGGCGCGCCGTCGGCCCGGCGCACTGGCCGCCGAGGTCGGCGAGGGGCTGCGGCTGGTCGCCGGGGATCCCTGGCTGCGCCCGCTGACGCTCTACGGCGCCGCCGCCAACCTGGCCCTGATGGGTTATCAGTCGATCCTCGTCGTCTTTCTGGTGCGGAGCGCGGGGCTGGCCGCCGGGCCGGTCGGCGCGCTCATCGCCGTGGCGGGCGCCGGGGGCGTGCTCGGCGCCTTTCTCGCGCGCCGGATCGCGGCCAGGACCGGCACGGCGCGGGCGCTGCTGTACTTCGCGCTGGGCCTGCCCGCCTGCGCGCTCCTCATACCGCTCACGTCCGGCGGCGCAGGGCTGCTGTTCTTCGTCGTCGGCGCCGGCTGCGTCTCCGCGGGCGTCGTCGCCGAGAACGTCATCAAGTCGACCTTCCAGCAGCGGTACTGCCCGCCCGAGCTGCTCGGCCGCCTCACCACGAGCGCCGCGTTCCTGAACTACGGCACGATCCCGCTCGGCGCCCTGCTCGCCGGCTCGCTCGGCACCCTGCTCGGTCTCCGGCCGGCGATGTGGATCATGACCGCCGGAGTGCCGCTCGCGGCGCTGATCCTGCTCTTCTCGCCGCTGAGGCACACCCGCGACCTGCCGGTCTCCCCACGGTCACAGGAGGCTCTGCGGCCCCGGAAGCCCCACGGGTTGCGGAGCACCCCCGAGGTCGGGTAATACTCGCCGAGTGAAATCGAGACTTACCGGAGTGGGCAGGGGTACGGGCACGGGCGGCGCGGGCACCGCTGGCGCCGCGGCCGTAACGGTCAGGCGCGCGACCGCACGGGACGCCAAGCGTCTCACCCGGCTCGTCCGTACCTCCCGTGCCTACGAGGGCCCCTACGCCCCGATGGTCGCCGGATACCGGGTGGGGCCCGACTACATCGAGACCCATCAGGTCTTCGTGGCCGTCGCCCCCGACGCGGGCCCCACCACCGGCGCGGCAGGCCCCGGCCGGGTCCTCGGCTTCTACGCGCTCGTCCTGGATCCGCCGGAGCTGGACCTCATGTTCGTCGCCGACGACGCGCAGGGGCTCGGCATCGGGCGCCTGCTCATCGGCCATATGCGGGACCGGGCCCGCGAGGCGGGCATTGGGGCGGTCCGGGTGATCTCGCATCCGCCCGCCGAGGGCTTCTACCGGAGCGTCGGCGCCCTGCGTACCGGTACCGAGCCGGCCAGGCCGCCGGCCGTGCTGTGGGACCGCCCCGACCTGGTCATTCCCGTAGTCCCCGGCGTTCCCGGCGTCCCCGGCGTTCCGCTCGTCCCCGGCATCCCCGCCGGGCCCTGACGCACGGCGCGCTCACGGCACCGCGGGCCCGGTGATGGCCTTCCCGTTCCCGTCGTAGGGCCAGGCGTTGATGACGCAGCCGCGCAGCCCCTTGATCTGCTGCATCATGGCCGGCGCCGGCATCCCCGCACCCGGGCAGGTCTGATGTCCGTGCCCGAGGTAGTGCCCCACCTCGTGGTTGATGATCAGCGCGCGGTACTGGGGGATGTCCTTGACGTAGAACTCGGTGGCCAGCAGCCACCGCTTGAGGTTCACCATCACCTGGTCGCCCACGTTGCAGTTGACCTCGCCGCCGGTGTCCAGTCCGTACTGGCCGCAGATCTTGTCCACGGTGCCCGGGGTCGCCACCTTGACGACGAAGTCCGTCGCCGCGCCGGCCGGCACGCGCTGGAACGCCGATGTGCCGTCGGCCGTCCAGCCCCGGGGGTCCGCGAGGATCTTCTCCACCTCCCGCGCCGTCGTGGCGGCGGAGAGCTGGAGACCGTCCTCGACGGATACCGCGTAGCGCAGCACCTTCGCCCCCTTCCCGGACAGCACGCCGCTGCCCGCGGCCGTGGTGAACGTACCGGGGCCCGACGCCGGGATGTCCTGCTCGTCGACGCTGTCGGAGGTGTCGGCGGAGTCGGACGGATCCGTGGAGGTACGGGGCGACGGCGGGGCGGCGCTCTTCGAGCGGTCCGGGTCCGCCGAGGGCGAGTCACCGGCCCCGGGGCTGTCCGGCGCCGACGCGTCCGCCGGCGCCGACTCCGAGCCGCCCCCGCCCTTCAGCGGCGCGGAGGCCGTGCCCGGTTTGGCCTCGCCCCGTGTCCCGTCCGCCGTCGCCACATATCCGGCGGCCGTGAGCGCGAGCACCGCGCACGAGCCCGCGAGGAGCAGGGTGCCCCGAGTGGGACCCCGCTTGGGCCCCCGGTGCGAGGGAGCGCTGGAGTGGCGACTGCGATGCTTCATGGGGGATGAGGCTGAAGCCGCCATGTGATCAAACTTGGACCGGAAGATAACGAAGAGGTCACGGAATGGTCCGCCGGTCGGATCCGGCCGATCAATATGATCGTCGCGTAACAGTTCCTTCCGAGGGGCCGCCCGGGTGAACCCGGCCCGTGGGAGCTGCGGATACTGTCCGCATGCCACGTGTCCTGCTCATCGAAGACGATCCCGCCGTACGCGAGGGTGTGCAGCTGGCCCTGCGCCGTCAGGGCCATGATGTCGCCGCCGTCGCGACGGGCGAGGAAGGGCTGAAGTGGCTGTGGTCCTTCCGGCCCGACGTCGTGGTCCTCGATCTGATGCTGCCGGGCATGAGCGGTCTCGATGTCTGCCGGCGGATCCGGACCGGCTCCCAGATACCGATCATCATGGCCACCGCCCGCGGCGACGACGTGGACGTCATCGTAGGACTGGAGGCGGGAGCGGACGACTACGTCGTCAAGCCCGTACAGGCCAGGGTCCTCGAAGCCCGGATCCGCGCGGTGCTCCGCAGGATCGGCACCCCCGACACCGGCACCCCGAGGATCGAGACACACGGCGAACTGACCATCGACCGGGCCGGCCTGGACATCACCCTGCGCGGTGAGCCCGTCTCGCTCGCCCTCTCCGAGATGCGCCTGCTGCTGACGCTCTCCGCCTCTCCCGGACAGGTCTTCAGCCGCCAGCAGCTCCTCGAAGCGGTCTGGGAGCACAGCTACCACGGGGACATCCGGCTGGTGGACGCCTGTGTGAAACGGCTGCGCCTGAAGATGTCCGAGCCGTCGGGCCGGCCGCTCTACATCCTCACCGTGCGCGGCTTCGGCTACCGGTTCAGGTCGGCATGAGAGTCCCCCGGGCGATCCGCGGCCTGGGCGGACTGCGGATGCGGCTGATCGTCGCGTTCACCCTGGTCGCGGTGGCGGGCACCCTGACCACCGGCGCGCTGACGTTCCGCGAGGCCCGCAACGGAGTGCTCCAGCAGAGCCAGGACACCGTCCTCACGCAGTTCCGCGACCATGTCAACACCCTCGCGCCCGCGTTCACCCTCCCGCCGAACCAGGCGACGCTGGACGGCTTCGCCGCCGACGCGGCGCGCGCGGGCCGCTCCCAGGGCTGGCGCGTACTCGCCACGTACGGGGACCTGCGCGCGACCTCGGTCAAGGGGGACAGCTTCACCGAACTCACCCCGCGGCTCCGGCAGGCGGCGACCGACCGGCCCGTCACGGTCTTCCAGCGGGTCACCAACGGCAACCGCTCCGTGCTGGTCATGGGGGTGCCCATCACCTACGCCCCGCTGGCGGAGGGCGAACCGCGGCGGGCCTCCGGCCTCGTCGTCTTCCTGGCCGTCTCGCAGCGCAACGAACAGGCGTATGTCGACGCGCTGGTGACGGCCGTCCAGCGCGCCGTCGTGCCCGCCCTCGGCCTCGCCGTCGTCCTCGCGCTGCTGGCCGCGCGCGGGGTGCTGCGGCCCGTACGGGAACTGCGCCGTGCCGCCGGCAGCATGGCCGAGGGCCGGTTCGACACCCGGCTCACCGTCCACGGCTCCGACGAACTCGCCGATCTCTCCCAGACGTTCAACGAGACCGCGTCCGCGCTGGACCGTTCCGTCGCCGAACTGCGCCGCATGGAGGCCCGCGCCCGCGCCTTCGCCGCCGATGTCTCCCACGAGCTGCGCACGCCGCTGGCCGCCATGGCCGCGGTCACCGACGTCCTCGACGAGGACGCGCGCGGCCTGGACCCCGACACCGCGACCGCCGTCCGGCTGATCAGCCAGGAGACCGGCAAGCTCGCCCGGCTGGTCGACGACCTCATGGAGGTCTCCCGCTTCGACGCGGGCGCCGCCGAACTCCGGCCGGACGAGATCGATCTCGCCGAGTCGCTCCGCCGTACGCTCGCCTCCCGGGGCTGGACCGGCACCGTCGAGACGGAGCTGCCGCCCCCCGGCGAGCTGCGCGTCCTCGCCGATCCGCGCCGCCTCGACGTTGTGGTCGCCAACCTCGTCGCCAACGCGCTCCGGCACGGCGCCCCGCCCGTACGGGTACGGCTGTACGCGGCGCCGGAGCGGGCCGGGGGCCCGCCCGCGCGGGCCGTGGTCGAGGTGTCCGACCACGGCCCGGGCATCCCCGAGGAGGTGCTGCCCCATGTCTTCGAGCGCTTCTACAAGTCCGACTCCGCGCGCACCCGCACCGAGGGCAGCGGTCTCGGGCTGGCCATCGCCATGGAGAACGTCCGGCTGCACGGCGGCACCCTCACGGCGGCGAACCGCCCCGGGGGCGGCGCGGTGTTCACCATGGACATCCCGCTCGGCCCGCTGGACACGGCCACCGGCGCCCCCGTCGAGGAGGACCTCGTATGACCCCCCGGACGGACCCCGGACGCGCCGCGCGGGCGGCGGCGCTGCTGATCGCCGGGCTGGCCCTGACCACCGGCTGCCGGATCCCCGAGACCGGGGTCGTACAGGCCGGTGAACCGGCGACGGGGGTACGGGCCGAGGCCTTCGTCTATCTCGTACTGAACGGACGGCCGGTCCCGGTGTTCCGGCCCGCCGAGGCCGCCCCCGTGGACGAGGCCGGGGCCGTCGCGCTGGTGTTCCGGGAGCTGACGGCGGGCGAGCGGCAGGCGGGCCTGACGACCCGGCTGCCGCCGCTTCCGGAAGGCGGAAAGGCGCCGCGCACCGAGGTGAGCGGCGACGGGATCTCCGTCGAGCTGCCGTTTGCGAAGCCCCTCGACGGTCTGGCCGCCGTCCAGCTCGCCTGCACCGTGGCCGACGCCCACACCGTGGCGAACCCCGACGAGGACGAGGACGCGGCCCCGCTCACCGTCACTCTCGTCACCGGGACGACCCGGTCCCTGCTGCGGCCCGGCCTGGAGCTGTGCGCCGAAGGGCCCGGCGCCCCGGAGGCCGTAGTGACGGCGCCCGCGGAACCGGAGCGCGCCCGGCCGGCGCCCGCGACCGCGGAACCGGCGTCCCCGACCGCCGGGGCGGAGCTCCCGACCGCCGGGGCGGAACGACCGACCGACGGCCCGGAGCGTCCGACCGCCGGGCCGGAACTCGGGAGCGCCGAGCCGGCGGCCGGGTAGATCCGTCGGCCTACTTGTTCAGCAGCGCCTTCATCCGGGTGATCTCGGCGGCCTGGGAGGTGATGATGGCGTCCGCCATCTCCTTGGCGGCCTGGTTGGCGCCGTCGCTGCGTTCGGTCTTGGCCATCGCGAGCGCGCCCTCGTGGTGCTCGACCATCAGCTTGAGGAACGCGCTGTCGAACTCCTTGCCGGACGAGCCTTCCAGCGTGGCCATCTCGTCACCGCCCACCGCCTCCGGCATCGCCTCGGGCATCGAGCCGTTGGAGTGGCCCGCCGCGCCGTGGCCGGCCGAGTCCCTCGCCGGGGCGGGCTTGCCCCAGGCCGTCAGCCAGCCGGAGAGCGTCCTGATCTCGGGGGACTGGGCCCTCTTGATCTCGGACGCGAGCGACTTCACCTCCGCCGAGGACGCCCGGGAGACGGCGACGGCGGCCATCTTCACCGCCTGGCGGTGGTGCGGGATCATGCCCTGCGCGAAGGACACGTCCGCCGCGTTGTGGGTGACCGTGTCGGCCGACGCGGACGCGGTGGCGGCGGCCCGGTCGGCGGACCCGCCGCTCTCGCCGCCACAGGCGGTGAGGACGAGCGCGGCGGCGGCCGTCGCGGCGGCGAGGGCGGCCCGGCGGACCGGGAAACGGTACGGGGTCATGGGGTACGAGGTCATGACGGAGTGACTCCTGTTGCGTGAGGGAAAGTGGAGAGGAAGTACGGCGGCGGACATGCCGAAGGAGGCCGCCCGGTGAAGTGCCGCCGGGGCCGGTCGTGGGGGTGCGCCTATATGCGCAGCAGCTGGAGTTGGCTCAGTGAAGGAGACGCCCGGTCGCCCTGCGCGGCGCCGGGGAACCGGAGGGACGCGACCGCCCGGCCCGCGGTGTCGTCGGTACGGTCAGGGGCGGGCGCGGCGTACGGCGCGGGCCCGCCGGCGGTGCCGGCCGCCGCACAGGCGGCATCGGCGTGCTCCGAGTGGCCGCCGTCGTGGTGCTCGGGCCGCTCGCACCGGGGTGCGTCGTCGACCACTGGGGCGTGGCCGGCCGCCATCGGGGCCATCGGGGCCATGGCGGCCGGCGGGTGCGCCGCCGCGGCGGGCGCCGGTGCCAGACCGTGCATCGCGAGCAGCCCGGCCAGCACCGCCAGCACCAGCAGGACCCGCGCCCCGAGGGGCCGGCTCCGGTGGTGCGGCGGACGCGTCATGGGGGCATCCTAGACACCGTCGCGCCCGGATCGGCGGAGGAGGCCGACGGCCCGCCCACCGCGCGTCGCGTACGGGCACGGTCCGGTGACGCCCCGTCACGCACCCCTACCCCGTCGTCTTCCGCTCCCTCGACAGCAGCCACAGCAGATACAGCCCGCCCAGCGCGCCCGTCACCAGCCCCACCGGGATCTGGAACGGGGCGAGGAGACGTTGCGCCAGCAGATCGGCCGTCGCCAGGAGCAGCGCCCCCGTGACCATCGCCGAGCCGACCGGGGCGCCGGGGGAGCGGGTCAGCCGGCGGGCGAGCTGAGGGGCCGCCAGGGCGAGGAAGCCGATGGGGCCCGCGACGGCGATGGCCGTTCCGGCCAGGCCGACACCGAGCAGCAGGGCCGCCGCCCGTACGCGTCCGATGTTCACGCCGAGCGCGCCCGCCGTGTCGTCGCCCATCTCCATCAGCCGCAGCGGCCTGCCCACGGCCAGCGTCGCGGCGACGAGCAGCGGCAGGGCGAGCGCCAGCGGGGTGATCTGCGGCCAGGAGACGGCGTTGAGGCTGCCGAAGGTCCACGCCTTGGCGTTCTCGGCGGACTCCAGATCGGCCCGGGTCAGCAGGTAGTCGTTGACGGAGGCGAGCATGGCGCCGACGGCGATGCCCGCGAGGACCAGCCGGTTGCCGGTGACCCCGCGCGACGCCGTGACCCCGTACACCACCACCGCGGTGACCAGCCCGCCGATCACCGCGCCCGTACCGACGCCCACACCGGCCGCCGGGCCGCCGGCCAGGATGACGACGAGCGCGCCGCTGGTGGAGCCGGTGGTGAACCCGATGACGTCGGGGCTGCCCAGCGGATTGCGCGACAGGCTCTGGAACAGCGCGCCGGACAGCCCGAGGGCCGCGCCCACGAGCAGCGCGCCGCAGACCCGCGGCAGCCGCTGATCGAGCACGATGAACCGGTCGGTCGCGGACCCGCCCCCGCCGAACAGCACATCGGCGATGCCCGCCGCGTCGATCCGGTACGTACCGGTGAACAGCGTGAGCGTCCACACCGCCGCGCAGCCCAGCAGCAGAAGGACCGTCACCGCGGCCGTCCGGCCCGAGTAGCGCAGGGTGACACCGCCGGGCAGCCGCGCCACCCGCGTCCCGTGATGTGCGGCGCGGCTCATGCCGTGGCCTCCCGTCGTCCGACGACCAGCCAGAGCAGCACGGGCGCCCCGACGAACGCCGTGACGATGCCGACCTCCATCTCGCCCGGCCGGGCGATCACCCGGCCCGCGATATCGCTGAGCAGCACCAGGATCGCCCCGCCGGGTACCGCGAAGACCAGCAGCCGCCGCAGGTCGGGACCGAGCAGCAGCCGCAGTACGTGCGGAACGACCAGGCCCACGAAGGCGATCGGCCCGGCGGCGGCCGTCGAGGCGCCGCACAGCAGCATGATGGCGAGGAACCCGGCCGCGCGCACCCACGGCACCCTCAGCCCGAGCGCCGCGCCCGTCTCGTCCCCCAGCGCCAGCGCGTTGAGCGCGGGACCGAGCGCCAGCGCGATCACCGCGCCGGCGGCGATGAACGGCAGGGCCGCGGTGAGCGCCTCGGAGCCGCGGTTCTCCAGCGATCCCACCACCCAGAATCGGTACGAGTCGAAGGCCGTGGTGTCGAACATCGTGACGATGCCGGTGCCCGCCCCCAGACTCGCCGACAGCGCCGCCCCCGCCAGTACGAGCCGGGTGCGGTGACTTCCCCGGGTGGCGCCGGCGGTCAGCGAGTGGACGAGCAGCGCGGCCAGCACGGCCCCCGCGAAGGCGAACCAGATGTACCCCGACACGCTGGTGACACGGAACGCGGCGATCGCGAGGACCACCGCGAACGAGGCACCGGAGTTGACCCCGATGATCCCCGGCTCGGCCAGCGGGTTACGGGTGATGGCCTGCATCACGACACCGGCGAGAGCCAGCGCGGCACCGATCGCGACGGCGAGGACGGTCCGTGGCATCCGCAGCCGCCACACGATGATGGCCTCAGGGCTCCCGTCGTCGTGCCACAGCACCCGCCACACCGTCTCCAGCGGAACGCTCCGCGCGCCGACGGCCAGACTCACCAGGACCAGCAGGAAGACCAGGGCAAGAGCGCCCAGCAGCGCGGCGCCGCGCACCCCGTGACCGGCGATCCGCTTTCTGGAATCGCCCCCTCCGGTTGTGTGATCCATCCCATGATCCGCATACCTACTCATCAACACTTAGGAGAGCCTAAGCTAAGCGATCGTGTACCGCTTCAGTGACCTCCCCTTCCCCCGCCTCGCCAGTGGCCTCGCCGTCGTCGGCGCCCTGCTGCTCACCGGCTGTTCGGCCGGCTCGTCCGGCACCGCCGCCGATCCGTCGGCCTCCGCGACCGCCTCCGCCGGCACCGCGACGCCGGTCACCCACACCGCGCCCCGCACTGTGCCCAAGGGCATGGGCAGCGGCAAACCGGACGGCGAATTCCCGCGTACGGTCAGCCACTTCGAAGGCAAGACGGTCATGAAGGCCGCGCCCGAGAAGGTCGTGGTGATCTCCACAGGCCAGGCCGACGCGCTGCTCACCCTCGGTACGGTCCCGGCCGGCTCGACCCGCGGCGACGGCGCCGACCTCGTCCCGCGGTATCTGAAGGACGATTACCCGAAGGACGCGGCGAAGCTGGACAAGGTCGCCGACGTGGGCTCCCGGGTGGCCCCGGACATCGAGGCCATCGCCAACATCAAGCCCGACCTCATCCTGATGAACATCGCGGGCAAGGACGCCAAGAAGCTCTACACCGCGCTCAGCGCCGTCGCGCCCACCGTCGCCACCCAGGGCACCGGCCTCTACTGGAAGCAGGACTTCCTGCTCGTCGCCGACGCCCTGGGGAAGACCGAACAGGCCCAGAAGATCCTCGACGACTTCCACACCGACGCCGCTCAGTGGGGGGCGAAGCTCGACAAGCCCGTCACCGTCTCCTTCCTGCGGCTCAACGCCGACCGGCTGCGCGTCTTCGGTGTGCCCTCGTTCACCGGCAGCATCGCCGAGGACGCCGGACTCGGCCGGCCCAAGAGCCAGCAGTTCGACGACACTTCCGAGGACATCAGCAACGAGCAGCTGGACCGGGCCGACGCCGACTGGATCTTCTACGGGGTGCAGGGCGCCGACACCAAGGTCACGGCCCTCACCAAGGCGCCGCTGTGGCCCACGCTCTCGGCCGTCGCGGGCAAGACCGCGATCCCGGTCGACGACGACGTCTTCTACCTCAACACCGGGCCGACGGCCGCCCGTGACGTCCTCGCCGTACTCAAGAAGCACCTGACCCCGAACAGCTGACCCCGCCCCCGCCGGAGAGCGCGGCGTACGCGCGTGGCCCCCGTACCGCACCGGTACGGGGGCCACGCGCGTACAGCCGCCCGGGTCAGCCCACGAAGATCTCCACGACCGACCAGACGGCAAGACCGAGCATGCAGAGCCCGCCGACGCGCTGGACGGTCTTGAGCGGGACACGGGTCGCGATGAACCGGCCCGCGAGCAGCGCCAGCGCCGAGACGGACATCAGCGCCGCCGCCGAGCCGATGGCGGTGGACCAGGTGCCGTTGCTCGCGGCGAGATTGGCGGTGGTGATCTGGGTCAGATCGCCCCACTCGCTGATGAACACGGCCATGAACGCGGTCGAGTAGACGGGCCAGAACCCGGTCACGGTCCGGCTTCCCGCCGCGTCCTCCCCCTCCTCCTCGTTGCCCCCGCCGCCGCGCAGCAGCATGAAGGCGCCGAAGGCGAAGAGCAGCGCGGAGACGAGCTTGACGGACCAGCCGGGCAGCAGACCGATGAGGTGGCCCGCGCCGATGGCGATGGCGACATGGACGAGGAACGCGGTCGAGGTGCCGAACCAGACGTACAGCGGGCGCATACGCGTTCCCATGGCGAGGGACGCGAACATGGTCTTGTCCGGCAGCTCTGCCAGGAAGATCAGCCCGAAGGCGGTGAGGATCGCCAGGGGGTCGAGACTCATTACGGGTGGCTCTCTCTTCAGGGCCGGACCCGGATCTTCGCGAAGCACCGTCAGGAGCAAGGAGGACCACTCGGCCCGGCACGACGGCGCGCCCGCGGGAAGCGGGTACGTCAATGCCTGACCGAAGGTCTCGCCCGCCCGTCCGGCAGGACGGGCCCGGCCACCGGGAGCCCGGGGGCTCCAGTGTGTCGACGACCGGTTCGCGGGGCTACTCCCCTTCGCTGGGTACCACGCTACCTCACCCGTACGGAGCCCCCGGGCCCGGCCGCTTCCATCGGACGGCCCCCTCCGGTGGCCCCCCGGCGGCGGCTGTCCTCTAGTGAGTGCTGTGGCCGCGATCGGGCGGGCGCCGTGCTGCCCGTGGGGCGGCTCTGATCTGAGGAGTCATCAATGAGGATCACCACCAGGACCGTCTCCGCGCTGGCCGCGGCGGCACTGTGCGCGGCCGGTGCCGCCGGCTGCTCCGAGAGCGGGAGCGGGACGAAGGCCGAGGTGCCCGCCGACTACGCGGCGGCCTCCGCGACCGCCTCGATGCCCCCGTCCATGGGCATGTCGTCACCCGCGGCCAACCACGGGATGGTGTCGGCGAAGCCCGTCGGGGCGTACGGGGACGTTCTGGTCAACCACAAGGACCGGACGCTCTACCTCTTCGAGGCGGACAAGGCGGACAAGTCCAGCTGCACGGGATCCTGCGAGAAGACCTGGCGCCCGCTGATCGTCAAGAACAAGCCGGAGGCCGGCACCGGCGGGGTCAAGGCGAAGCTGCTCGGTACGACCACCCGCGCCAACGGCGCCAAGCAGGTCACCTACGACGGCCACCCCCTCTACACGTACCAGGGCGACCACCACCCCGGTGAGGCCCACGGCCAGGGCAAGAACGAGTTCGGCGGCAAGTGGTACGTCGTCGACGTCAAGGGCAAGGCGGTCACCACCCCGCCGCCCAGCCCCACCCACACGCCGAGCCACACCCCGAGCCACACGGCCAGCCCGGGCATGAGCGCCGGTGTCACGCCCAGCCCCAGCGCGAGCTACTGACCGCGAGCCGCTGACGGACCCACGTCGTCGCCGTCGTCCGCCCGAGCCGCCCGCCGGCACACACGCCCCCGCCCCCGCACACACGCGGTGTGCGGGGGCGGGGGCGTGTACGTCCGGGACGGTTACCGGCCGCCGCGCCTGCCGCGGTTGCCCTTGTCCTCCTGATCGGTGTCGTACTCGATCTGTTCCTTGCGGACCTCCGCGGAGACCTCGCGCTGCTCGGTCACGCGCTCCGTCTCCATACGGACGCGCTCGACCGGGATCGACTCCTTGCTGATGATCGGCTGATCGGCGTGGAGCGTCACCTCGGTCTGCGCCTCACCGATACGGGAGCCGCGGAGCCGGCCCCGCTCCTCGGGCGGAATCGCCTCGTGGACGACGCGCACCTCCTCGTGGCTGAGCGGAACCGTCGTGGTCACGTTCTCCGTCACGACGACCTTGCGCAGCCGGGCGTGGCCGACCTCGCGCTCCTCCGCGGTGACGTGCAGCTGCTCCTCGGACCTGATGAGTTCGTCGGTGTGCAGGTCCTTGCCCTCCTGCATGGAGCCGCGCACCCCGGCCATGGGCCGCCCCGTGGGTGCCGGGGTGGTGGCGCGTCCGGTGGACATGCCCGTGTCGGCCGCCATGCCGGTACGGGTCCCCGCGGCGGCCGTACCGATGCCGCCGGCCGCGGTCAGCCCGTAGTGCCGGTAGAGCTGCTTCTCCTGGCCCGGGTCGAGATGCTCGTCCGCGTCCAGGCGCGGTGCCTCCTTGACGGTCTCCTTGGCGTACGGGACGTGGATGTCCTCGCCGGCGCGGCGGGCGCCGGTGAGCGGCACGAGGCTCTCCTTCATGCCGAACAGGCCGGTCTTGACGGTGACCCACTCCGGGCGGCCACTGCGGTCGCCTACGTAGACCTGCCCGACGGTGCCGATCTTGTCGCCGTCCTGGTCGTACATGCTCCTGCCGTTCAGACTGCTGGGGTTGTCGAACACGCCTTCGGCTGACATCAGCGATCACTCCTCGCGTGGGGGAAGCGCGTCTGTGGGATCAGGCCCCTCACGGTCAGGCGCGCACGACTCCATCGCGCATCCGGACGACGGCCGCGGCAACCGGGAAAGTCCGCCCGTACCGCCGCGAGGGCGCCACGACGCCCGCTCCACCGGTGCTCGGGGCGGTTGCCGCCACCATGCGGCTATCCGCCATTCGAGTGAACGCGCGGCGCGCCGCCGACGCCACGCGCTCCTCCGCGCCGGGCGCGGTGGCCCCTCGGGATTTCCCTCGCGGTGGCCGACCTGGCCGGCGGCTAAAATCTCCTGGACAAAAATAGTTGTCGGTGGGAGGGTGGAGCCATGCTTGATGTGACAGTGATCGAGGACGCGGCGGCGGCGGCCGCCTCGCTGGACCCCGTACGGGCCCGGCTGCTGGCGGAGCTGGCCGGCGGGCCCGCTTCGGCGACCATGCTGGCCGGGCGGGTCGGACTGCCCCGGCAGAAGGTGAACTACCACCTCAAGGCGCTGGAGCGGCACGGCCTGGTCGAGCTGGACGGGGAGCGCCGGCGCGGCAATGTGAACGAGCGGATGATGCGGGCCACCGCGGCCTCGTACGTCATCTCGCCGCTCGCCCTCGCCGCCGTACAGCCGGACCCCGCCCGGTTCCGCGACCAGCTCTCCGCGCGCTGGCTGCTCGCGGTCGCGGCCCGGCTGGTACGGGACACGGGCTCCCTGATCACCGGCTCGACGAAGGCGCGCAAACGTCTGGCGACCTACGCGCTCGACGGCGAGGTGCGCTTCGCCTCCGCGGCCGACCGGGCCGCGTTCGTCGAGGAACTGACCCGTGGCGTCGGCGCGCTGATCGCGAAATATCACACGGCGGAGGCCGAGGATGGCCGGGACCACCGGATCGTCGTGGCCCTCCACCCCACCGTGAAACCCGAACACACCGAACACACCGAACACACCGAACACACCGAACACACCACAGCCACCGCACCCGCAGAGGTGGGCGCCGCCCCGGACAAGGAGCCGTCATGAGCAAGGAATTCGAGATCGTCCGCGAGTTCGAGGTCGACGCGAGCCCCGAGGAGGTCTGGGCCGCGATCACCACCGGTACCGGCGCCTGGCTCTGGCCCATGGAGTACGAGCCGCGCGAGGGCGGCGCGGCACCGTTCGGCGGCACCATCACCGCCTGGGACCCGGCCCACCGGCTGACCGCCCGGGTCGAGAGCCCCGACACGGGCGACGGGACCCCGCGGCAGACCCTCAACCAGCTCGACCATGTCATCGAGGCGCGCGAGGGCGGCGGCTCGTGGGTGCGGTACGTACACAGCGGCATCTTCGTCGACGACTGGGAGAACCAGTACGACGGCGCCGACCAGCACACCGACTTCTATCTGCACACCCTGCGCGAGTACCTGCGCCACTTCCCCGGCCGCACCCCGGTGTTCGCCGGTACGGACGGCCCCGAGGCATCCCGGGCCGCCACCGCGTTCGAGACCCTGACCCGGGGACTCGGACTGCCGGACGGAGCCGCCGAGGGCAGTACGGTACGGGTCGACCTGCCCGGCGTGGGCCCGGTCGACGCCGTCGTCGACTACCGCCGCCCGTACTTCGCCGGACTGCGCACCGGCACCGCGATGTACCGGCTCTTCGGCCGGAACCACTTCGGCGCCCCGGTCGGCGTCAGTGTGCACGACTTCACCCCCGGCGCCGATGCCCGGCTCACCGAGGCGGCGTGGCGCGACCGGCTCGACCGGATCTTCGCGTAACCCGCCCGGACCCGGCGCCCGCTATGCAGGTGGCCGCCGGGTCCGGGTCCACTCCAGCAGCTCCACGGCGCGCCACGTGTTGATGACACGGCCGGCCGGTACGCCGCACTCCTCGGCCCGCGCGCAGCCGATGATCTGCCAGTCGAGCTGGCCTGGCGCGTGGGCGTCCGTGTCGATCGCGAAGAACACCCCGGCGGCGACCGCCTCGCGCAGCAGCCGGCGCGGCGGATCGAGCCGCTCGGGCCTGCTGTTGATCTCCACGGCCGTACCGGACTCGGCGCAGGCGGCGAAGACCGCCGCCGCGTCGAACGCCGACTCGGGCCGCAGGCCGTCGCCCCCGCCGCGCCGCCGGCCGCGCCCCGGGTCCTGACGCGCCATCACCATCCGCCCGGTGCAGTGCCCGAGCACATCGGTGCGGGGATCGCGTACCGCGGCGACCATCCGCCGGGTCATCGGCGCCGCGTCCATCCGCAGCTTCGAGTGGACGGACGCCACCACCAGATCCAGCCGGTCAAGCAGCTCGGGATCCTGGTCCAGCGAGCCGTCCGGCAGGATGTCGCACTCGATGCCGGTCAGCAGCCGGAACGGCGCCCAACGCGCGTTGAGGGCGGCGATCACGTCGAGCTGTTCGCGCAGCCGCCCGGCCGTCAGACCGCGCGCCACCGTGAGCGTGGGGGAGTGGTCGGTGAGCACCGCCCACGCGTGGCCGACCGAGGCCGCCGCGCGTCCCATCGCCTCGATGGAGCTGCCGCCGTCCGACCAGTCCGAGTGCAGATGGCAGTCGCCGCGCAGCGCGGCGCGCAGGGCCTCTCCGCCCTCGGCGAGCGGCGCCGCGGCCTCCCGCTCCAGCCGCGCCAGATACTCCGGTACGTCGCCCGCGACGACCGCCTCCACCACCTGCGAGGTCTTCGGGCCGATACCGCGCACCCGGCCGAGGGTCCCGTCCCCGGCGCGCCGGACGACCTCGTCGGCGGGCAGGTCCGCCACCACCTCGGCGGCGGTACGGAACGCCCGTACCCGGTAGGTCTCGGCGCGCGAGCGCTCCAGCAGGAAGGCGATCCTGTCGAGCGCCTCCAGCGGATCCATGGACGCCCCCAGCACGGCTCGGCGGCTTGCGGACCCCCTCATTGTCCGTGCCCCCGGGACGCCGTGCATCTCGCCGGGGTACGGCCGCGGAGGGGTGAGGCCCCGCGGGCGGTCGCCGCGGGGCCTCACACTGCTCGAAGTGCCGCCTGCGACCGGATGCGTCACCGCGTGGGGTGCGGCGGTCCCGTCGTGGCGGCGGGTGGTGCGTCGAACGGATATCGCGTACCGCGTCGAACGGTCGGTCAGCCCTGGGCGGAGCGACGCTTGCGCGCGGCCCACATGATGCCCGCACCGGCGACGAGAACGACACCGGCGGCACCGGCGATCAGCGGCGTGGCGCTGGACGAACCGGTCTCGGCCAGGTCACCGCCACCGTTGGGGCTCGGGGCCGTCGACGGCTCGGCGGCCGGCGAGGTGCTCGCGTCGGCCGACGGGGTCGCCGACTCGGGGGCCTCGGTCGTGGGCTCCTCGGTGGGGGGCTCCTCCGAGGGAGTCGCCTCGCTGGGAGTCGCGCTCGGCTCCTTGCTCGGCTCCTCGGTGGGCGGGGTCTCCGACGGGCTCGGAGTCGGCTCCTCCTTTCCGGGGCAGACGGGCGCGGTCTTGGTCTCGTCCTTGTCGAACCGCTCGCCGTCGGCCGCGTCCACGACGAGGCGGACCGTCAGCTCGCTGCTGTGGTCGGGAAGGTCGAGCGTGTTCTTGAAGTTGTTCCTGAAGCTCTCGGCCGGCAGCAGATCCTTGCCGTCCACCGTGACGGTGACGGTGTTCTTGTCACTGTTGCCGTAGGCCGTCAGGCTCAGGCTGACCTGGTCGCAGGACACCTCCCAGGTGGGGGTGTGCGCGATAGCCGGGGCTGCCGTGAGACCGACGCCGAGCGCGCTCGCCGCCACGACCGTTATGAGCGCGCCGGGGCGCTGCCACGATCTTTTGAATAGAGTCACAAATTCCTCCGGGATAACCGCGCCGCCCAGGATTGACGGCGCGCGCGCACAGTACCGCCAACGGCGCGGGGCCCCTTCGGGCGCCCCACCCAACTCTCCCTTTTCGCACGCCTCCTGAGCCCGGGAGGGCTCCATTCGCCCCCTCCCGCACCGTGCGAAGGGGGCGAAAGCCGCACCATGATCACCTCAGGTCGGTGCCCCGCCCGCGCGATCGTCCCAGCTGACACCCCTCGGCGGGCCGCTTCCGGCGGGATGAGCGCTTGCTTCGCCGATTGTTCATGCGTTCCCCTCCCACATCAGGGGTAAAAATTCCGTCAATAATCGCCCACTGATGTCTTGTTGTCGATGAAAGCGGGCTTTCCGCATCGGCGCGGCGAAATATCCGGCAGCCCCTGCCGGCAATCCCTGCCGGCGGTCCCGGCCCGCGGCGCCTATCGGTGTCGCCGCAGCGACCGCCGGGCCCACCGCCGTACCGCCGCCGGCCGCTGATAGCGCTCGCGCTGCTCCCGCGCGGCACGGTCCAGCTCCTCCATCAGCCGCCGCGACCGGTGCTCCATGGCCAGCTCGTCGAGGATCCGGTCGATCTCCGTCAGCACCGCCCCGTGCAGCTGCCACTGCCGGGGATGGCGCCGTACGCCCGCCAGCAGCAGCGGTGCCAGCCGCTCCCTGCTCGTGCGCGCCGCCGCCAGATCGCCCGCGAGCCGCGCCTCCGCCGTCTCGGCGCTCGCGCTCGCCTCCGTCGTCACCAGGACGGCGAAGCTCACCACCGCGTCCGCGACCCGGGAGAGCAGATCCTCCAGCGCCGCCCCCACCTCGGGGGTGAACAGCGGCTCGTCGGTCCGTTCCTTCGCCAGATCGGTGAGTGTCCTGGCCAGCACCCGCAGCACCACCGTGCAGATCTCCAGTGTGTCGAGCCCCGTGCGCAGCACCACACGGTGCAACACCCCCTCCTTCACCCGCGGATTGAGCCGGACACTGTCCTCCGCCTGCCGCAGCGCCCCGTCCACCTCGCCGACGGCGTCGTCGAGCCGCCGGGCCTCGTGCAGCCGCAGCGCGGCGCGTTCGACCGGGACCGGAGCGGTCAGCCCCTCCCCGATCCGCAGCAGCAGCTGACGCATCCGCCGCGCGAGATCCTCGATCGACTCGCCCGCCGTCCTGACCCAGACGGGCGGCGCGAACAGGAAGTTGAACAGCAGCCCCACCACCGCGCCGATCAGCGTCTCCAGCACCCGGTCCCACGCCGTCGAGGCCACCCGGGTCACCCCGAGTACGAGCATGGCGCTGATCGCGACCTCGGGCACGAACTCGCCCGCCCGGACAAGCCGTCCGACCACCAGCGACGCCAGGATGATCAGCCCCAGACTCCACCAGGTCAGCCCCACCAGCACACTGAAGCCGCTGGCCACCAGCACCCCGGCGACCACCGCGTTCACCCGGCGGATCCCGGTGGTCAGGGTGGAGTAGAGCGTCACCTGGACCACCAGCAGCGCCGTCAGGGGAGCGGTGAGCGGCGCGGCCTCGCTGCTCAGGTAGCGGGCCGCCACGTAGGCGAGGGTCGCGGCGGCGGTCGACCGCAGCGCCTGCGCGACGCCGGGTTCCCGGCAGCGGCGCAGCAGCTCCGCCGCCGGCGCTCTCAGTGACTTCCGGGCATCGGACACGCCCTCACCCTTCCCGCCCGGAGCGGGAAAGGACCCGTCGGCCGCTCCGATGGAGCCGTGTGGCGGATCCGATGGGACGGCGCCCGGCGCCACGGCGCGGACCGGTGGTTGTGCGGTACGGGGAAGGATGAGGTAGACACCTTCCCAGCGGGTCGATCGGCATTGGGCCGCGCGACCGCTCGACTCACCGAACGGTTGTGCATGCCTTCTTCATCGTCCCGCCAGGATCCGCCGCGGGCAACGAGCACGACGGCCGCGCCCCCGGCGCGTCCGCAGCACCACGACATCTTCCTGGAGCCCCGCTACACCGTCGAACTGCCGCCGCTCCAGGACGGCGAGGAAGACGAGGAACCCACCATGGAGAGCCTCTTCGACCGGCCCCCGGCCCGCCGCCGTACGCCTATCCAGCGCCGGGGATAGTTCCGGCGCCCTCCTGAGCGCCGCCGTCGTCCCAGACGACGCTGTAGTACTTGAGCCGCTCGTCCTCCGCGACCAGCCGCATGCCCACCGCCGTCATCACCCGCTGTGAAGCGGTGTTGCCGTGGTCGGTGTCGCCCCGGACGCGGAGGACGCCGCGCTCGCGCGCGAAGCGCAGCAGCCGGCGCAGCGACTCGGAGGCGAACCCCCTGCCGTACGCCGACGGGACCAGGCCGTAGCCGATCGTCACGCTCAGGTCGTCGTCCGGGGCGCCGTGGAAGGCGACACCGCCGATCGCCAGGCCGTCCGAGCGGCGGCGGATCTCGTACGGGCCGAACGGCTGGGGGTCGCCGGTGATCGAACAGGTGGTCAGATAGCGTCCGGCCCCCACCATGTCGCCGTCGGTGGGATAGCCGGCCGCCCACCGGTCGCCGGGTGCCGGTTCCCCGGCGGCCACCCGCTCGGCTTCCAGGACGCTCAGCGGATGCAGTACGAGCCGTGCCGTCACCAGATCCTCCATGACACGCAGACGTATCACACCCGCCGTTCCCCGCCGCCACCGCGGTCACACGCGGCCGTCACCGTGCCGTCGGTACCGGCGGCCGTCAACATCGCGTCAAAGTCCGTCCGCCGCGCGGCAGAGCCGCGTCAAGACCCCGGCAGGACCGTCCCGGGGGAGCGCCGCGGGCGCACGCTGGAGACGCGGGGAGGCAGGGAAGAAGCGAGGCGCGCCATGGGAATTCCGCTACGGGGGCTCCTCGCGCGCGACCGTGCCGCGCTCGTCGTGGCGCCGCTCGCGCCGCTGGCCGTCGCCCTCCTGCTGGTGCCGCTGCGCACGGGCCTGGCCGGCGCCGACGCGGCGCTGGTCCTGGTCCTGGCCGTCGTGGCGGTCGCGGCGCTGGGCAACCGGGTCGCGGGCGCGCTCGCCGGACTCGCGGCGGCCCTCTGGTACGACCTCTTCCTGACCAGGCCGTACGGGCGGCTCACCATCACCGGCTCCCACGACCTCGTGACCGCCGTCCTGCTGCTGGTGGTCGGGCTCGCCGTGTCGCAACTGGCGGCCAGGGCCCGGCGGCTGCGCGTCATGACGGTCGTCGACGCCGGTCTGCTCGCCAGGATCCACGACACCGCCCGGCTCGCCAGGTCGCCCGGCGGCCCGGACGCCGTCGTCGACCGGGTCGGCCGCCATCTCGTCGAGATCCTGCGGCTGAGCGGCTGCCGCTTCGAGTACGGGACGCTGCTCGGGCACCCGGCCCGGCTCGAACAGGACGGCACGGTCGTCGTGGACCACCGGACCTGGGACCTCGAACGGCTCGGCTGGCCACCGGGCGAGATCGAACTGCGCGCCGCGAGCAACGGCCACTACCTCGGCCGGTTCATGCTCCGGCCCACCCCCGGCGTGGTCCCGTCCCGCCAGGCCCGGCAGGTCGCCGTGACCCTGGCCGACGACACCGGCGCGGCGCTCGACACGGCAGGCCCCGCCCTCGACCGCTGACCGGCCGGTCAGCGCGGGCCCGGTCAGCACGGGCCCGGTCCGAACGGGGTCCCGGCCCCGCTCGGTACGACGGAACCCGCGCTCCAGGCCAGGAGGCCGCCGCCCCGCTGCCGGCGGCGCACCGCCCAGCCGTCCCCCGGCAACCCCCCCGCTGTCAGGCGACGGGGACGCGGCCCGCCGCGACCGCGGCGACGAGAGCCGCGTGGTCGGCCGCGTTCCTGGCCGTGTAGCGCAGGGCGAAGTCGGCGACGGCACGGTCGAACACATCGGAGCCGCCGAGGTAGTGGGCGATGGCGATCCGGTCGCCGGAGCGGGCGTGCGCGCGGGCCAGCGCCGCGCCGCACAGCCGCGCGTAGTCGGGCAGAAGGGCCGGCGACAGGTCCTCCACCTCGGCGGCCCCCTTCCTGTCCCGCAGCTGCCGCCAGTAGAAGGTGCGCCCCTCGGGCGCCGTCACCCAGCCGAGGAAGATGTCCCCCGCCGCCTGGAGCAGCCGCTGCCCCGCCACCACCCGGTGGCCCTGGTGGGCGTACGTGCTCCGCTGGAGATGGGGTTCGAGCACGGACCGCCCGGCCTCCTTGAGCTGGAGGAACAGCGGATCACCGGCGCCGCGCCCCTCCAGCAGCACGACGAAGCAGCGGGTGCCGACACCGCCCACCCCCGCCGTCTCGCGGGCCGCGTCCACGAACCGGAACCGGTCGAGGAGCAGCCGCCGTTCCTCCGGAAGCGTGCTGCGGTACCCGATGAAGACACGGCGCAGCATCGCGTGATCGATCCGGCTCACCGGCTCCAGCAGCGGTGGGTCGGGGGTGATCCGGAGCCGGCCGCCGGGCGCGTCGGTCAGCCGGTCCAGCGCCCGCAGACCGGTCCGCGGCCGGTCGCCGCCGGGGGCGCCCTCGTCGCGCGGGCGCCGCTCGGCCCGTACGCGCGGCAGGATGCCGGCGGTGTCGATCCGCTCGTACCAGACGTCGAGTTCGCCGAGCGGCGCCAGCCGGCGCATCGACGTCCGGTACGCCTCGGCGCCCGCGCGTACGGCGCGCCGCGCGTGTGCCTCGGAGTGGCCGTTGCCGAGGGCGGCGACCGCGACGCTCGCGGCGAGCCGCTTCACATCCCATTCGAAGGGGCCGGGGAGCGTCTCGTCGAAGTCGGCGATGTCGAAGAGCAGGGCGCGCTCGGGCGTGGCGAACACACCGAAGTTCAGCAGATGCGCGTCCCCGCAGAGCTGGACGGTCAGTCCCGTACGCGGCTGGGTGGCCAGATCGCCGGCCATGACGGCGGCGGCTCCGCGCAGGAAGGCGAAGGGGGAGGCTGCCATGCGGCGGTAGCGCAGCGGCAGCAGCTCGGGGACCCGGCCGGCGGCCTGGCGCGCCAGGACGGTGAGCGGATCGGGCCGGTCGGCCCCCGGGATCCACAGTCCGTGCGAGGACCGGGTGGCCTCCTGGCGGGCGGCCCGGCCGCGTTCGGCCCGGTCGGCGGGAGTGGTCATCCGCACCCCTCTCGCCGGATCGGCCGGCCGGGGCACGGCCGGTCAGGACAGCGTCCCGCCGCGGCGGCGGCGCCGCCCGGTGTGACGTCCGTTCGAGTGATTTCCGCGGACCCGGCGGTTGCGGAAGGAGCACCGGGATCCGTGTGTTCTCGCGATCGCGAGTGCATTCCTGGAACAGGGCGTGTCGGCGGGCCGCGCGTGGCATGCTCGACAGGCGCTCTCACCGGTGCCGGCACCGTGCGTTCACAGGGCGATTCGGGGAGGTCGGATGGAGCATGGCCGAGAGGCGGCGGACGTGTCACCGGTACGGCCGGACGGCCCCGCGACCCGTGCCGCCGACGACCGGGCCGCCGCGGACGGCGACCGGTTCCGTACGGACCCCGACGACGACCCCGCCCCCGCCCGTACCGACGCCGAACAGGCCCGCGCCGCCCAGGACCGCAGGGCGCGGCGCCGGGAACGGCTGCTCGCGACCGCGACCGAGCTGTTCACCACGCGCGGCTACCCGGCCACCTCCATCGAGCGGATCTGCGGGACGGCGCATGTCCCCGTCCACGCGTTCTACGAGGAGTTCGAGGGCCGCGAGGCGCTGCTGATCGCCCTGCACAACGACGTGGCCCGGGCGGGAATGGAAGCCACGCTGACCGTGCTCAGCGATCCCCGGCTGGAGTCCGCCGGCACCCGCGAGCGCATCACCGAGCTGGGCCGCGCCTACGCGGCCGCCGTCACCGGTGAGACCGCGGCCACCAGGATGGCGTTCGTCGAGGTCGTCGGCGCCGGCCGCGCGGTCGAGGAACAGCGGTTGCTCTGGCGCGGTCTGTGGAGCGGCTTCCTGACCGCGGAGGCCGAGCGGGCCGTGGCGCGCGGCGAGGCCCCGCCGCGTGACTACGGGCTCGCGATGGTCGGCCTCATCGGCGCCGTCAACGAGCTGGTGGCGCACTGGACGCGGAACAGCGCCTCGCTCTCGCGGGAACTGCTGGCGGACGAACTCGTCCACCACACGCTCGCCACCCTCGGCATCGCCGCGGACGACACCACCGCGGCCGGCCACCCCTCGGACGAAGGGAACTGACGCGATGGCCGGACTCTGGCACCAGGTCCTGCGCACCATGTCCCAGCCCGGGGCCTCCCCGGACGACGATCTGCTCGCCCGCGCCGCGGCGGACATCGCGCTGCGCGACCACCCCCACCCGCCGGCCGACGCCGAGACGGTCCTGGCGATCGCGCGCGCCGAATTCGCCGCCGTACTCAGCCTCGGCCAGGCCCAGGCGGCCCTCGATCTGGCCCGGGGACGGACGGAACCGGAGGCCGGGGCGCCCGCCTGAGCGGGACGGCGGCAGGAGCCGCCCCTCGGGGCGGTTAGCCTGAGGACACGATGAACCGTTTGACGACGCCCTGGGGCGACTTCGCCCTCACCCGATTTCCCGAGCATCCCCGCGAGACGCTGCGCGCGTGGGACGCCGCCGACGACTACCTGCTGGGACACCTCGGCGGATCCGACACGGAGCCCACGGACCTGTCCGGCTCCGTGGTCGTCGTGGGGGACCGGTGGGGCGCCCTCACCACGGCGCTGGCCGCCCGCCGGCTCGACCTGGTCGACGCGGGCCCGCTCACGCAGATCACCGACTCGTACCTGACCCAGCAGGCCACCCGCGCCAACCTCAGGCGCGCGGGCATCGCCCCGGACACCGTACGGCTGCACTCCGCGCGGGACACCCCGCCGGTCCGCACCGACGTGCTGATCGTCCGGATCCCCAAGAGCCTCGCGCTGCTGGCGGACCAGCTGCACCGGCTGGCCCCGGGCATCCACCCGGGGACCGTGGTCCTGGCCACGGGACGCGTCACCGAGATCCACACCTCCACCCTGAAGCTCTTCGAGCAGATCCTCGGCCCGACCACGACCTCCCTCGCCGTCCGCAAGGCCCGGCTGATCTTCTGCTCGCCCGCGCCCGGCCGGGTACGGACCCCCAGCCCGTGGCCGCACAGCTACGCGCTGCCCGACGGGATCGGCGCCGTCTCGGGCCGTACCGTCGTCAACCACGCGGGCATCTTCTGTGCCGAACGGCTCGACATCGGCACCCGCTTCCTGCTGCGCCATCTGCCGCACCGCCACGGTCCCGAGCACGTCATCGACCTCGGTTGCGGCAACGGTGTGGTCGGCACGGCGGCGGCGCTGGACAATCCGGCCGCCCGGGTGACCTTCATCGACGAGTCGTTCTCGGCGGTCGCCTCGGCCGAGGCGACCTTCCGCAAGAACGTCGACGCGGGCACGGCCGCCGAGTTCCTCCTCGGCGACACCCTCAACGGCATCCCGGCGGGCACGGCCGACCTCATCCTGAACAACCCGCCGTTCCACACCCACCAGTCGACGACGGACGCCACGGCCTGGCGTATGTTCACCGGCTCCCGCGCGGCGCTGCGCACCGGCGGCGAACTGTGGGTCGTCGGCAACCGGCACCTCGGCTACCACGTCAAGCTCCGCCGCCTCTTCGGCAACTGCGAGACCGTCACGAGCGACCCGAAGTTCGTCATCCTGCGGTCCGTCAAGGGCTGACGGCCCCCGCGGGGACGTCAGCCCGGGTCAGTCCGCGTCCGTCGCCAGCGCGACCTCCGTGGACTTGATCAGCGCGTGTACGGCCGTGCCGGGCGCCAGATCGAGCGCCCCGGCGGCCTCCAGGGTGATGGCGGACGTGATCTCCTGGCCGCCGGTCAGCCGCACCTTGACGACGGCCATGACCTCGCCGGGGGTGACGGAGATGACCGTGCCCGGGAGCTGGTTGCGGATGCTCAGTCTCATACGAGTACCCCTCGGAGCCTGGTGCCGGCGGGGCGGGGAAGAGTCGCTTTCGCCCCGGTCTGTACGCGCACTGTAGCCGTACGGGGACGCGGGGGCCCTGGCGAACCGGGCCGTCCGGCCGTGCCGCCGGCCGTGGTCGTACCGGCTCTCAACTGCGCTCAAACATCCCTGTGCGGATTGTAAATGCGAGCGAACGCGGCCTATGTTGTCGCATATGCAGTCCTACACCATCGGTCAGGCGGCCCGGCTCCTCGGCGTGAGTCCCGACACCGCGCGCCGATGGGCCGACGCCGGCCGGGTCGAGACCCATCGCGACGAGAGCGGCCGCCGGCTCATCGACGGCCGCGCGCTCGCGGCCTTCTCCGTCGAGGTCGGACAGAGCGCCGCCGCGGGTGAGGAGGACGCCGCGTTCACCTCGGCCCGCAACGCGTTCCCCGGCATCGTCACCGCCGTCACGCTCGGCGATGTCGCGGCCCAGGTGGAGATCCAGGCGGGAGCGCACCGGCTGGTCTCCCTGCTCACTCGGGAAGCCGTCGAGGAACTGGGGCTGGAGGTCGGCATGCGCGCCACCGCCCGGGTGAAGGCGACCAGCGTGTTCGTCGACCGGAGTTGACCCGCCCCGGCCCGACCGGGCCCCCGGCTCCCGAGCCGCCCGCCGCCCCGCGCCGTCGCAGGCGCGCCGCTCCGTCGTCGTCACCACTCGTCCGTGCGCCCTCCCGCGCCCGTACCGCCAAGGAGTCCTCCGCCATGCCTTCCGTCCTCGTCCCCACCGCCCGCCGCCGGGCCGCCGCCGCGATCGTCACCGCCGCCCTGCTCGTACCGCTGTCCGCCTGCGGCGGCAGCGACAGCAAGGACTCCGGCGCCGAGTCCGGCGCCTCGGCGACCGGTGTGCCCAAGGCGAACCTCACCGTGCTGGCCGCCGCGTCGCTGACCGATGTCTTCAAGACGGCGGGCGCCGCCTACGAGAAGGAGCACCCGGGCACGAAGGTGACGTTCTCCTTCGCCGGCTCCCAGGAACTGGCCGCCCAGGTCAAGCAGGGCGCCCCGGCCGACGCCCTGGTCACCGCCGACACCAAGACCATGGACGGCCTCACGTCCGACACCGGCACCCCCGAGATCATCGCCAAGAACCGGCTCGTGATCGCCACCGGCGAGGGCAACCCCGACAGGATCACCGGCCTCAAGGACCTCGCCGACACCAAGCTGAAGGTCGTCCTGGCGGCGCCCGAGGTGCCGGTCGGCCGCTACAGCCGGCAGGTGCTGGACGCGCAGAAGATCACGGTGAAGCCGGTCTCCGAGGAGCCGAACGTCCGCGCCGTGCTCAGCAAGGTCGAACTGGGCGAGGCCGACGCGGGCATCGTCTACAAGACCGACGCCGCCGGCGCGGCCGACAAGGTCGACGCCGTCGAGATCCCGGACGCGCAGAACGCCATCGCCGACTACCCGGCCGCCACCCTCAAGACGTCCAAGCACGCCGCGGCGGCCGCCGCGTTCGTGGCCTGGCTCAGCGGCCCCGAGGCGCAGAAGATCCTCCTGGCGGCCGGCTTCCAGAAGCCGTAACCCCCGCCGGCGACGGGCACCGGGTACGGGCACCGCGTACGGACGCGACCGCTGTCCGGCGGGCCCCACCGTGCCGCCCGGCGGGCCCGGCCCGGCCCCGTACCGTCCGCCCCGAGCCCAGGAACCCCGATGACACGCCTCCGCACCCGCACCGGCAGGCCCGGTACCCCCGTCGCCCTGGCGCTCCCCGCACTGCTCGCGATCGCGTTTCTGCTGCTGCCGCTGATCGGCATCCTCGTCCGCACCCCGTGGGGCGACCTCGGCACGCATCTCACCAGCCCCGAGGTGCTCCAGGCGCTCAGGCTCTCGCTGCTCGTCTCCTTCTGGGCGCTCGGCCTGTCGCTGCTGCTCGGGGTGCCGCTGGCGTGGCTGCTGGCCCGGGTGCCGTTCCCCGGCAAGACGCTCGTCCGCACCCTGGTGCTGCTGCCGATGGTGCTGCCGCCCACCGTCGGCGGCGTCGCCCTGCTGCTCGGCTTCGGCCGCCGGGGGCTGCTCGGGCCCTGGCTGGAGGGCACCTTCGGCATCACCCTGCCGTTCCACACCTCCGGCGCGGTGATCGCCGCGACATTCGTCGCGATGCCGTTCCTCATCATCAGCCTCGAAGGCGCCCTGGCCGGGCTGCGGCCCGCCTACGAGGAGACGGCCGCCTCCCTGGGCGCCTCCCCGGTACGGGTGTTCCGCACCGTCACCCTCCCCATGGTCGCCCCGGGGCTCGCCGCGGGCGCCGCCCTGACCTGGGCGCGGGCGCTCGGCGAGTTCGGTGCCACGATCACCTTCGCGGGCAACCTCCCTGGCACCACCCAGACGCTGCCGCTCCAGGTCTATCTGCTGCTCCAGGACTCACCGGAGGCGGCGACCTCCGTATCACTGCTGCTCCTCGCCATCGCCATGGGCGTGCTGATCGCGCTGCGCGGGCGCTGGACCGGCGGGAGCGCCGACCGCCGGGCGGACCGCGGCCCGCTGCCGGAGGACTCCGTGACGCCGGACGTGCCTTCCGCGCCGGACGTGCCTTCCGTTTCCGACGTAACGCCCGCGCCACCGGACCCCGACGCGCGCTGGGCGCTGCACGCCGAGGTCACCGGCTTCAACCGGCTCACCCTGGACGCCGAACCCGGCACCACCATCGCCGTCGTCGGCCCCAACGGCGCCGGAAAGACCACCCTGTTGCGCGCCCTCCTCGGGCTGACCCCCCGCGCGCACGCCGCGCTCCGCCTCGGCGACCTCGACGTCACCGCGCTGCCGCCGCACCGCCGCCGCGTCGCCTGGGTCCCGCAGAACGGCGCCCTCTTCCCGCATCTCAGCGCGCTCGCCAACACGGCGTACGGACTGCGCGCGCACGGTGTGCCGCGTGCCGAGGCCCGCCGCGCCGCTCAGGAGTGGCTCGACCGGCTGGGCGTCGGCCATCTCGCCCACCGCAGGCCGCACCAGGTCTCCGGCGGCCAGGCGCAGCGCGTCGCACTGGCCCGCGCGCTCGCCGCCCGGCCCCGGCTGCTGCTCCTGGACGAGCCGCTCGCGGCCCTCGACCAGACCACCCGCGCCCAGGTACGGCACACCCTGCGCGGCCACCTCGACCGCTTCGGCGGGGTCTGCCTGATCGTCACCCACGACCCGGTGGAGGCCGTGTCGCTGGCCGACCGCGTCCTCGTGCTCGACGAGGGACGTGTCCTCCAGGACGCCCCGCCCGCCGAGGTCACCCGCGGGCCGCGCTCGCCGTGGGTGGCCAGGATGCTCGGCCGCAACGCCTGGGCCGGTACCTCGGGGCCCGACGGTTTCGTGCTCACCGGGGGCGGCCGGCTGGTCGTCGCCGAGCCACCGGCCGAGGGCACGGCCGCGCTCGCGATCATCAGGCCCGAGGCCGTCTCCGTACACCGGGAACGGCCCGGCGGCAGTCCCCGCAACGTCTGGCCGGGCACCGTACGGGAGATCACCGCCCTCGGCAGCCGGCTGCGCGTCCTGATCACCTCGGACGAGACCCCCGACCTGGTCGCCGAGATCACCCCCGAGGCCGCCGCCGAACTCCGGCTCGCCGAGGGCGTACCCGTCTGGACCGGGGTCAAGGCCACCGAGATCACCCTCGTCGCCCTCTGACCGTTCGGCGGGCCCCCGGCGGCCGACCGGGTGGGCGGACGGCCGTCCGACGCGCGCTGGCCGGCGCGGGCGCCCACTCCTGCTCGGTGACCATCACCTGACGTACCGTCAACCGGGGTCCGTGCGGCCCGAGCGGGGTCGCCACGCCCCGCCCCGTCCGCGACACTATTGTCGTGTACACACTTCCACACCAGGCACCACAGGGCCTTCCCGGCGGCCACATGATCGTCTGTGGCGACGACACCCTCGCCCACCGGCTGGCGGGCGAGTTGCGGGACGTGTACGGCGAACGGGTCACCCTGGTCGTCCCGCCCGTCCGTGTCTCCCGGCTGCCGCCCGCCCCCGCCGCGGGACTCGGCCGGGCCACCGCCTTCTTCGGCCGGATGTCCGCGGCCATGGCCCGTACGGCGGCGACGCTCCCCGACCCGGCCGGGGGCGGCACCGGGCCGGGGAACGGGGACGGCACCACGAGAGCGGCGGTCCCGCGCCTCCTGGAGACCGCCGAACTCGGCGAGGACATCCTCGTGGAGGCCGGAGTGGCGGAGGCCGAGGCGCTCGCCCTCGTCCATGACGACGACGAACTGAACATCCGGGCCGCGCTCGCGGCCCGCCGTCTCAACCCCCAGCTGCGCCTGGTCATCCGCCTCTACAACCGCAAGCTCGGCCAGCACCTGGAGGCGCTCCTCGACCAGGCCGCGGCCGTCGCCGTACCCGGTCTGGACCCCGCGGCGCTCGACGCCACCACCACCGTCCTGTCGGACGCCGACACCGCCGCCCCCGCGCTGGCCGCCACCGCGGTCGCCGGCACCAGCAAGGTGATCAGGGCCGACGGCCTGCTGCTGCGCGCCGTGGAGCGCAATCCGCCCGGACCCGGCGAGGTGGCGGACCCCGGACTGTGCACCCTCGCCCTGCTCTCGGCCACCACCAACGACCCGGCGGGCAGCGAGGGTTCGGACAGCAGCGGCCGGGAGGGCCCTGAGCTGCTCCCCGACGACGTGAGCGCCGCCACCGCCACCGGCCGGGGGACAGTCGTCCTGGAGGCCGTGTCCCACGCGGGCCCCGACCTGCCGCCCCGCCGCCTCGCGGGCCGCGGCGCGCCCCTGTCGTCCCTGTTCTCCCGGCGGCTGCGCTGGTCCTTCGCGGGGATCGTCGGCGCGGTCGTCGTACTCGCCCTCACCTCCTGGCTGGTGACCGACTCCCGGCTGATCGGCGCCACCTACCTCACCCTGCTCGACCTCTTCGCCATCGGCGACCCCGCCGTCGGCGAACCGGCGGACCGGCAGATCCTCCAACTCCTCTCCATGGTCACCGGACTTCTGCTGCTGCCCGTCGTCCTCGCCGCCGTACTGGAGGCCCTCGGCACCTTCCGCTCGGCCTCCGCGCTGCGCCGGCCGCCGCGCGGGATCTCCGGCCATGTGGTGCTGCTCGGCCTCGGCAAGATCGGCACCCGGGTGCTGGTGCGCCTGCGCGAGCTGGAGATCCCCGTGGTGTGCGTGGAGGAGGACCCCGAGGCCCGGGGCGTCGCCCTCGCCCGGAGCCTGCGCGTACCGACGGTCCTGGGCGATGTCACCCAGGAAGGCGTGCTGGAAGCGGCCAAGATCGAGCGCGCACACGCCCTGCTCGCCCTCACCAGCGTCGACACGACCAATCTGGAGGCCGCCCTCTACGCCCGCTCCGTCGCCCCCGGCCTCCGCGTGGCGCTGCGGCTGTACGACGACGACTTCGCCACCGCCGTCTACCGCACGCTGCGCGCCGCCCACCCCGGGGCGCTCACCCGCAGCCGCAGCGTCTCCACGCTCGCCGCGCCCGCCTTCGCCGTCGCCATGATGGGCCGGCAGATCCTCGGGGCCATCCCGGTGGAGCGCCGGGTGCTGCTGGTCGCCGCCATCGACGTGGCGGGCCATCCCCGGCTGGAGGGCCGTACCGTCGGCGAGGTGTTCCGGCCCGGCGCCTGGCGGATCATCGCGCTGGACACCGCCGACCCGGGGGACCGGCTGCCCGACCTGTCCGACACCCGCCCCGGCATCGAGGGCCGCCGGCCGCCCGGACTCGTCTGGGACCTGCCCCCGGGCTATGTGCTCGGTCCACGCGACCGGGTCGTGGTCGCCGCCACCCGGCGCGGTCTCGCCGAGCTGCTCGGCCGGCGGCCCGGCGGCGGGCGCGCCCGGGGGTACCAGGGGGACCGGGGATAGCGCGGTTACCGGCGTTACCGGGGATGCGGCCGGGGCGCACGGGCACCAGAATTGTCCCCACCGGACGAACGAGGAGGCGGCATGAACGCGGAGTCCGCTGCGGAGCCCGACTACGGGGGCATCACCCCCGACCGACTGCTGCACACCGGCGGTCACGACGGGGTGACGCCCGAGGACCTGGTACTGGCCTCCGGCCGGGACCTCACCCCGGAGAACATCGAATGGGCCAAGCGCCGGCTCGCGGCGAAGGGCCGCGCGGCCATCGAGGAACAGCTGCCGTAACCCCGGGCCGCGGGGCGGTCCTCCCGCCCCGGCGCGCCCGCCCCCGACTCGTACACACCGACTCGCCCCCCCCCGTGTGCCCCGCCGCCGTCGAGCGGCGGGGCACACCGCTGTGCGCCCGTCCGTCGCGGTGGCCGCATCCGTAAGCTCATGTCCTCCCGCTCGTCACCGAACTCGCCTACTCTGCCTCTCGGTTGACATGCCCCACACATGCGCAACGGGAGGAATCCGGGTTATGACAAAGCTGCTTCGCACCACGGTGCTGGCCGGCGCCGCCGCCGTGCTCGCCCTCACGGTCACCTCGGCGAGCGCCGCCGACCCCGGCCGGCTGCCGTTCCCCAACAGCACCGGAGTGGGGGTGCACAACTCGTACGAGAAGGGCGCCTTCACCTACTTCGCGGACGCCCTGGACTCCGGGGCGGGGATGCTCGAAATCGACGTGTGGACCAACGCGTTCGGCGCGGGGTGGCGCGTCTCGCACTCCAACCCCCTTGGCAACGACAACAACTGCGCGAACGCCACCACCGCCGCACAGCTGCGGACCAACTCCCGTAACCGGGACCTCGCCGGCTGCCTCACCGACATCAGAACCTGGCACGACGCCAACCCCGGCCACCGGCCCGTCGTCCTCAAGCTGGAGATGAAGGACGGCTTCCTTGGCAGCTCAGGACGCGGCCCCGCCGCCCTCGACGCGCTGCTCGGCGCCAAGCTCGGCGACGCGCTCTACCGGCCCGCCGAACTGACCGGCGGCCACCCCGATCTCGACACGGCGGTCCGGGCCGGCGCCTGGCCCTCCCGCGCACAGCTCGCCGGCAAGTTCATCGTCGAGCTCATCCCCGGCACGGTCGAGGAGCAGAACCCGTTCGACACACTGTGGACCGACCGGGAGTACGCGATGTACCTGCGCGACCTCAAGGCCGCGGGCCGGCTGGGCGAGGCCGCCGCCTTCCCCGCCGTCCACAACGCCGCGGCCGGCGACCCGCGCACGCGGTACGCGGACGCGGGGATCAGGCCGTGGTTCGTCTTCTTCGACGGGGACGCGTCCGCCTACGCCGCAGCCGGCTTCGACACCGCCTGGTACGCCGAGCGGAACTACTACGTGCTGATGACCGACGCCCACAACGTCGCCCCCGCCATCAGCGCCACGACCCCGACCGAACAGCAGGCCAGGGACCGGCTGACGCTGCTCGCGCAGAAGAACGCGAGCCTGATCTCGTCGGACTGGCGCACGCTGCCGGCGGTGCTATCCGAGGCCGTTCCGCGCGGGTAGCGACCCGACGGACAGCCGTACGGTCCCGGGGCGGCCTCACTCCGTCCCGGGACCACCGTCCCGGCCGTGCGCCGCCAGCACCGTGCCGATCGTGTCCGCCTCCGCCGCCGCTTTGTCCGTCCGGTACCGCAGCACCCGGGCGAAGCGCAGCGTCACCCCCGCCGGATAGCGCGAGGACCGCTGGAGACCGTCGTAGGCGATCTCCACGACCAGCTCGGGCCGTACGGTCACGGTGAAGCCGTCGTCCCGTACCGCCAGCTCCCGCAGTCGCCGCGTCTGCCACTCCAGCGTCGCGTCGGTCAGCCCCTTGAACGTCTTGCCGAGCATCACGAAAGAGCCGTCCTCCCGCCGCGCGCCCAGATGCAGATTGGAGAGTCGGCCGGTGCGCCGGCCGTGTCCCCACTCGGCGGCCAGCACCACGAGATCCAGCGTGTGCACCGGCTTGACCTTCAGCCAGCCCGCACCGCGCCGGCCCGCGCTGTACGGGGCGTCCAGCGCCTTGACCACCACACCCTCGTGGCCACGGGCCAGCGTCTCCCGGAAGAACGCCTCCGCGTCCGAAACGCCCGGTCCCGCGGACGCGTCCGGTCCGTTCGCGTCCCCGCCCGGGACGACGATCCGGCGTACCCGTGACGGCTCGGGCACCAGCCGCGCCAGCGCCGCGTGCCGCGCCGTCAGCGGCAGGTCGAGCAGCTCCTCGCCGTCGGCCGCCAGCACATCGAAGAAGACCGGCGACAGCGGCACCGCCCGCGCGGCGGACGGCACGTCGCCCCGCGACCCGACCCGCCCCGCGACCTCCTGGAAAGGCCGCGGCCTGCCCGCCGCGTCCAGCGCGATCACCTCGCCGTCCAGCACGAAACCGTCGCCCGGCAGCGCCAGCGCCACCGCCGTCACCTCCGGCAGCCGGTCGGTGATCTCGTCGAGCGTGCGCGTGAAGATCCGTACCACCCGGCCCTCCCGGTGCACCTGCACCCGGATCCCGTCGAGTTTCTCCTCCACGGCGCACTCCCCGAGCCGCCCGACCGCCTCCGCCACCCCGGTGGCGCTCTGCGCGAGCATCGGCAGCACGGGCCGGCCCACGGTGAGCAGGAACTCGTCCAGTACGGGCGGGCCCGCGGCCAGCAGCCGCCGCGCCACCGGGGCCAGCGAGCCGGCCAGCATCACCGCCCGCCGTACGGCGTCGGGCCGCGCGCCCGAGGTCTCCGCGAGCGCCTCCACGGCGACGGCGTCCAGAGCGCCCTGCCGGATCTCCCCCGAGATCAGCCCGGTCAGGAAGCGCTGCTCCTCCTCCGTCGCGGCCCCCAGCAGCTCCCGCACCAGGCGTCGGCGCTCCGTCTGCGCGCCGGGCCCGGCGACCGCCGCGAGCGCGGTGAAGGTGTCGTCCACCCGGTGCACGGTCAGGGTGGCGCGGCCGGCCGGCGGGGGCGGGTCCTTGAGCGCGTTCCAGCCGACACCGATCCGCCCCTGGGGCAGCCGTCCGGCCAGATAGGGAATGACCACCGGCACATCGTCCGGCCCCGTCGTCCGGAAGAGCCCGGCCAGCAGGGAGATCTTCCGGGACCGCGCAGAGGCCCCGGCGACCTCCCGGGACACATGGGCGAGCGGTGCCAGCAGCATGTCTCCATCGTCCAACGCCGGACCCGGGACCGCGCGCCGAGGGACGGAGCGCGGTCCCGGGTCCGGCGTCCGGTGTTCCGAGGAGCCCGGGTCAGCCGGTCGGGTTCCAGCCGTCCGTACCGGCCAGATACGCGGCGGCGGTGTACTCGCCCGCCTGCGCGGCCGTGAGCTGCGGACGGTTGGCGTTGACCGTCGCGCCGGGGCCGGTGTTCGCGTACTCGTGGAAGCGCGCCGACCTCCATGGGAAGGTGCCGAAGTCCGTCCAGGGGGCGGCCACCCGGATCGCGGCCGGCAGCGCGGTGTTACGGATCACCAGCTGTCCGACGGCGTCGTCGGTGGGGTGCCAGGGACGGCCGAGGGAGAAGGTGTTGGCCTGGGCCGGGCTGCTGATGGTGGAGCCGGTGATGAGCATGCCGTACTTCTTCGCGGAGCTGGTGTTCGGCGCCGCGAGATAGCCGTTGTTGCCGCCCGCCGCCGCGCCCCGGTCGCGCAGGGTGATGTTGACGCGGTCGAAGACGGCGGTGGCGTTGCCGAAGAGGAAGTCGACGTCACCGCTGATGAAGGAGTTGCGGAAGTACTGGCGGTACTGGCCGGTCGCGTTCGGCGCGTAGGTGAGGAGCGTGTCCTGGTGGCCGATGATGCGGACGTTGCGGAAGAGCTGCCGGTCGCCCTGCGCGGTGACGGCCACCGCCTGGGTGTCGGTGATCTCGGGGTGCTCGGCGCGCAGCCAGGTGTTCTGGAGGGTGACCCCGGTGACCGTGAGGTTGTTGGCCGCGAACGTCGCGGTGGCGCTGCCCCGGGTGCCGTACGTGGTCCCGTCGGGCTTCCTGGTGCCCGACGCGTTGTCGTACGTGATGACGACGTCCTCGGCGTTGCCGGTGGCGCCCGTGATCGTCAGGCCCGTCTTGGCCGTGGGGACGTTGAGCACCTCGCGGTAGGTGCCCTTGGCGATGGACACCGTGTCACCGGCGGCGGAGGCGTCCACCGCCGCCTGCACGGTGCGGTACTGGGCCGAGCCGTCGGCGGCGACGGTACGCGTGGTGGCGGCCAGGGCAGGGGCGGCGGTGGTGAGGGCGGCCGTCGCCGTGGTCGTGGCCGTGGTGCTCGTCGTGCCGGCGGCGGTCAGCACCCCCGCGCCCGTGGTCGAGGCCAGGGAGGACGGCAGGTCCTTGGCCGAGGACTCCAGCCCGGCGGTGAGCGTCGGGGTCCAGTTCACGCTGGTCCTGAGCTGCTTCGACGAGTCGGCCGCGGCGTTGTAGGCGGCGGGCAGGTCCGTCACCGTACCGTCGACCATGTTGCCGGTGCCCGCGATGGCGCCGGTGCCGTCCCCGCTCATCAGCTGGGAGGTCTTGCGGTCGCTGGAGAGCTTCCAGTAGTTCTTCTCGGCCACCACCTGCGCGCCGGCGCGGGAGTTGATCGTGTAACTGTGCGCGTAGCCGTTGGCCTTGGTGGTGTCGTAGTAGTTGTTGTAGATGTGCACCTGGCCGATCCGGGTCAGCGGCGCGCGCTGGGTGATGCCGGTGTAGACGTTGTGATGGATGGAGATGCGCAGCGCGCTCGCGTTGTCCGTGTCGCTGGAGCCGATCAGCGTCGTCTTGTCGTGGTTGGTGAAGCGGTTGCGCTCCACGGTGACCAGGTCGGAGCCCTTGGTGATGTCCAGCAGACCGTCGTGCACCTGGAACTTGCGGTCGAAGTAGGCCGCCGACGCGCTGTCGAGCGTCGGACCGTCGCTGAACGTGTTGTGGTCCACCCAGACATGGGTGGCCCCGCGCAGCGTGACCGCGTCGTACTCGGAGTTCCAGTTGCCCGTGGAGCCGTCGGTCGGGTCCCACTGCGGGAAGCAGTCCTCGGGGCTGTTGAACGTCAGATTGCGCACGATGACGTTGTCGACGTTCTTCAGCACCAGGGCGCCGCCGAGGATCCTGGCGTTCGAGCCGGGGACGCCCACGAGCGTCGTGTTCGACGGGACGTTGAACTGGATGTTCTTCGCCTGCTTGGCCGCCGCCGCGACGCGGGCCGTCTCCTGGGTGCCCGAGGGCACCGTGGTCCGGCCCCAGGTCGCGGGGTCGTACGCCTTCAGATACGCGGAGAGGGAGTATCCCGTCCCCGAGGCGTAGTCGGCGCAGCCGACGGCCGCGCCCGCGTCGTCGGTGTTGGCGTCGATCGTGCCCTTCACCTGGATGATCCGGGCAGTGGTGCCGCTCGCCGAACCGAGCGCCGCCACCAGCTGGGCCCGGGTGGAGACCGTCACGACCTGGGTGGCCGCCGCGCCTCCCGTCGTACCGGTGCCACTGGCAGCCCAGCCGTCCTTGGCGGGCAGCGTCTGGTGCGCCAGATCGGTCGCGGCGCTCGCGCCCGAAGCGAAGGGGATCGTGCCCAGCCCGGCGGCCACCACGGCCGCCGCCGAGAGCAGCGCCGTACGGCGGGCGAGCCGTGACCCGCGGCGCGGCGCGGCGGCGGAGGCCGTGTCCGATGAGGGGGCGTGGGGGGAGCGTGGGGGAGTGGACATCCGTCAACGTCCTTCGTCGAAGGGGAAGTTCATTCACGGGTGGGCACCGCGGGGGGAAAGGTTGCCGCATGATCGACGCTTTTCGCCGGGGCGCCCACCGCCTTCTCGCCGCCCTCCCACCGCGCCGCCGTGCGCGCCCGCCCCACCTCCGCCGTGCCCCCGGCACGCCCCCGGCCCCGCGCAATCCGCCCGACACCCGCCCCACCCCGTACACCTTCCCCGGCCGGGCGGCCATACTGGACGGTCCGGGACGGAGTGGAACGAAGGTGCGGGGGGCGACAGCACGCGATGGCGGAGAGCAGGCTGATCCAGGGCCGCTACCGGCTGCTCGATCTCATCGGGCGCGGGGGCATGGGCGAGGTGTGGCGGGCGCGCGACGAATCACTCGGCAGGCACGTCGCCGTGAAGTGCCTCAAGCCACTGGGACCCCAGCAGGACCACGCCTTCACCCGGATCATGCGGGAGCGGTTCCGGCGCGAGGCCCGGGTCGCCGCCGCCCTTCAGCACCGCGGTGTCACCGTCGTCCACGACTTCGGCGAGTACGAGGGCGTCCTCTACCTCGTCATGGAGCTGCTCGAAGGCCGCAACCTCAGCCAGCTGCTCGACGACCGCGCCCCGGCCGGCGAGGACGAGACACCGGAGGAGCGCCCGCTGCCCTTCGCCGACGTCGTCGACATCGCGGAACAGGTCACCGACGCCCTCGCCTACACCCATGGACAGGGCATCGTCCACCGTGATCTCAAACCGGCCAACATCATGCGGCTCACCGACGGAGCGGTGAAGATCTGCGACTTCGGCATCGCGCGCCTCGGCCACGACATCGGATTCACCTCACGGCTCACCGGCACCCATGTCGCCATGGGCACCCCGCACTACATGTCGCCCGAGCAGATCTCCGGGAGCCAGATCGACCACCGCAGCGATCTGTACTCGCTCGGCTGTGTGCTCTACGAGATCGCCACCGGCACCCCGCCGTTCGACCTCATCGACACCTGGTCGATCCTGGTCGGCCACCGCGACACCGTCCCCGAGCCGCCCAGCGCCCGCCGCCCCGGACTCCCCGCCTTCCTCGACGGGATCGTCCTCGGCCTGCTCGCCAAGACCCCCGAGGAGCGGCCCGCCGACGCGGGCGAACTGCGCGGCGCGCTCGCCGCCGCGCGCTCCGCCGCCGCGCCGCCGCCCGGAGCGCACCAGGACCGGTTGGCGCTGCCCGCCCCGGCCGCCGGTGGCCGCCGGATGCCGTACCTCCTGGGCCCCGCGGGACCCCCGCTCCCCGCGGACATGCCGCTGCCCTCCTGGACGCGGTCCATGACCACCGGGCACAAAGCCATCGGGACGACCGGACTGACCGGGCTCGGCGCGCCGCCGCCGGACCACGCGGCGGGGCTGACCGGCGAGTGGACCGCCCCCGCCGACCCGCGCGCCACCGCCGTGGCGCGCCGCGACACCGGGCGCCCCACCCCGTCCCCCGAGCACCTCGCCGCGCTCGCCGCCCGGCACAGCGCCGGTCTCAGCCTCGGCCGGCTCGGCCGCTGGGAGGAGGCGGGCGAGGTGCACCGCGCGGTCGCCGCCGAGCGCGCGCACGCCCTCGGCCCCGACCACCCGGACACCCTCGGCAGCCGGTACGAGGTCGGGTTCACGCTCAGCAGGACCGGCCGTACGGTGGACGCCCTGCGCGAGTTCTCCGAGGTCGCGGAGGGCCGCGAACGCGCCCTCGGCCCCGACCACCCCGACACGCTCGCCGCCCGCCAGGAGACGGCCTACGTCCTCGGACAGCTCGGCCGGCACTTCGAGGCCCACGAGGTCTTCGCCGCGGTGCTCGCCGCCCGCGAGCGCACCACGGGCCCCGACCACCCCGACACCCTGCGCTGCCGCCACAACCTCGCCTACAACCTGAGCAGGCTCGGCCGCCTGGAGGACGCCCACCGGCTGGCCCACGAGGTCGCCACCGCCCGCGCCCGCGTCCTCGGCCCCGACCACCCCGACACCCTGGTCAGCCAGTACGAGGTGGCCTACGCCCTCGGCCAGCTGGGCCGCTGGCCCGAGGCGCTCGCCGGCTACCGTCAGGTCGCCGCCGGCCGCGCCAGGGCCCTCGGCGCCGACCACCCCGACACGCTCGCCGCCCGCTACGAGGTCGGCATCAGCCTGGGCCGCCTCGACCGCAGCGCGGAGGCGCTGGAGCTGTACGGCGGCCTGGTCGAGGACCGCGCCCGCGCGCACGGCCCGCGCCACCCGGAGACGCTCCGCGCCCGGCACGGCCTCGGCGTCAACCTCGGCCGCCTCGACCGCTGGGACGAGGCGCTCGCCGAGGCCCGCGACGTCTGCGCGCTGCGGGAACGGGTTCTCGGCGCCGACCATCCCGACACGCTCGTCAGCCGCCGCGAGATCGCCGTCGGCCTCGGCTGGCTCGGCCGCTGGGCCGACGCGCTCGCCGTGTACCGCCAGGTCGCCGACGCCCGCGCCCGCGTCCTCGGCCCCACCCACTCCGACGCCCTGGCCAGCCGCGACGACGAGGCACACTGCCTCGAACAGCTCGGCAGGAGCGCGGAGGCGGCGGCGCTCTACCGGCAGGTGGCGGCGCTGCGCCGGCGGCACGGCTCGCGCGGCCACTGACGGCCCACGACGCCGCGCCCCCGTACCCGGCGCCCCTGGCCGCGCGATCGTCCGCATGTTACCAAGAGCCATGCCCGTACCCACCTCGCCCGCCCGCACCTCCTACGACGCCGTCATCGTGGGCGGCGGCCACAACGGACTGGTCGCCGCCGCCTATCTCGCCAGCGCCGGCCGCACCGTGCTGCTGCTTGAGCGCCTGGGACACACCGGCGGCGCCGCCGTCTCCAGCCGCCCGTTCGCCGGGGTGGACGCCCGGCTCTCCCGCTACTCGTACCTCGTCTCCCTGCTGCCCCGGAAGATCGTGCGGGAGCTGGGGCTGCGCTTCACCACCCGCCGCCGGACCGTGTCCTCGTACACCCCGCTGGGCGACGGCGGGCTGCTGGTCGGCGAGGGCCGTACCCGCGCCTCCCTCGCCGCGCTGACCGGCGGCGACGCGGAGTACGCGGCCTGGGAGGAGTTCTACGGGATGACCCGGCGGGTCGCCGGGCGGGTCTTCCCCACGCTCACCGAACCGCTGCCCACCCGGGAGGAACTGCGCGCCCGCGTCGGTGACGACACCGCCTGGCGGACGCTCTTCGAGGAGCCGATCGGCGTCGGGATCGAGGAGCGGTTCCGCCACGACCTCGTCCGCGGTGTGGTGCTGACCGACGCCCTGATCGGCACCTTCGCCGACGCCCACGACCCGTCGCTCGTCCAGAACCGCTGCTTCCTCTACCACGTGATCGGCGGCGGCACCGGCGACTGGGACGTCCCCGTGGGCGGCATGGGCGCGCTCACCGACGCGCTGGCCGCCGCCGCGCGGTCCGCCGGAGCGGAGATCCTCACCGGTCACGAGGCCACCCGCGTCGAGACCGACGGGACGCGTGCCGAGGTGACGTTCCACGCGGGCGGTGCGGACCGTACGGTGACGGCCCGCCAGGTCCTGGTGAACGCCTCGCCCCAGGCGCTCGCCGCCCTCCTCGGCGACGAGCCACCGCCCGCCGCCGAAGGCGCGCAGCTCAAGGTGAACATGGTGCTGCGCCGGCTGCCACGCCTGCGCGACCGGTCCGTCGACCCCCGCGAGGCGTTCGGCGGCACGTTCCATGTCGCCGAGGGATACGGGCAGCTGGCCACCGCCTACCGGGAGGCGGCGGCGGGCGGGCTGCCGGGCGCTCCGCCGTCCGAGATCTACTGCCACTCCCTCACCGACCCGTCCATCCTCGGCCCGGAACTCGCCGCCAGGGGCTATCAGACCCTCACCCTGTTCGGACTGCACACGCCCGCCCGGCTGTTCGCCGACGACCACGACGCCGTACGCGCCGAGCTGCTCGCCGCGACCCTCGCGCAACTGGACGAGCGGCTGGCGGAGCCCCTCGCCGGCTGTCTCGCGGTGGACGACGAGGGGCGGCCGTGTATCGAGGCGAAGACCCCGCTCGACCTCGAACGCGAACTGCGCCTGCCCGGCGGCCATATCTTCCACCGCGACCTCGCCTTCCCCTACGCGGCGGAAGGGGCCGGGCGCTGGGGCGTGGCGACCGCGCACCCGAACGTGCTGCTCTGCGGCGCGGGCGCGGTACGCGGCGGCGGGGTCAGCGGCGTACCGGGACACAACGCGGCGATGGCGGCGCTGGGGCGGTGAGGACCGGGGCGGAGCCCTGTCGCGTACCTTGCCGGGTCAGTCCGCCGAGGCGGTCCAGCCGGCCGCCTCGATCCGTGCCGCGTCCTCGGGCCGCGACTCGTCGAAGACCGTACGCCCGTCGGTGCCGTCACCGTCGCCGGTGGTCTCGATGCCGGTGCTCTCGATCCGCAGACCGGTGACGTACACGCCCCGCCCGGTGTACGGCCCGCGCGTCACGCAGCGCCAGCGCAGCCGCAGCGCGGCGGGGGTGCCGGGCAGCTCCGCCGTCAGCCGGTGCCAGACGCGTCCCGACCAGCCCGAGACCGCGCCGGCCGGGTGGTCCAGCGGCGGCTGTCCCGGCCGTACGGTGCTGAAGGGCACCGGCCGCCAGCTCAGGCCCGCGTCGGCCGACGCCTCCAGCACCAGCGTGTCGGCGCCGGGCACGGTGTCCCACCAGAGGGCGCAGCCCAACCGGCCGCGCCCCGGGCCCTGTTCGAGATCCGGGAGGGTCAGTGTCGCCGTCGTGTCCCGCGCCGTGCCGGCGAACCAGGCGGTGGCACCGTGCTCCGGGCGGACCGCGACGGCGCGGGCCATCCGGTCGGCGCACGCCACGCGCGGCGCGCTGCCCGAGCGCCAACTGCGCACCGGATGGACCGAGTTGCCGAGCACGATCAGAAACGAGTCGGTCGTCGGGTCGAGCACGACACTGGTCCCGGTGAATCCGGTGTGGCCCACCGTGCGCGGTGTGGTCATCGCGCCCATGTACCAGCGCCGGCCCAGCTCGAACCCCAGCCCGTGCGCCTCCCCGGGGAACGCGCCGTTGAAGTCGGTGAACATCAGCTCTACCGACTCGGGGCGCAGAATCCGCGCCGTACCGTACGCCCCGCCGTTGAGCAGCGTGCGGGCGAGGACCGCCAGGTCGTGGGCGGTCGAGAAGACGCCCGCGTGGCCCGCCACCCCGCCGAACGCGTACGCGTTCTCGTCGTGCACCTCGCCCCGCACCATCCCCCGGTCGAGCCCCGACCAGGGCGGTCGCGCGTCCTCGGTGGCGGCGATGTCCGGCCACCAGGAGACGGGCGGCCGGTAGCGCGTACGGCGCATCCCGAGCGGGGCGGTGATCTCGTCGTGGAGCAGCGTCTCCAGCGTCCGGTCGGTGATCCGCTCCAGAAGCAGCTGAAGCGCGATCATATTGAGATCCGAATAGAGCAGGACCGTACCGGGCGTATGCACCGGAGCCTCGTCCCACAGCATCCGCAGCCGCCCCGCCCGGGTCGCCTCCCCGTGGAACGGGAGCCAGGCGCGCAGCCCCGACGTATGCGTCAGCAGCCCGCGCACCGTGATGTCTCCCTTGCCCGCGACCCCGAACTCCGGGAGGTACGACGCGACGGCCGCCTCCAGCGCCAGCTCGCCCCGCTCGATCCGCCGCACCGCGAGCACCGAGGTGAACAGCTTCGAGAGCGACGCCAGATCGAAGACCGTGTCCCGGGCCATCGCCACCCGCCGCCCGGCCGGCAGCTCCACCCCAGCGCCGGTCCGTTCGTCGTACGCCGCGTAGCGCACGGCATGGCCGATCGCCCGGTGCAGCGCGATCGTCCCGCCGCGCCCGGCGAGCAGCACGGCGCCCGCGTACCAGGGGCGGTCGGGGGACGGGCCGAGGAAGGCCGCCGCGTCGTCGACGAGCCGCTCCAGCTGCCCGCCGACGAGCCCCGCCCGCCAGGCCGGGCCGTACCGCAGGGTCGTCGTCCTGACCGGCACCGCCTCCCGCGTCACATCCGTCCCTCCGTCCACCACCGGCAGCCTCCTCGACGCTCCTCACTACCACGACGGTACTGACCCCGCATCAGGGGACGGCGCCAGGACCGGCGCCGGACCGGCGGCCCCGTCCCGCCCGCCGCGCGCGCCCCGGCCACCTCTGGCAGCGTGGGACGCATGGCTACGCGTATCGGCATCAGGTCACTGACCTCCCAGTGGACCGTGGTGGTGCCGCTGCTCGCGGTGGTCGCGCTCGTGCTCAGCTGGGGACGGAGCCTGCCGGGCTTCGCCGTCGGGCTGGTCGCGCTCTGTCTGGCGGGCGCGGTCCTCGCCGCCGTCCACCACGCCGAGGTCGTCGCGCACCGGGTGGGGGAGCCGTTCGGCTCGCTCGTCCTCGCCGTCGCGGTCACCGTCATCGAGGTCGCGCTCATCGTCACCCTGATGATCGACGGCGGTGACAAGACCGCCTCGCTCGCCCGGGACACCGTCTTCGCCGCCGTCATGATCACCTGCAACGGCATCCTCGGGCTCTGTCTGCTGGTCGGAGCCCTGCGCAGCCGGATCGCCGTGTTCAACCCCGAGGGCACGGGCACCGCGCTCGCCACCGTCGCCACGCTCGCCGTCCTCACCCTGGTCCTGCCGACCTTCACCACCAGCAAGCCGGGACCCCAGTTCTCCCCGGCGCAGCTCGGCTTCGCCGCGGTCGCCTCGCTCGGACTGTGGGGGCTGTTCGTCGCCGTACAGACCGTGCGGCACCGCGACTACTTCCTGCCCGTCACCCAGGAGGGCGATCTGCGCGACGAGGACTCGCACGCCACCCCGCCGACCCGGCGCGCCACGGTGCTGAGCCTGGTGATGCTGCTGGTGGCGCTGATCGCCGTCGTCGGGGACGCGAAGGCGGTGTCGCCCACCATCGAGTCCGGTGTGGAGTCCGCCGGGCTGCCGCAGGCCGTGGTCGGCGTCGTCATCGCGCTGCTGGTGCTGCTGCCGGAGACCATCGCCGCCGTACGCTCGGCCCGCCGCGAGCGGGTGCAGACCAGCCTCAACCTCGCGCTCGGCTCCGCCATGGCGAGCATCGGGCTGACCATCCCGGCCATCGCGCTCGCCACCATCTGGCTGGAGGGCCCCCTGGTCCTCGGGCTCGACGCCACCCATATGGTGCTGCTCGCGCTGACCGTGGTGGTCGGCGCGCTGACCGTCGCCCCCGGCCGCGCCACCCTCCTTCAGGGCGGCGTCCATCTGGGGATCTTCGCCGCGTTCGTCTTCCTCGCCATCAGCCCATGACCGGGCCGGTCCGGGCGCCCGGCGACCGGTTCAGCGCGTCCTGAGGTCCACGATCCGCCGGATCTTCCCCACGGAGCGCTCCAGCGTCTCCGGATCGACCACCTCGACCGCCACCGAGACCCCCACGCCGTCCTTGACCGCCGCCGCGATGGCCACCGCCGCGTCCGCGCGCTGCTCCCGCGTGGCCGCCGGGCGTGCCTCGGCCCGTACCGTCAGCGCGTCCAGCCGCCCCTCGCGGGTCAGCCGGAGCTGGAAGTGCGGGGCCACGCCCGGCGTACGCAGCACGATCTCCTCGATCTGGGTGGGAAAGAGGTTCACCCCGCGCAGGATCACCATGTCGTCCGTCCTGCCGGTGACCTTCTCCATCCGCCGGACGGGCCGCGCGGTGCCCGGCAGCAGCCGGGTCAGGTCCCGGGTCCGGTACCGGATCACCGGCATGGCCTCCTTGGTGAGCGAGGTGAGGACCAGCTCACCGCGCTCACCGTCCGGCAGCACCGCGCCGGTGAGCGGATCGATCACTTCCGGATAGAAGTGGTCCTCCCAGATGTGCAGCCCGTCCTTGGTCTCCACGCACTCCTGGGAGACCCCCGGGCCCATCACCTCCGACAGGCCGTAGATGTCCACCGCGTCGATCCCGGACCGCTCCTCGATCTCCCGCCGCATCTCCTCGGTCCACGGTTCCGCCCCGAGGATCCCGACGCGCAGCGAGGTGGTCCGGGGATCGATGCCCCGGCGCTCGAACTCGTCGAGCAGGGTGAGCAGGTACGAGGGCGTCACCATGATGATCTCGGGGCGGAAGTCCTGGATCAGGGTGACCTGCCGGGCGGTCATGCCCCCGGAGGCGGGGATCACCGTACAGCCGAGCCGCTCGGCCCCGTAGTGCGCGCCCAGACCGCCGGTGAACAGTCCATAGCCGTAGGCCACATGGACCTGCTGTCCGGGGCGTCCGCCGGCCGCGCGGATCGAGCGCGCCATCAGGTCCGCCCAGGTGTCCAGATCCCGCTGGGTGTAGCCGACGACGGTGGGCCGGCCCGTGGTGCCGCTCGACGCGTGGATACGCCGTACCTCGGAGCGGTCCACCGCGAACATCCCGAACGGGTAGTTGTCCCGCAGATCGGCCTTGGTGGTGAACGGGAAGCGCGCCAGATCGGCGAGCGAACGGCAGTCCTCCGGCCGGAGCCCGGCCTTGTCGAAGGCGTCCCGGTAGAAGGCGACGTGCTCGTAGACATGGAGCAGGGTGCGGCGGAGCCGCGTCGTCTGGAGTGCGGCCAGCTCTTCGCCGCCGAGCCGTTCCGCCGCGTCCAACAGAGGTCTCATGGCGTTCTCCCGTGCCGGGGCCGATGCGACAGGGTGATCGACCGATCATTCGGTTGATCGCCCCGGAATCAGTAATCCAGCGGCGGAGCCGGGCGTCAAGACGTACGGCACAGGGGCCGACGTGGCCTGTCCCGGACCGGTGACGGTCGATAGTCTGGCGCGGGACGACGCAGTGGGAGGAGCGGGACATGGCCGAAAGCATCACCACCCGGAAGCCGCACGCGGGCTGGGACAAGCCGGAACTCGATCTGAGCGACGCGCAGTGGCGGTCGGGCAGCCGGGGCGCGGGAGACGTGGAGATCGCCTTCGTGGAGGGCTTCATCGCCATGCGCAACAGCGGGCGGCCCGAGAGGCCGTCGCTGATCTTCAGTCCGGCCGAGTGGCGGGCGTTCGTCATCAACGCGCGGGACGGCGAGTTCGACCTGACCTGACCTGACCTGACCTGACCTGACCTGACCTGACCTGACCCGGCGCGCCGGCCCGGCGGCCCGGCGGTGCGAGCCGCCTGCCGGGTCCCGGGCGCCGGCAGGCTCTCAGGGCCACAGCAGCTCGCGCACCCACCCCTGTTCCGTACGGCGGTAGTGGAGCCGGGTGTGGTTGCGGTCCCGGTCGCCCTGCCAGAACTCGACCGAGTCCGCGCACACGGTGTGGAGCAGCCAGCCCGGCGCCACGAGACCGGGCTCCCGCTCGATCCTGGCCACCGCCTCCGCCACGGCGCCGTCCCGCTCGGCGGGATCCGCCAGCGGCTTGCTCTGCATGCCGAGCAGCGCCTCCGCCCTCGCGGCCGTCGAGCGCGCCAGGAAGTCCGCCGCCGAGCGCTCGGCGGACTCCCGCACCACCGGCCCCCGGATCCGCACCTGCCGGCCGAGCGGCTGCCAGTGGAAGGTCAGCGCGGCATACGGGCGTTCCGCCAGATCCCGCCCCTTGTGACCGGCCTCGGCGGAGGCGAACTGCCAGCCGTCCGCCGTGACGTTCTTGAGGATCAGGATCCGCGCGGACGGCATCCCGTCCGCGCCCGCCGTCGAGACCGTCATGGCGTGCGGCTCCTGCACCCCGGCGGACACCGCGCCCAGCAGCCAGTCGTTGAAGAGCGGGACCGGCTCAGCCGGAGCGCCCGCCGGATCGAACTCCGGCAGCGCGACATCGAAGACGGGCAGTCCGCGGAGCACGTCCCGCAGTGATTCGGTCATGGCGTCACGCCCCTCACGGGACCGTGGACCGGGACCCGCGATCCCACCCACGCCACCCGGCTCATGGTTTCCGGTCAAGCTACCGCGCCCGCCCCGTCCGGCGGGCCCCCGCCCGGCCGGACCGCGGGCCCGTTCCGTACGTAATCAGCCACCGAGACACCGCTCACCGGACCCTCGGTCTCCGGGTACACCCGGCTCCTGAGAAGTGGCGCGAACCCGTACCATGGTGGGATGTCCTTTCTCCGCCGCCGCAGCGCCGCCACACCCGCGGGCCCGGACTTCGATGTCCTGGCCATGGACCCGGGTGACTGGCCCGGCAATCTGGGCGCCGGGCTGCTGCCCGCGCCCGACGGCAGCTGCCAGGGGGTCTTCCTCCGGTACGACCTGTTCGGCGGACGCGGCCCGGCGATGATCATCGGCAATCTGCCGGCGGGCTCCCCGGCCCGTGACCTGGCGGAGGGACAGATCCCGTTCGAGGTGGCGCAGCTGCTGGTTGCGCTGGAGAACGAGGAGCCCGTCGAGGTCGTCGGAGGTGAGGACATGCCGGTGATGCAGGGGGACAATCTGCTGATCGTGCGCCGCCTCAAACTCTCCGAGAGCCGTATCTCCTGCGTGCAGTTCGACCGCAGCGACCAGGTCCTCGTCACCATCGCGAGCTGGGACCGGCCCATCACCGACGACCTCTACGCCCTCCTCAAACCGCTGCCCGCCGAGCTGTTCCAGCAGGGCTGAGAAGCCGCTCGGACCGATTCCGCGGGGCCCGTCGGGCGGGGCCCCGCGCTCCGCCCGGCCCTACTTCCGGTGCGCGCCGCCCGCCGGGAGCACCTCGACGTCGGACGCCTTCACGAAGGCGATCCGGTGACCGAACTGGATCTGGTAGTACGTCTGCGCGCCGCGCACCACCCGGTGGTCCGAGCCGCCGAAGGTCTTCGCGTAGTAGTACGCGCCGGGCCCCCGCCCGCCCACCACATAGCGCTGGCCCGGCAGCAGCGTGTACGGCAGCGGCGTGACGGCCTGCACCGGCACCCCCGCCGGATACGCCGCCTCCTCCGGGTAGGCCCGCCCGTACACCGGCACCTCCGCGAGGCCCGCCCGCGGCGTCAGCACGGGCGCCGCGGCGCGCACCGCAGTCCGCGCGCCGGCCGGATCGTGGAACCACGCCTTCTGCCCGAGGTACCAGATCGCCGTCCACCCGCCCGAACGCCCGGCCACCGCGTACCGCTGACCGGTCGTGGCCCGCGCCCCCGTGTCGTTCACATCCGTCGTGGACTCCCCGCCGCCGGGCCGCAGCCCGATGTCCCGCACCAGCGGCGCGTCCTCGGCGGGCGCGGTGTGCAGCCGTACGGCGGCGGAGCCGTGCGGGGCGCACGCCGGGCCCGCGCCCCCGCACCCGGTGTACGGCGGCTGGTTCGCCGCGTACCGCGGCACGATCGTCACGACGGACGCGCCCCCGCCCGCGCCGGCCGTCTCCCGGAACGGCTTGCCGAGCAGCTCGAAGTAGTGCGCCCAGTCCCAGTAAGGACCGGGGTCGGTGTGCATCCCGGGGACCGTCGCGGCGGTCGGGCCCGGCACCGTGTCGTGCCCCAGGATGTGCTGCCGGTCCAGCGGGACGCCGTACTTCTTCGACAGATACGACACCAGCCGCGCGGACGTGCGGTACATCGCCTCCGTGTACCAGGCGTCCGGCGCGGTCAGGAATCCCTCGTGCTCCAGCCCGACCGACGTGGCGTTGACGTACCAGTTGCCGGCGTGCCAGGCGACGTCCTTCGTACGCACATGCTGGGCGATGAGCCCGTCGGACGAGCGCAGCGTGTAGTGCCACGACACGTACCGCGGGTTCTGGATCAGCCGGAGCGTGGTGTCCCAGGAGCCCTCGGTGTCATGGATGACGATGTAGTCGACCGACTGCGACACCGGCCGGTCGGCCAGATCGTGGTTGCCGTACGAGTCGTCGAACTCCTCGTACGGCGCGGGGAGCCACTGGCACGAGACCGTTCTCGGACACTCCGTGCCCGCCGCGTCCCCCGGCGGCAGCCCCAGCCGCGCGGCCGGCGCCGTGTCCGGAACCAGGCCGGGCACCGCGCGGAGCGTCACCCGCTGCCCGCTGTCGGTGGTGCGCCGCTCGCCGGACCTGATCACCTCGTACACATCGCGCGCGTACACCGTGGCGGTGGTCGCGTCCCGCGCGCCGGAGAACCGCGCGACCGCCCCGAACCAGTCGGCAGGATCGGCGCTCGGCGGCCCGCCAAGCTCCCGCTGCGCCGAGGCCAGCAGCGCGGCGCCGCCCCGGACATTGGCGCCGGGGTTCTGCCGCAGCTCCCGCGCGGAGAGCCCGGTCAGCTCGGCGGCACGCTCCAGCGTGCGGAGCCGGGCGGGGAGCTCGGCGCCGGAGGGCGGCGCGGTCGCGGCCACCGCGCGCATCGGCCGCGACGCGTCGCCGCGCGCGTCCTCCGTACCGTCCGAGTGGTGCGGCGCCTCGGCGAGCGCCGTCCCGGCGTCCGTCAGATGCATCGGCCCGTAACCGCCGCTGACGCTCGGCGCGCCGCTGTGCGTGTCCCAGCGCGACTGGAGGTACGAGACACCGAGCAGCACACTCGGCGGCACCCCGTAGCGTGCGGCGGCCGACGCGAACTCGCGTTGCAGAGCGTCGGGTCCGGGACTCTCCGCGGTGGCGGAGGGCCCCGCCGAGACCAGCGGCAGCAGCAGCGTGGCGGACGCGACGACACCCGCCGCCCGGAACGCGCGGCGACGGGCGGAAGCAGGGCGTGGGGGGACGGTGCCTCGCAAAGCAGCCTCCAGTGACGGGTGGTGCGCGATACCTGCCGGGCCGATGCGCCTCCACAACTACGCGGTACCGGACGCCGCGTCAACCAGGCGCCACAGCACCGAGAGTGAAGGAGTATTCGCACGTCAGCACGGGTGGCGGCAGGGCGCCGCCAGGTGTCGGCGGGTGTCATGGAGCGGTGTTTCGCGACGGCGGTGCCCGGGCCTGCGGCGCGTCAGTGGCGTGGACCGGTGAACGGCCCGCCGGCCCGGTGCCGTCAGCGGGTACCGACCGCGGCCCGCACCGCCCGCCGCGCCATCGCGCAGTCGTCGTGCAGCCGGCGCAGCAGCAGCCGCTGCTCCTCTCCCGTCGACAGCGCGTTCTGCCGCTCCGGTGACGCGGCGGTGGCCGGACCGACCGGCGGTGCCTCCCGCATCGCGCGCTGCACGGCCGTCTCGTACATCCGGATCTCCCGGGTCAGCACGAGCATCAGATTGATCAGGAACGCGTCCCGGTCCGCCGGCCCCTTGGCCGCCGCGAGCTGGCTGATCCGCCGCCGCGCCACCGGGGCGTCCGCCAGCACCGCCCAGAGCGTCGCCAGGTCGTATCCGGGCAGATACCAGCCCGCGTGCTCCCAGTCGACGAGCACCGGACCCGCCGGTGACAGCAGGATGTTGGAGAGCAGCGCGTCGCCGTGGCAGAACTGGCCGAGCCCCTGCCGGGCGCCCGCGAGACCGTGCAGCAGCTTCTGCAGGTCACCCAGGTCCCGGTCGGTGAACAGACCCAGCTCGTGGTAGTGCGTGATCCGTGACGCGTAGTCCAGCGGCCGGTCGAACATGCCGGCCGGCGGGCGCCAGGTGTTGAGCCGGGCGATCGCGCCGAGGGCGGTCCGCACATCGGCGCGGGGCGGCGCCTCCGCCGGATGACGGGTCAGCGCCGCCGCCCTGCCGGGCATCCGCTCGATCACCAGCGCGCAGTTCTCGGGGTCCGCGGCGATGAGCCGGGGCACCCGCACCGGCGGGCGGTGCCGGACGAAGGCGCGGTAGGCAGCTATTTCGTGCCGGAACCTCTCGGTCCACACCGGCGAGTGGTCCAGCAGGCACTTGGCGACGGCGGTGGTGCGGCCGGTCGAGCCGACGAGCAGGACGGACCGGCCGCTGCGACGCAGGACCTGCACCGGATTGAACTCCGGGCAGATCCGGTGCACCGCCGTGATCGCCATCCGCAGCTGCGCGCCCTGGGGGCCGGACAGATCGAGTCTTCCGCTGAGCGGTCCCGCGACCGTCCCCGCCCTGAGCCGGGTCCGCCCCGCGTGGGTCGGGTCGAGGTACGGCCCGCTCCCGGGAGTGACCGTACGCTGCGCCCGGGGCGGGGCCGACACGGAGGACGATGCTGTGTACATGGGCGATACAGATCCCTTCGTGTGCCGATGAGTTACGTGCGCCGACCCGCCCCGGCCGCCGTGAGGCACCCTGGGGAGTACGTCCGGCTGCCGGGCCGGGGTGGCGCGTTCCTACCCGACACCCGGGCGCGGGTGGCACACCAGCTGGCGAACCCTGGCGAACCCTGGCGAATAGTCGCCACGCATCTGACAGAGGGTTACTGTCAACTCAGCCGAGAACCTGGGGGCTTGATGTGAACGGCGAATCCAACACCCGCCTTTCGGACCTGTTCGGCCTGGCCGGCTGGTCCAAGGGCGAACTCGCGAGGCTGGTGAACCGGCAGGCGGCGGCCATGGGCCACCCCCAGCTGGCCACCGACACCTCGCGGGTGCGGCGTTGGATCGACATGGGGGAGACCCCGCGCGATCCGGTGCCGAGAGTGCTGGCGGCCCTGTTCACCGAGCGGCTCGGTCGTGTCGTGACCATCGAGGACCTCGGGTTCGTACGGAACGGACGTTCGGGGAGGCGACGGGCAGCCGGAGACCCGGACAACCCCGACGCCGTCCCCTGGGCGCCCGACCGGACAGCCGCGGTCCTCACCGAATTCACGGGAATGGACCTCATGCTCAACCGCCGCGGCTTGGTGGGCGCGGGTGCCGCGCTCACCGCAGGCTCAGTACTCACCGGTGCCATGCACGACTGGCTGCACTCCGACCCCGCACTCCCGTCCGACTCCGCCCGCCCGTCCGACGCCCTCCACGCGGAATCCGCCGGGTACGACCTCTACGAGGCGGCCCCCATCGGGTCGCAGGAGATCGAGGCCCTGGAGCACTCCGTGGAGGTGTTCCGCGCCTGGGACGCCGCCCGCGGCGGCGGACTCCAGCGCAAGGCGGTCGTCGGTCAGCTCAACGAGGTGGGCGGCATGCTCGCCTACCGTCACCCCGACCATCTCCAGCGCCGCCTGTGGGGCGTCGCCGCCAACCTCGCCGTACTCGCCGGCTGGATGTCCCACGACGTCGGCCTCGAACCCACCGCCCAGAAGTACTTCGTCATCGCCACCCACGCGGCGCGCGAGGGCGGCGACCGCCCCCGCGCCGGCGAGGCTCTCTCCCGGGCCGCCCGCCAGATGATCCATCTGGGCCGTCCCGACGAGGCACTCGATCTGATGAAACTCGCCAAGTCGGGTTCCGGCGAGGAGAATCTGCCGCGCACCCGGGCCATGCTCCGCACGATCGAGGCATGGGCGCAGGCGTCCATGGGCCACGGCCAGGCGATGCGCCGCACCCTGGGGGAGGCGGAGGACCTCTTCGTCTCCGACAAGGGGGACGTCCCGCCGCCCTCGTGGATGCAGATGTTCAACGAGGCGGATCTGCACGGGATGCAGGCCCTGGCCTACCGCACCCTGGCGGAGCGCGAACCGGCCGCGGCGGCCATCGCGCAGGGGCACGCCAGAACGGCGCTGGAGCTGCGCGACGGCGGACTCCAGCAGCGGTCCAAGATCTTCGACTATCTCTCGCTCGCCTCCGCCTGCTTCATCGCGGACGACCCCGAACAGGCGGACCGCTACGCGCGGCTGGCGCTGGTGTCGATGGGGGAGACCTCCTCGCACCGCACCTGGGACCGGCTGCGCGAGATGTACCGGCTCACCGGCCGGTACGCGGAGTACGGGAAGATCGCGGACCTGCGCGAGGAGATCAAGCTGGCGATGCCGAAGAGCCCGGGAAAGAAGCTGGGTAAGGCCGACATCTAGCCGACGGCACCGCTCGACCGACGGCACCGGCCGGCCAACGACACCTGCGGTCAGCCTCAGGCCGCCGTCATCCGTCCGTACGCGTCGTCACGCCGCGTACCCCTCACTCGCCGATCCTGGCGACCATCACACAGGCGTCGTCCGCGCGTTCGGCCCGTCCGGACTCCTCGACGACCAGTGCCGCGCACTCCCGCGCGCTACGGGCCCCGGCGAACCGGGGTGCCAGCGCGAGAAGCCGGTCCCGGGGCCCGTCGGTGTGCAGCACCAGCAGATCCCCGGGCAGCAGCCGTATGTCGGCCTGCTCGTACGCGGCCCCCGGGACCGCCCCGAGCAGCACGCCGTCCGGCGGCGTCAGCGCACGCCCCGTCCCGCCGCGGAAGAGCAGCGGGGCGGGGCATCCCGCCTGCGCCCAGGCGAACATCCCCGACACCGGGTCGTACCGGCCGCAGAGCGCGCTGCCCAGCGCGGGCCGCTCCGAGGTCTCCAGCAGCCGGTTGAGATGGGCGAGCAGCGCGCCCGGCTCGATACCGGCCACGGCCATACCGCGTATGGCACCCAGCAGCATCGCCAGCGAGGAGGCGGCCGCCACCCCCTGTCCGGTCAGCTCCCCGACGGTCAGCAGCGCGTCGCCGCCCGGGAGTTCGAGCGCGTCGCACCAGTCGCCGCCCGACAGCGGGCGCGCCGTGGACGGCAGCCGGCGCGCGGCCAGGTCCAGCGCCGCGGGACCGCTGCGGGACAGCTGCAAGGTGCCGCGCCACGACGGGAGTACGGCTTCCTGCAGCTCCGCCGCGAGCCGGTGCTCGGCCCGGGCCATACGCTCCCCCCGCCGGAACGAGTCGCCGGACTCGCGCACCGCCCGCTCCCCCCGCCGCAGGGCGCTGACATCGCGCAGCACCGCCCACATGGAGGCCGTACAGCCGTCGGTGTCGAGGACGGGCTCCGCGGTCACATGGACCGTACGGAGCTGGCCGTCGGGCCGGACGGTCCGGATCTCGCCGTCGATGGGTCGGCCGTCGATCAGACAGTCCGTCACCATCGAGGTGAGCAGCGCCTGATCGTCGGCGAAGACCAGCGACGGCAGCTCGTCCAGGGTCAGCGGACCCGCCTCGGGCGCCCGGCCCAGGATCTCGTACAGCTCGTCGGACCAGGCGACCTCGTCGGTGAGCAGATTCCACTCGGCGGTGCCGATCCGGCCGGCCGTCGCGTGCGGAGAGCGGGCCGCGGCACCGGCGACGGCGCCGAGCGCGGAAGCGCCCGTGGAACCGTCCGCCGAGCAGTCCGGGCGACCGGCCCGCAGCTGGGTCAAGTGGTCGCCGATGTCGTCCAGTTGGTGGGCCGTCAGATCGCAGAGGGCGCGCTGCCAGCGCCACAGCGCGTCGTTGTCATCGGCCGACGCGTCCCGGCGCTCCGCGGCGGCGTCGTCCACGTACCCGCGCAGCCGGCGGGTGAGGTCGATGAGCGCTTCGACCGTCCCCCGCTCGGCGGGCTGCGGGGCGGGGCGGTCCGCGAACAGGGGGGACGGCATCTCGTACTCCGATACGGGCGCGGCACTGCCTGGTCACTGCCTGAGATGAAGGTGGGCCGTTACGACTGTGGCACAGGCGTCCCGAACCCGACAGGCGTTTGGCAACACTCGATCCGGTGGTGCTTCTGGCATATGCCGCAGGCGGACGAGGGCTCTCGGCTACGGTGTCGGGCCCTGTGGCAGGCCCCCGGCCCGCACCGGACCGGTGCGGGCATATGCTCGCGCCCTATGTGACCGGCGTCCTGTGCAGTGTCACCACCAGCCGCCAGACCCGCGTCGCCACGGACTCCGGGGTGTCCTCGATCAGTCCGTGCAGCCAGTCCGCCAGCACCCCGGTGAAGGTGGCGGCCACCGCCGAGGCGATCAGCTCGGGCTCGGGCGCCCCGGCGAGCGCGCGCTCGGTGCGGCTGCGCTCCCGCAGCTCCCGGTGGAGCAACTCGCCCAGCGGGCCGCCGCCGCCCGGCCGCAGCAGCGTCCGGTAGAGCGCGGCGTGCGGGGAGAGTCCGGCGAAGAACTCCGGGAGCGCGGGCGGCGGGACACGCGGATCGGGGGCGCCGCGCCAGGCGTGCAGGGAGTCCACCGCGTTCCGGACGATCTCGGCGCACGCGTCCACGGCCAGCGCCTGGAGATCCGGGTAGTGCAGATAGAACGTGGCCCGGCCCAGGCCGGCCCGGCGCGCCAGCGCCGCCACGCCGACCTCGTCGAACGGCCGGTCGGCGCACTCGGCGAGCAGCGCCGCGCGCAGCCGCTCGCGCGTCCGTGCCGTACGGGGATCACCGGCCGGAGCCGCGGCCGGAGTCGCGGTCGGCCTCTTGCCCGGTGTGCCGCCCGTCATGCCGCCGCCAGTACGGCCGCCAGGGCGAGCGCGCCCGGCAGCGCCTGGGCGAGGAGGATGCGCCGGTTCGCGGTGAGGCCGCCGTACACGCCGGCGACGGTCACACAGCCCAGGAAGAAGATCTGGACGCGGTGTCCGGTGGGGTCGGCGGCGATCAGCCCCCAGATCAGACCGGCGGCCAGAAAGCCGTTGTAGAGGCCCTGGTTGGCGGCGAGGGCGCGGGTTCTGCGCGCCATGTCGGCGTCGAAGCCCGAGAGTCCGCGTCCGGGTCCGCGCTCCCACAGGAACATCTCCAGCACCAGGATGTACGCGTGGAGCGCGGCCACCAGGCCGACCAGGATGTTGGCTGCTGTCTGCACGGTGAGGCTCCCGGGGTTGGCGCGGAACGCGACTGGACATGTGTCCATGAAGTATAGACACATGTCCAGGAAGTGCCGCGCCGGTGCCGCTACCAGATGGCCGAGACCCACTCGGGGTGGTCGATGAACGGGTTCCGGTTGCCCTGGTACTGGTCGTAGATGACGTCGTTGCGGCGCTTTTCGAAGGTGTCCGGCGGGTCCTGCGCGCTCCATGCCTTCAGTACCGACAGCTTCCCCATCGCGGGGCTGGAGCCGTTGTTGACCTTCTCGTTCGGTTCGAGGTCGGGCCAGCCGTCCTCGCCCTCGTACCGGACGGCCATGTAGAGGATCATCCGGGCGACATCGCCCTTCACCGCGTTGCGCGGCTCGAAGGAGTCGGAGTCGGTGTAGTTGCCGGCGGCGCCGGAGACCGCGCTGCCGCCGTTGTCGAAGTCCTTGTTCCCGCGGATCCCGTTGACGGTCACGTCCTCGGGGCGCAGGTGGTGCAGGTCGGTGCCCGGTCCGGTGGCGGTGCCGAAGCCGCCGTGGGACTGGGCCCAGACGTGCTCGCGGTTCCACTGGCCGGTGTTGCCGCCGTTGCTCGACTTGGACTGGGAGCGCCCGGTGTACAGCAGGATCACGTTGGAGCTGTTCGCGGGGTCCTGGTCGGTGACCTTCAGCGCGTCCCAGACCGCCGCGTAGGAGATCTTCGTCTGGTTCTTGATGATCGTGTGCAGGGCGGACTTGAGGGTGGTGCCGGTCTTGCCGATCGCGGTCGTGTAGTACGTGTCGTCAAGTGCCGCTATGGCCGCGGTGGTTGTCGCGGACGCCGTGGAGGCGGTGGAGGCCGCGGGCTGTGACGGTGTGCCGGCCGACGACGCGGTGGCGGTGGTGACGGTCGCGGCGAGCATCGTGGTGGCGGCGCCGAGTGCCAGCAGTGCGCGTCTGAGGGGATGTTGGCGACGAAGCATGGGGGGAGGAGTCCTCTCCGGGAGACCGTGCACGGCCGTGGGGTGGGGCGGTGCTGCGGTGGTCACGAGGAAACGGTTCAGCGGGAGCCTCCCACAGGGGGCCGACCCTGATGTGAACGTGCCGTAATAGTCATGTGCAAGTCAAGTTAACGCGCGTAGACAGTGCATTGGTCCATACCAACTCTTGACGGAGTCTCAAGTCCCGTCTTGAATCGGGTACGCGGCCGGACGCCCGCGATTCGTATGCCGCCCAATGTCATGCTCATGACCCCACCATGAAGCGAAGTGATGCCCCGTGCGTATCTCCCCGTTGCGGCGAATGGCGCTGCACGTGCTGGCACTTGTGTGCTGTACGGGGGTGCTCACCGCCGTCCCCGCCGCGGCGGCGGCACCGCCCGAGCCCCGTCGGGCCGCCACCGCCGCCGCGGCGGCGGTGACCTTCTCCGACGACTTCAACGGCCCGGCCGGCTCCGCCGTCGACGGCTCGAAGTGGCAGATCGAGACCGGCGACAACGTCAGCAACCACGAACGGCAGTACTACACGGCCGGCAACAACAACGCGGCACTCGACGGTCAGGGCAATCTGGTCATCACCGCGCGCAGGGAGAACCCCGCCAACTACGCCTGCTGGTACGGCCGGTGCGAGTACACCTCGTCCCGGCTCAACACCGCGGGCCGGTTCACCTCGACGTACGGACATGTCGAGGCCCGGATGAAGGTCCCGCGCGGCCGGGGCATGTGGCCCGCGTTCTGGATGCTCGGCGCGGACATCGGCAGCGTCGGCTGGCCCAACAGCGGCGAGATCGACGTCATGGAGAACGTCGGACATGAACCCGGCACCGTCCACGGCACCCTGCACGGCCCCGGCTACTCCGGCGGCGGCGGCATCGGCGCCGCCTACACCCTGCCCGGCGGCCAGGCGTTCGCCGACGCCTTCCACACCTTCGCGGTCGACTGGACCCCCGGCGCCATCACCTGGTCGGTCGACGGAACGGTGTACCAGCGACGCACCCCGGCCGATCTCGGGGGCCGCGCCTGGGTGTTCGACAAGCCGTTCTTCCTCATCCTGAACCTCGCGGTCGGCGGCGACTGGCCCGGCGACCCCGACGGCGCCACCACGTTCCCGCAGCAGCTCGTCGTGGACTACGTCCGGGTCACCGCCGGGGACAGCGGATCCGGCGGTCCCACCGGTCCCATCACCGGCATCGGCGGCAAGTGCGTCGACGTGGCGGGCGCCAACGCGGCGAACGGTACGGCCGTACAGCTCTACGACTGCAACGGCACCGTCGCGCAGCAGTGGACCCTCGCCGCCGACGGCTCGATCCGCGCGCTCGGCAAGTGCCTGGACGTCAAGGACAACAGCACGGCCGACGGCGCGCAGCTCCAGCTGTGGGACTGCTCGGGAGCGGGCAACCAGCGCTGGGGCGTCTCCGACGCCAGGGACGTGGTGAATGTGCAGGCCGACAAGTGCATGGACGCGACGGGCAACAGCTCGGCCAACGAGACCAGACTCCAGATCTGGACCTGCGCGGGCACCGCGAACCAGAAATGGAACGTGACCCGCTGACGACCGACGACCGACGACCGACGGCCGACGACTGACGGCCGACGACTGACGACGACGGCCCGGCCCGGTCCCTGACGGCTCCTTCCTGCGGCCGTCAGGGGCCAGGGACCGGCTCCACCTCCAGGAAGCGACGGTTGCGCGGCCCCCGGTAGAGCAGGGCCTCCCAGCCGAGGGGCGCCAGCGCGGCGGCGCACTCGGTGAGCGCGCGCTCCGCCCGCAGGTCGGCCCCGTCGCCGCGCGGGCCGAGCCACTCCACCCGTACGGTCCCGGGCGGCTCCCCGGGTGTCACCCGGTAGCCCGTGGCGATCCGCTCCCCGGCGCCGTCCACCGCGGAGGCCGCCAGCCCGGCGGCCTCCAGCGCGAGCGCGACGGCCCGCACCGGGCTCCGGCGCTCCCACGCGGCGGGGACGGAGACCGGATCGCCGCTCCCGGTGTGCGTCAGCCGGCGGATCTGGAGCAGGCCCTCGAACGCGGTCCCGACCTCGGCTCCCCGCCCGCCCCGGTCCAGCCGCGGACCGTCGCCGGTGGCCGCCTCGAAGCCGCCGGCCGACCCCGCCGTTTCCGGCTGCCGCGTCACGTCCGCCTCCCCTCCGCCCCCGTACACAGGAGAGACCCCGACCGGACGGGGGGACGCCGGTCGGGGTCGATCTGGGAAGGGTGTGGATGGCGGTCGCCTCGCGGCGATGGGCTCCATGGGGCTTCAGCCGAACGATCTTCCCCACGGGCAATTCTTATTCGGGGCCCGGGGACTCAGTTCCATCCACACCCTCACTCAGTCCAACGGAGGGCCGCCGCCGAATGTTCCCGGCAGTTCAGGACGGGAATTCGTCGTCGGGGACATCGCTGGTCGTGGCGTTGCCGCCGAGGGACTTGGCCAGCGAGTACTTCAGCACGGTGTACTGCGTACCGCCCGTCACCGCCACGGTCCGGAAGTGCGCGCGGTCATCGAACTTCTGGAAGCCGCAGTCGCGCGTGAAGGACCGCTCGGCGGAGTCCCAGTCCACGCCCGAGGCGAAGAACACGGTGTAGTAGCCGTCCTCGACCCCGCGGACCGTCGCCTCCCTGCCCTTGCGGATGTAGAGCGTGAAGGCGGTCCGCCCGCTCCGGGTCAGCGCGACCACCGCGTCGGAGTCCGTGCCGTTGTCGATGGTCAGCCGGCCGAGACCGGTCCGGCTGCCGTCCTTCACCAGGGAGCCGTTCTCCAGCCTGCGGCTGCGCGGCTTCTCGGTACGGGGCAGTGTGAGGCGGACGGGGTAGCCCAGCCGGGTGAGCGACCGGTCGGCGTTCCGCACGCTTCGCGGACCGGTGGCCGTGCCCAGTGCGACACGGGGAGAGGCGGCGCACCGGCCGGAGGCGCTCCCCGCCTGGTCGAGGCTCTTGTCGAGATCCTGGAGGGCCAGGATGAGCTGTGTGTTTCCGTCGGCGGCGTCGTCCGGTGTCGGGGCGATCGTCAGCGCGTCGGCGGCGGTGATGGCCGCGGCGGCGGCCTCGCGGAGTGCCCTGGTCAGCGCCTTGCCACCGCTCGCCCGGTCCACCGCGCGCAGCGCCTTGTCGAGGGGGCCGAGCGCGGTGTCCAGCGTCTCGCGGTACGCGGCGGGTTCGACGCTGGGGGTCGGGCTCGGAGTCGGGCTCGGTACGGTCGTGACGGCGGGTTTCCCGTCGCCCGTACCGCTGCTGCCGTTGTCACCGCTGTCGCAGGCCGCCAGGGAGAGCGAGAGGGCCAGCGCCGCGCCCACCACCGCCGTTCTCCTGCCCCGCCCCGGAAAACGCGCGTGTCCAGCGCTCATTCTGTTGCCCCCCGCCCCCGACCGACCGCGTTATCGGCCGGAATGTAACAGGTTTCTCCGCTGTAAGAAGCCTGTCAAGATGCCGGCGAGTGCCGGTGAGCAACCCTTCGGTTCCGCTCTGCTGGCGGTGGCGGGGGAGCCGCCGTACGGTGAAAAAAGGGGGCGGCTGATCAAGGAGACCGATGCGGTCGGACGGGCGGCGGCGTTATGGCGAACGGTGATACGGGGTTCGGCCCCATCTGCGCCCATCTCGCGGACGTCGAGCCGGTCACCCCCGACAGCCCCGACAGCTGTTTGGAGTGCGTCGCCGCCGGGGATACCTGGGTGCATCTGCGCGAGTGCCAGACCTGCGGCCACATCGGCTGCTGCGACTCCTCCAAGAACAAGCACGCGACCGCGCACCACCGGGCCACCGGGCACCCGCTCATCCGTTCGTACGAGCCCGGCGAGGGCTGGTGGTGGTGCTACGAGGACGAGATCGTCTTCGAGGTCGAGGGAATTCCCCCCGAACGAGTGGCGTGAGCGGCACTTCCGGGATCACCGGCGGGGCTCAACTCTCACCCTGGACCTGAGGGTGAGAGTTGAGCCCCGGCGGCCTTCGGTGCGCTCCGCTCAGGCGGTCGTCACGGTGAACAGGGCGCCGTCCGGATCACGCAGCGTCGCCTCGGACGCGCTCGGCGCGTCGGTCGTGTCCGACGGGGGGACCAGCCCGCCCCCGCCCTTCAGCGCGGCGGCGACGGATCCCGCCACCTCCGGCACCCGGAAGTAGACATGCCAACGCGGCCGGAGCCCCGGATCGGCCGTGGCCTGTACGGCGCCGTCGCGGATCCTGGCGACGACCTGCTCGTCCTGGCGCAGCACCGCGTGGCCGTCCTCGCGCGCCAGCGTGAGACCGTCCTCCTCCGGTGTCCCCGCCCCGGTCCCGGCCTCGGTGGACCAGCCCAGGACCTGTCCGTAGAAGCGGGCCGCGTCATCGGTGTCCCGGGTCCGCAGCTCCAGCCAGGCAGGCGCGCTGCCGCGCCCCACGGTCCAGTCGGACCGCACCGCGCCCTCCCAGATACCGAACGCGGCGCCGTCGGGGTCCATGGCCAGGGCCGCCCGGCCGGAGTGGAAGGCCAGCGGCCCCACCGCCACGGTCGCGCCGCGCTCCCTGATCCGCGCCGCGGCCACATCCACATCGGGCACCGCGAAGTACGGCGTCCACGCGACGGCGACCTGGAGGGAGGCGGCCAGCGCGCCGATCCCGGCGACCGGCAGCCCGCCGGAGAGCGCCACACAGAAGTCGTCGCCCAGCCCGGCGGGCCGGTAGGACCAGCCCAGCACATCTCCGTAGAAGCCCTGGGCCGCGGGCAGTTCACGCGAGAGGAGTGTCACCCAGCATGGAGCTCCCGCCACCGACCGCGAATCTCTTTTGTCCCGCTCCACACCGCTCACTCCACCCTCGTCCGACACGTCTTCCCCGGTACGTATTACCGCTGTTCGGGGTACATACTCCGGTGAACCGCGATCTTCTTCGGGCGGTGTGCGGGGTCAGCGCAGCAGGAGTTGGAGCCCGCCGAGGACGGTCGCCCCGATCACGAGCCGCTCGAAGAGCCGCTGGTTGATGCGGTTCACCAGCACCTTGCCGAGGAGCGCTCCGGGTATGACGAAGAGCACCAGCGCCGCGTCCAGCAGCAGCGAAGGGCCGTCGATCAGCCCGAGGCCCACGCTGAACGGCAGCTTGGTGGTGTTGACGATCAGGAAGAACCACGCGGAGGTGCCCAGGAAGCCGAGCTTCCTGAAGCCCGCCGAGAGCAGATAGAGCGACATGACGGGCCCGCCCGCGTTGGCGACCATCGTCGTGAACCCGCCGAGCACCCCGTACGACCGCGCCTTGAGCCGCCCCGTACGCGTCCCGGAGTCCCCGGAGTCCGCGCCCGCCGCCGGACCGGAGTCCGCGTCCGTCGTTCCGGCGGAGTCCGCGTCCGCGGCCTCGGCGGCCCGCTCCGCCAGGCGCGCGGCGCGCCGCCGCCACACCGTGACCCCGGCCATCAGCAGCAGGATCGCGCCGATCGAGGTGCGTACCGCCGCGTCGTCGGCCCAGACCAGGAACACCGTGCCCGCCACGACCCCCGCGGCGACCGCCGGGAACAGCCGCCACAGCGTCGGCCAGTGCGCGTGCCGCCGGTAGGTGAGCACGGCGAACACATCGCCCGCGATCAGGATCGGCAGCAGCACCCCCGTCGACTCGCGCGCGGGCAGCACGGCGGCGAACACGGCCAGACTGACCGTGTTCGCGCCGCTGACCGCGGTCTTCGAGAAACCGACGAGTGTCGCGGCCGCGGCGAGCGCGACGAATCCCCACCATGTGATGTCCATGCGACGGCCGATGCTATGCCGTCCCCCGCGCGCCCCCGGACGAGGGGTCGACCCGCGGAAAACCGGAGGACAGCGGCCGGCGCGATCCGTAGTCTCCTGCCTGCCGCGCGACCATCGCGCCGGGTCAGGCCCGCCGACCGGCCGGATCCATGAGTTCACCGTGGGGAGAGACACATGCGGGCCGTGGGCCGACCGATCGCCGAGACGCTGTCCGGATACGGGGCACGGGACGCGGCCGAGGCCGCCGACGTCGACCGGATCCGCGCGCTCGTGGCGGGCGCCGAAGACCCCTGGCTGCGTTCGATCCCCCTGCATGTGACGGCCTCCGCCCTGGTCGTGCACCCCGGCACCGGACGCGTGCTGATGCGCTACCACCCGGGGCTGCGCTCCTGGATCCAGGTCGGCGGCCACGGCGACCCGGGCGAGACCGCCCCCCTCGGCGTGGCGCTCCGGGAGGCCCGCGAGGAGACCGGACTCGTCGACCTCGTCCCGTATCCGGACCCCTCGGCCGCCACCGTCCTCCAGGCGGTGGTCGTCCCGGTCCCCGCCGGCGGTGGCGAACCCGCGCACGAGCACGCCGATCTCCGCTATGTCCTGGCCACCGCGGAACCCGACCGGGCACGGCCCGAGAAGCCCGAGGCCCCGCTGCGCTGGATGACCCCGGCCGAGGCCCGCCGCGCCACCACGGAAGCCAATGTCCGCGAGGCGCTCCACCGGGTGGAGGCGCTCCTCACGGCGGCGGGCTGACGGCGGACGTCCCCGGGGCCGGTCCGGATAGGAAGCGCCGCGGTGGGCATGGTCACCACGTCCCGACGTGATCACCACGCCCCGATCCGGCCAAGGAGAACCCCGTGACCCACCCGCCCGGGCAGCCCGAGACCTCCGCCGGCGACGCCCCGGCCACACCCCGGGCCGTACGGAACTGGGCGGGCAACGTCACCTTCCGCGCGGCCCGCTTCCACACCCCCGCCTCCGTGGCGGAGCTGCGGAAGACCGTCGCCGGGAGCCGCGCGGTGCGGGTGCTCGGCAGCGGACACTCCTTCAGCACGATCGCCGACACCGACGGCGATCTCGTCTCGGTGGCCGGACTGCCCCCGGTCGTGGAGATCGACGCCGGGGCCGCCACGGTCACGGTCGGTGCGGGCCTGAGATTCGCCGAGTTCACCGGAGCCGTACACCGGGCCGGGCTGGCCCTGCACAACCTCGGCTCGCTGCCGCACATCTCCGTCGCCGGCGCCTGCGCCACCGGAACCCACGGCTCGGGGACCGGCAACGGCACCCTCGCCTCGGCGGTCCGCGCGCTGGAGCTGATCACCGCCGACGGGGAACCGCTCGTCCTCGCCCGCGGCGACGCCGACTTCGGCGGGGCCGTGGTCTCGCTCGGCGCGCTGGGCGTCGTCACCCGGATGACCCTCGATCTCGTCCCCGCCTACGACATCGCCCAGTGGGTGTACGAGGACCTGCCCTACGCACGGCTGCGGGAGCACTTCGACGCCATCCTCTCCGCCGCCTACAGCGTGAGCCTCTTCACCGGCTGGCGCGACGACCGGATGGAGCAGGTCTGGCTCAAGCAGCGCACCGGCGACCCAGGACCGACGCCCGCGCCGCCCGCCGACTGGTTCGGCGCCACGCCCGCGGCCGGCCCCCGCCACCCCGTACCCGGTATGGACCCGGCCCACTGCACCCGGCAGGCGGGGGTGCCGGGACCGTGGCACGCGCGGCTGCCGCACTTCCGGGCCGAGTCCGCCCCCAGCAGCGGCGACGAGCTGCAGAGCGAGTACTTCGTCGCCCGGCGGGACGGTGCCGCGGCCTTCGACGCGCTGGCCCGGATCAGGGACCGGATCGCGCCGGTGCTCCGGATCGGGGAGATACGCACCGTCGCCGCCGACGACCAGTGGCTCAGCCCCGCGTACGGCCGCGACTCGGTGGCGTTCCACTTCACCTGGCTCCCGGTCACCGCGGCGGTGACCCCGGTCCTCGACGCCATCGAGGAGGCACTGGCACCGTTCGCCGTCCGCCCGCACTGGGGAAAACTGTTCACCATGGGGCCCGAGCGCCTCGCCCAACTCTACGAGCGCTACGACGACTTCGGGGCACTCGCGGTGCGGCTCGATCCGCGCGGCGTGTTCCGCAACGACTGGCTGCGGCGCCAGTTCCCGCAATATGGCGGGATCTGAACCCGAAGCTCCCGCCATATGACCTTCGTGGGCCGTCCGGGTGCGGCAAGGTGGGCCGGGTGAGCGTGAATCCTGAAGACGCGGCGGACGAGGTATTCGACGAAGCGGCCGCCCGGCGGCTGCTGGAGCTGGGACAGCGGGAGGAGGCACTGCGCAAGGAGTTCAGCCTCGACGGCCCCGACTGGGACCGGATGTCGGTCTCGCACTACACGGCGTACTCCGCGATGCTCCACGAGGACCGGGGCTGGCGGCAGCTCTTTCCGGCCGTTCCCCTCGTGGCGGAGGCACGGGCGGACCTGCGGGACGTCCTGCTCGTACGGGCGGAGATCGGCGGCGAGCTGGGGCCGCGCTACGCGCGCGCGGCCGAGGCTGTGGTGCGCGGCGCGGACCAGGTGATCATCGCGGACGACGTGTTCCGGGTGGTACGGATCGAGCAGACCGTCATCATGACCGGCCACGGCCCCCAGCCGCCGCAGCCCCGCGACCGGGAGTTCCCCGATCTGCTCGACGAGCGCCCGGAGCCGCGTGGATCGGGCCCGGCGCTGACCGCGGACGACGACTGACGGCCCCGCCCCGCCCCGGGCTGTCCGGCCGGCTCAGCCGGCCCGGCGCGCCACCACCAGTACGCAGCGTGGCGCGCCGCCGGGCAGCAGGCCGAGATCCGCCGCCGGGAGCAGCTCCGTCGTGAACCCGGCAGCCGCCAGCTCGGCCCGTACGTCCGTGAGCCGGAACGTGCGGTAGTACATGACGAATCGGGGGTGCCACAGCGCGTTGCGCACCCGCATCGCCGTGTCGAAGCCCCACAGCGACCAGTAGAGCGCCGAGCCGACCCGGGGCGGGGCCGGCAGCGGGAAGACGAACCGCCCGCCCGGCCGCAGCGCCGCGTGCGCCCGCGCGAAGAGGGCGGGCCGCTCGGCGGGCAGGAAGTGGCCGAACGCCCCGAAGCTCACGGCCAGATCGAAGGCGGACGCGAACGGCAGAGCGCGCGCGTCGGCCCGTACCCAGTCCACCGCCGGGCCGGCCGGGCCGACCGGGCCGTCAGGACCTTCCGGGCCGACGAGGCCGTCCGGACCGCTGGAAGCCGTGCTCCTGGCGGTGGCGAGCATCCCCGCGCTGAAGTCGACCCCCACGACCCGCTCCGTGCACAGCCGGCGCAGCGCGCCCACCCCCGCGCCGGTGCCGCAGCAGATGTCGAGCCCGGTACGGAACGGACCGAGCGGCTCCACGGTCCGCACCACCGCGTCCAGCACCCGGTCCGGCGTCCGGAACGGCGTGTGGTCGAACTTCGGCGCCAGCAGGTCGTAGCCGTCCTCGATGGACGAGAAGGCCTGGACGGCGAGTTCGCGAAGGGTCGGGCCCTGAGGGGTGAACACCGGCGCCACCCTACCCACCCCGCCCGGCCCCTTCCCGCCCGGCTTCGTCACCGGTGCAGACGCCACACCACGAGCGCCAGTTGCAGCCGCAGCCGGCCGTACGGATCGTGGACGGGCCAGCCGAGCCAGGGCTCCGCCTGGGACAGCCGGTCCTGGAGTGTCGAGTGGTGCAGGTTCAGCTGGGTGGCCGCCGCCCGCAGACTCGGCGCGAACGCCACCGTATGGAGGGTGATACCCGCCCAGGGCGCCGCGGCGAAGGCCCGCTCCAGGGCGCGGACATCGGAGATGGGCGCAGTCCCCGGGCCGACCGCGCCGGCCAGCAGGGCCAGCCCGCCCAGCTCCTCCGCGTACACCGTCCGGGGCCCCGGATCCCGCTCGGTGCCCTCACCGGTGAACCGCAGGGCGGTGCGCGCCGCCGCCCAGGACGCGGGCAGTTCGGAGACGGCCACGGCGGGCCCCACCCCCGCGCGAGGGCCACCGTCCGGCAGCGGGTGGGGCCCCGGCCCGTGCGCCGGCACGGCCTCGACCGACGCGGCCGGCCCGCCCGCGCCGCCCGCCCGCGCCACCGCGCGGGCCAGGGACGTGTCCCGCAGCCCGAGCCGCCCGGCCGCCCGGTGCCTGGCCCGCTCCGGGGCCGCCGCGTCCAGCAGGACCTCCACCGCGGCCGGATCGGCGTCCTGACCGCCCGCCGGCGCCCGCCCCCGGGTCCGGTCCAGGGCCACCCGGGCGGCGGCAGCGGTCCGCTCCAGCACCATCGCGCGCACCCCGTCCGGCGGCCCCGCGACCTCCAGCCACACCGCGGCAGGACCGCCGGGCACCAGCGGCGCCGACATCCACCCGGCCTCGGCGGGCCCCGCGCCGTCGGCCCGTACCCCGTCGGGGGTGACCCGGATCCGTACGCCGTGCTCCTCGTCCACCAGCCGGGCGGGCCGGCCCGAGAGCACCGCCGCGCCGCGCACCAGCGCCTCCAGGGTCGCCCGGTCCTCGACCAGCCGGTCGAAGTACGTGATCACCTGGAGCGCCGCACCCGCGTCGGGGTCGAGCGCCGCGAGTCTTCCCGCCAGCTCCTTCACCCGTTCATCCTGCGTCCCCGGGCCGCCGGTGCCAAGCCGTCAGACGCCCAGCAGCCTGCGCAGCCACCGCAGCGGGGCCTCCCGGGCATCCTGCGAGAGCGCCGCCTGCGGCGCCATCATCTCGAAGCCGTGGAAACCGCCCGGCCACACATGCAGCTCCGCCCGGCCGCCCGCCTGCCACAGCCGGCTCGCGTACGCCACGTCCTCGTCCCGGAACGTCTCCGCCGACCCGACATCGATGAACGCCGGGGGCAGCCCCGAGAGATCCGTGGCACGCGCCGGAGCCGCGTACGGCGAGACGTCCGGGCCGCCCCGGGCCTCACCCAGCAGAGCCGTCCACCCGATGTGGTTGGCCGCCCGGTCCCACACCCCCAGGCCCGCCATCTGCACGCTGGAGGGCGTGTCGTTACGGTCGTCGAGCATCGGGCACATCAGCATCTGCCCCAGCAGCTCAGGACCCTTCCGGTCGCGGGCCAGCAGGGCCACCGCCGCGGCAAGACCGCCGCCCGCGCTGCCGCCGGCCACCACGATCCGACCGGGGTCGATCCCCAGCTCACCGGCGTGCTCATGGATCCACACCAGACCCGCGTAGGAATCCTCCACCGGGGCCGGATACGGATGCTCGGGGGCCAGCCGGTACTCCACCGACACCACGACCAGGTTCAGCTCACGTGCCCAGCCGAGCGGCCCCTCGATGCCGGTCCGGTTGTCCCCCATGACCATGCCGCCGCCGTGGATGTTGTAGATCGCCGGCAGCGCCGCCGTGGCCCCCGAAGGACGGCAGATCAGCAGGGAGATGTCCGGCTCGCCGGGCGGGCCCGCCACCGTACGCTCCTGGACGTCGAACGCGCCGTCCTCCCACAGCCCGTCGTCGAACACCAGGGCGGCACCCTCCCGCAGGGCCTGGATGTTGTCGAGGTTCAGAGCCTCCCCGAGCCGCTCCTGGACGACACCGAGCGCGGCGGCCAGTTCCGGATCGAACGGTACGGGCGGGCCTGTCCTGACGTCGGGGGTGCCGGAGGACGCGGTGGTGGACATGGGCTCTCCCTCGGATCGCGGTCACGTCCCTGTGACCGGTGCCGCCATCGTGCCCCGGGGGCCCGCCGCTCCAGTAGCGCCGGGCGGCGGGGATGCCCCGCCGCCCGGCGGGTGCCGCGTACCGGCTCCTGATGCCCGGACGCACCAGGACCGCCCTGCGCGGGCCCGTCCGAATTCATCTGATCGCAACGCCCTGATCTCGACAAATACCCCCGTACGATGCCACTCTCCCGCCATGCGAAACACCGTCCGGAGCCTTCTCCCCGCGCTCTTCGTCCTCACCCTCACCGCCGCCACCGGGTGCGCCCCGCAGGAGAGTTCGCCGCCCTCCGGCGCCGGCTCGGGCACCGGCTCGGGCACCGGCTCCGGAGCGTCCGGCTCCACCGCCGCGGAGTCCTGCGACCCGGGCGCCCTGCCCACCGAGGCGAAGGGGAAGCTCACGGTCGGCACCGACAAGCCCGCCTACGCGCCCTGGTTCCAGGACGACGACCCGGCGAACGGCAAGGGCTTCGAATCGGCCGTCGCGTACGCCGTGGCCGAGGCGCTCGGCTACGCGAAGGACCAAGTCGTCTGGCGGACCGTCCCGTTCAACAACTCCGTCGCCCCCGGCGAGAAGAGTTTCGACTTCGACATCAATCAAGTTTCCATCAGCGACGCACGCAAGAAGGCCGTGGACTTCTCCGCCGGCTACTACGACGTCCGCCCCGCCGTCGTCGCCCTCAAGAAGTCCCCGTACGCCAAGGCGAGGACCATCGCCGACCTCAAGGGCGCCAGACTCGGCGCACAGGTCGGCTCCACCAGCCTCGACCTCATCGACGCGACCATCGAGCCGAAGCAGCGGCCCGCCGTCTTCCAGAAGAACGACTTCGCCAAGTCCGCGCTGCGCAACGGCCAGGTCGACGCGATCGTCGTCGATCTGCCCACGGCCTTCTACATCACCTCGGCCGAGGTGACGGACGCCGAGGTCGTCGGCCAGTTCGTGCAAACCCCGGGCGCCGCCGAGCAGTTCGGACTCGTCCTCGACAAGGACAGCCGGCTCACCCCCTGCGTCACCCGCGCCGTCGAGGGGCTCCGCGCGGACGGCACCCTCGCCGCGCTGGAGAAGACCTGGCTCACGGACGCCGTGGACGTGCCGGTACTCAAGTGACCTCCCTCTCCGTCCCCATGGACCCCCTCAAGGGCGACCCCGACCCGGACGCCTCGTACACCCCCTCCGAACGGCGCCTCGCCCGCGAGCGGTACAAGCGCGCCCGGGCCCGCCGCGCCACCGCCGTCGCCGCGCTCTCCACCCTGGTCACCGGCGCCGTCCTCTTCGCCGTCATCACCGGCTCGCCCGGCTGGCAGCGCACCCGCGAGACCTTCCTCAGCGCCGAGTACGCCCGCATGGCGCTGCCCCTCGTCCTCGACGGACTCCTGCTCAACCTGCGGCTGCTCGCGGTCTGCGGCGCCTGCGTCCTGCTCCTCGGCCTGCTGCTCGCCGTCGCCCGCACCCTGCGCGGCCCGGCCCTCTTCCCGGTCCGCGCGCTGGCCACCGCGTACATCGACTTCTTCCGCGGACTGCCCCTGATCATCTGCCTGCTGATGGTCGTCTTCGGAGTGCCCGCACTGCGTCTCCAGGGCGTCACCACGGACCCCGTCCTGCTCGGCGGCGCCGCGCTGGTGCTGACCTACTCCGCGTACGTCGCCGAGGTCTTCCGGGCCGGCATCGAATCCGTCCACCCCTCCCAGCGGGCGGCGGCACGCTCGCTCGGCCTCTCCCACGCCGGAACCCTGCGGTACGTGGTGCTCCCGCAGGCGGTACGGCGCGTCGTACCGCCGCTCCTCAACGACCTGGTGTCGCTCCAGAAGGACACCGGCCTGGTCTCCATCGCCGGCGCCGTGGACGCCGTGTACGCGGCCCAGATCATCGCCGGGAAGTACTTCAACTACACGCCGTACGTGATCGCCGGCCTCGTCTTCGTCGCCCTGACGATCCCGATGACCCGCTTCACGGACTGGGTCACCGCCCGCACCGACCGGCGCCGCGCCCAGGGAGGAACCGTATGACCGCCGAGGACGCCGCTCCTGTACTGCGGATGGAATCCGTACGGAAGACATTCGGCCGCGACCGGGTCGTCCTGCGCGACGTCACCCTCGACGTGCCCGCGCACACCGTCACCGCGCTGATCGGCGCCTCGGGCTCCGGGAAATCGACCCTGCTGCGCTGCGCCAACCTGCTGGAGGAGATCGACGACGGCGCGGTCTTCCTCGACGGCGAGGAGATCACCGACCCGCGCACCGACCCCGACGCCGTGCGCCGCAGGATCGGCGTCGTCTTCCAGTCGTACAACCTCTTCCCGCACATGACGGTCCTGCGGAACGTCACCCTCGCACCGCGCCGCGTCCTCGGCGTCCCGCGCGCGGAGGCCGAGGAGCGCGCCCGCGAACTGCTGGCGCGGCTCGGCCTCGGCGACAAGGCGGACGAGTACCCGGACCGGCTCAGCGGCGGCCAGCAGCAGCGCGCCGCGATCGTACGGGCCCTCGCGGTACGCCCCCGACTGCTGCTCCTCGACGAGATCACCGCCGCGCTCGACCCCGAACTCGTCGGCGAGGTGCTCTCGGTCGTCCGGGACCTCAAGGACGAGGGCATGACGATGGTGCTGGCCACCCACGAGATGGGCTTCGCCCGCGAGGTCGCCGACCAGGTCTGCTTCCTGGACGCCGGCGTGGTGCTGGAACGCGGCACACCCGAGGAGGTGTTCGGCGCTCCCCGGCGCGAACGCACCCAGCGGTTCCTGCGCCGGATCGTCGAGGCGGGCCGGCTCTGAGAAGCGGCTTCCGGCGCCGGACCGGCGAACGCGGTCAGGGCGCGGTCACGGTGAACAGCCCGCCGTCCGGATCGCGCAGCGTCGCCTCGTACCCGGCACCCGACTCCGAAGGGGCGGCCACCACCGCGCCCCCGGCGTCCGCCGCCGCACCGGCCGCCGCGCCCACGTCGGGCACCCGGAAGTACACATGCCAGCGCGGCCGTACCTGCGGATCGGGCGCGCTCTCCACCGCTCCGCCGCGCAGCGCCGCCACCGTGTGCGTACGGTCGCGCACCAGCACCTGGTCGTCCTCGTACGCCACCTCGCAGCTGCCGGGATCGCCCGAACCCCAGGCGAGCACCTCGCCGTAGAAGATGGCCGCGGAGAACGCGTCCCTGGTCCGCAGTTCGAGCCGGGCCGGCGCGCTGCTCCGCCCCACCGACCAGCCGACGATCGTCCGGCCCTCCCAGAAACCGAACACCGCGCCGTCCGGGTCGGCGGCCAGTGTCGCGCGCCCCACCGTCATCGCCAGCGGCCCCACCGCGACGGTGGCCCCGCGCTCCCGGATCCGCGCCGCCGTCGTGTCCGCGTCGGCGACCGCGAAGTACGGAGTCCACGCCACCGCGGCCTGGAGGCTCGACGCGAGCGCCCCGATGCCCGCGACCGCCGACCGGCCCGAGACCGCGACCGAGAAGTCCTCGCCCAGCTCCGTGGGCCGGTACGTCCAGCCGAGCACGGCCGAGTAGAACGCCTGGGACGCCCGGAGATCACGGGCCATCAGACTCACCCAGCACGGGGCACCATAAATCGCGTGGGATGACGCCGGCATGGCTCTCGTCCACCTCCGTGCTCGCCGGCGCGCGGACAGTCCCGGCCGGCCGGTCCCCCGGGAGCCATGCTTCCCCGCCGGACCGCGCCGCGCACCTCGGCGTACGACGGGGCGCGTGCCGGGGCGCGCGCCGGCCCCCGCGCCCTCAGCCCATCGCGCGGTCCAGATTGATCGCCGAACTGATCAGCGCCAGATGGGTGAACGCCTGCGGGAAGTTCCCCAGATGCTCGCCGGTCAGACCGATCTGCTCGGCGTAAAGGCCCACGTGATTGGCGTAGGTGAACATCTTCTCCAGCGCGAGCCGCGCCTGTTCCACCTCGCCCGTCCGCGCCAGCGCCTCCACCCACCAGAACGAACAGATGGAGAACGTGCCTTCGGTGCCCTCCAGCCCGTCCGGGGACTGCTCCGGGTCGTAGCGGAACACCAGGCTGTCCGCGACCAGCCGTCCGGCGATGGCGTCGACCGTCGAGCGGAACCGCGGATCGACCGGCGACACGAACTTCACCATCGGCATCAGCAGCAGGGACGCGTCGAGGATGTCCGCGGGCGGCCCGTCCGCGTCGGCGTCGGCCAGCTGCTGGACGAACGTCCGCGCGACGGGATTCCAGCCGCGCGCCATGATCTGGTGGTAGATCCGGTCGCGTACGGCCGTCCAGCGCCCCAGATCGCCCGGCAGCCCGCGCTGCCGCGCCATCCGGATCATCCGCTCCACCGCCACCCAGCACATCAGCCGCGAGTACGTGTGGTTCCGCGGCCCCGCCCTGGTCTCCCAGATGGACGCGTCGACGGTGTCCCAGTGCTCCAGCAGCCAGTCCAGGACGGTGCACAGATCCGTCCAGCTCTCGTGCGAGATGCCCACGCCGTACTTGTTGAAGAGATAGATCGAGTCGATCAGCTCGCCGTAGATGTCCAGCTGCCGCTGCCCGCTGGCGCCGTTGCCGATCCGGACCGGGGACGAGCCCCGGTACCCCTCCAGATGCTCCAGCACCTCCTCGGGCAGCTCCGCGTCCCCGTCGATCGAGTACATGACACGGAGCGGGTCCCCCGAGCAGTCCGTCGCCGCCCGCAGCCGCCCGGTCAGCCAGTCCATGAACGCCTGCGCCTCCTGCGTGAACCCCAGCCGCAGCAGCGCGTACAGCGAGAAGGCCGCGTCCCGGATCCACACGTACCGGTAGTCCCAGTTGCGCGAGCCGCCGAGCCGCTCCGGCAGCCCCAGCGTCGGCGCGGCGACGATCGCGCCCGACGGCTCATGGGTCAGCAGCTTCAGCGTCAGCGCCGAGCGGTGGACCGTCTCGCGCCAGCGTCCGGTGTACGTGGACTGCCGCAGCCAGGTACGCCAGAACGTGACGGTGGCCTCGAACAGCCGCTCGGCGGCGCCCGGATCGACCGCGCACGCGCCGGGGAGCGCCGCCCCGGGCCCCGTCCCGCTCCCGGTGTCCGTCTCCAGATCGAAGAGGACCGTGTCCCCGCCGGACAGCTCGAACTCCGCACGGGCGTCGGGACCGTCGGGCTCCAGCGGTACGGAGGAGCGCAGCGACAGGGCGATGCTCGCGCCGGTGAACCGTACGCCGTTCGCGATCCGCTCCAGCCGGTGCGGGTCGCGCCCGTAGTTCAGCCGGGGAGCGACCCGCACCGCCAGCCGCATCCGGCCCCGCACATTGACCACGCGGCGCACCAGCCGCTGCCGGTGCGCCGGATCCCGGTCCCGGACGATCGGCATGAAGTCCTGGATCTCCACGATCCCGTCGTCGGTCAGCATCCGGGTGATCAGGATGTTCGTGTCGGGAAAGTAGAACTGGTTGCGGGTGGCCGCCTGGCCCACCGGCCAGATCTCCCAGCAGCCGCCGCGCCGGGCGTCCAGCAGCGACCCGAAGACGCTGGGGGAGTCGAACCGGGGCACGCAGAACCAGTCGATGCGCCCGTCGGTCCCCACCAGCGCGGCCGTCCGGAGATCACCGATGAGACCGTGCTCGGCGATCGGCAGGTAGTCCTCGCGGGGCTCGTCGCTCTCCATCCCGTCGAGTCTCGCGCACCGCCGCGCCGCCCGCACGCCGGACGGTCACGTCCCGGCGAACACCCGCAGATAGTCGACCTCGTACGACATGGACGTGGTGGCCGGGTCGGGGGCCGGGTGGTAGCGGCCCGCGCAGACCGACAGATTGACGATCAGATACGCGCACCAGTCGCGCCCGACACCGCGCCCGTCGGCGAAGACGCGGACCCCGTTGACCCACCAGACGACGCTCCGCCGGCCGAACTCGACCTTCAGCGTCACCCGGGCACCGGGGGCGATCGACGGATGCGTGTAGTAACGCAGGCCGCCCCGTACATGGTTGGAGAGCTCCAGCAGGTTCGGGTGGTCGGGGTGGTACTCGAAGACGTCGATCTCGTTCCCGCCGTCCCGCCACGTCCAGATCGCCGGCCAGGCGCCGCCCTCGACGGGCAGCCGTACCCGGGTCTCCAGGATGTCCCCGGTGCGGACGGTGAAGCCGCCGGGGCTGCCCTCGGTGGTGAGCAGACCGGTGTCCCAGTTCCCGTCGGGCCGGCGGGTCGCGCGGAAGGTGCCGGTACGGCTGTACTCCGCGTCCGGCGAGAGATGGTCGAGCTTGTTGTCCCCGGGATTGGTCGGCCCGCCGCCCGGATACGCCCACGAGCGGCCCGCGACCCACTGCTCCGCCGAGGCGAAGTCGGCGGTGAACCGGGGCACGGCGGGCGGCGGCGGCCAGGTGCGCGCCCGCGGCACGAACCGGGCGAGCCACTCCCGCACCGTGGATCCCTGCTGGCGCATGGGCAGTACCTCTTCCCGGGTCCCGTGCCGTGTCGGGAGCGGGCCGAGCCCGGCTCCCGTCTGCCCCGACAGGGTAGGAAGGGACCGGCCGGGCCCGCGGGCGCCGCGCCGCGGACCCAGGTCGGCCGTCAGTTCGGGCAGTCCCCTGTACGGGGGACGGGTGCCCGGCCGCTCACGCCGAGTGCTGCGAGGAAGCCTGCGGCGGGGTGGTCTGGACCTGGACCGGGGCCGGTCCGGGCGCCTGCGGGGCGTCCCCGGTGATCTTCTCGATCGCCTGCCGGGCGTGCTCACCGGGCGTGCGGCCGGTGATGGACGACACTGTGGGCGGCGCCGAGACCGGCCAGTCCTGCACGGGCTTCGCATGCCCCGCCGAACGGGTCCGCAACCGGTGGCTCGCGGCCTCGTCGAGGCTGACGGGACGCTTCACCTGAGCGGCCAGCCGGCTCGCCTCCTGCCCCAGCGCGGCCACGTCCTCCCACGCCAGCCGGACCACCAGCCGCAGTTCGGCCTCACCGTCGGGCAGGGCGTGGAGCGGGGCGTTGTTGCGGTCATTCATGGCTGATCCTCTGAGTCTCGGCGGAACTCCGGCGTGCCGTCCCCGCGTCACGGATACGGGGCGCACCGAGTGATACGGACGTCTCCCGCGCCGTGTTCAGCCAGGTCCGCTCCGGACCGGCCGGCGGGCCCCGCGCAGCAGGAGCACGGAGGCCACGGCGGCGAGGGCGCACCAGGTGGAGACGAATTCCAGCCGCCACAGCACGGCACAGAGCGCCGCCCCGGCCGCGACGACCACCCCCAGCAGCCGCACCGCCCGGTCGCCGCCGAGCAGCAGCGAACCGACGGTCGCGACCAGATACCCCACGACGACCAGCGGCGCGTACGGCAGATCGACGGCGTAGCCGACCGTGTGCCCCCGGATCTCGGCCGTCACCGTCCGGTGGGCCAGTACGTACGAGAGCGCCGCCGCCGTGGCGAGACCGGCCGCGACCGGCACCGCGAGCCGCCGCCGGGCCCCCGGCGGAGCGGCGAGCAGGACGGCGACCGGCACCCAGAGGGCCAGCAGCGGCAGCGCGATCACCGCCCACACGGTGGTCGCCGGTCCGGGGCCGCCCCCGGCGCGCCAGACGGCCGACTCGACGATCTGATGGGCCCCGAGCAGCAGCGGCAGCGCGGCGAGCGGCAGCTCCCCGGGCCGGCGCACCCCCGCCACACACGCCACCCCGACGGCGGCGATGCCCGCCCCCGCGACCAGGTCGGCCGTCGCGCTCCAGCACATGACCGACGACGGTACGCGCCGGGCCGCGCGTACCGCCCGGACCACACCGCGAGAGCCCCCGATTCTTCGTCCGGCACGGCGGAGAATCCGTGCCAGGGACGGCGTGCACACGGTATTGACCTCAATGCGCGGTGAATATTTGGTGCCGCCGCGAGCCGGGTGATAAAGACGGCCGCCCACCGCCGTCCGTACCGTGCTACTGTTGATCTCAGTTGCAGTTGTGGTTCCCAAAGACTTCAAGTGCTCTTACTGGCTATCTGTGCCGGTAGGTGCGCTTTTGTATTTCCGGACTTTTTTCCGGACGGGGTAATCATCGCGGCGACGTGAGGTCCGCACAGTGCGGACCTGCGGGCATTGCCCCGAAGGAGATCATCATGGCCAGCGGTACCGTCAAGTGGTTCAACGCGGAAAAGGGCTTCGGCTTCATTGAGCAGGACGGCGGCGGCGCCGACGTCTTCGCCCACTACTCCAACATCGCCACCCAGGGCTTTCGCGAGCTCCAGGAGGGCCAGAAGGTGACTTTCGACGTCACGCAGGGCCAGAAGGGCCCGCAGGCGGAGAACATCGTTCCCGCCTGATCGTCGTAGCACAGTAGGCAGCTGGGGCCCGCACCGTGTGATGCGGGCCCCAGCTCCTTGCATTTTCCACTAAATTCCGGATCCCCGGTATTTTAACGGCTCGTTCTTGCGATTCTTTGTGCGGCTTCCTGCCGGGAATTCTCGATACGTGCCCATCGAGAAAGGTTCTGAATGAACCGCGCAGCACGCACGAACGACCGCTTCTCCCGAACCCGTTCCGGCGGCGGTTCCGGCTCCGCCGGCTCCGGCCGCTCCGGCGCCCGCTTCGGCTCAGGCACCCCCGGCCGCTCCGGCGCCCCGAGCCGCTCCGGCGGCGGCGGCCGTTCCGGCGGCTACGGCGGCGGTGGCCGGCGCCCCGCCTCCCCGAAGACCGAGTTCGCCCTCCCCGTCACCCTCACCCCGGGACTGCCCGCGGTCACCGCCTTCGACGAGCTGGACATGCCCGCCGAACTCGTCGGGATGCTCAGCAGCCTCGGCGTCACCGAGCCGTTCCCCATCCAGGCGGCCACCCTCCCGAACTCGCTCGCGGGCCGCGACGTCCTCGGCCGGGGCCGCACCGGCTCCGGCAAGACCCTCGCGTTCGGCCTGGCCATGCTCGTACGCACCGCCGGACAGCGCGCCCAGCCTCGCCAGCCGCTGGCCCTGGTGCTGGTCCCCACCCGGGAACTGGCCCAGCAGGTCACCGACGCGCTCACCCCGTACGCCCGGTCGCTGAAGCTGCGCCTCGCCACCGTCGTGGGCGGCATGTCCATCGGCCGCCAGGCCGGCGCGCTGCGCGGCGGCGCCGAGATCGTCGTGGCCACCCCCGGCCGCCTCAAGGACCTCATCGAGCGGGGCGACTGCCGGCTCGACCAGGTCGCCATCACCGTTCTCGACGAGGCCGACCAGATGGCCGACATGGGCTTCATGCCCCAGGTCACCGCGCTGCTCGACCAGGTGCGCACCGAAGGCCAGCGGATGCTGTTCTCGGCCACCCTGGACCGCAACGTCGACCTGCTGGTCCGCCGCTACCTGCACGACCCGGTCGTGCACTCCGTCGACCCGTCCGCCGGCGCGGTGACCACGATGGAGCACCACGTGCTGCACGTGCACGGCGCCGACAAGTACGCGACGACCACCGAGATCGCAGCCCGCGACGGCCGGGTGCTGATGTTCCTCGACACCAAGCACGCGGTCGACCGGCTCACCGAGCACCTGCTGAACAGCGGAGTACGGGCCGCCGCGCTGCACGGCGGCAAGTCCCAGCCGCAGCGCACCCGCACCCTCGCCCAGTTCAAGACCGGCCATGTCACCGTGCTGGTCGCCACCAACGTCGCGGCGCGCGGCATCCACATCGACAATCTCGACCTCGTCGTCAACGTCGACCCGCCCAGCGACCACAAGGACTATCTGCACCGCGGCGGACGCACCGCCCGAGCGGGCGAGTCCGGCAGCGTCGTGACGCTCGTCCTGCCGAACCAGCGCCGCGAGATGACCCGGCTGATGGCCGACGCCGGCATCACCCCGCAGACCACCCAGGTCCGCTCCGGCGAGGCCGAGCTCAGCCGTATCACCGGCGCCCAGGCACCCTCCGGCGTCCCCGTCACCATCAGCGCGCCCGTCGTCGAGCGCGCCAGGCGCGGCGGCTCCCCGTCGCGCGGCCGGGGCCGCTCCTCCGGCCAGGGCCGCCGCTCCACCGGCTCCGGCAGCCCCCGTACCGGCGGCGCGCCCCGTCAGCCCTCGCGCGGCGACACCGCGTAACCGGAGGCGGCCACCAGGCCGCACCCGGCAGTACATGACGAAGCTCCGGTACCTCACAGGTACCGGAGCTTCGTCGTTACGTGCCGGGTGCGGGCGCCGGGCCTACTGCGGGGCGTCGGCCGTGGCGGCCGGGCCGAGCAGCGCCGACGCGGTCTCCAGCGGGCTGAGCGCCGCGGGCTCCTCGGGGGCCGGAACGGGATGCACGGTGAACCCGAGCCGGGTCAGCGCCCTCGTGATCTCGAACGCGGTGAAATCACGGCGGTCCTGCCGCGTGATCACTTCGCCCACCTGCTTGACGGGATAGCTGCGACGGCCGATGACCACGGACTCACCGGTGATGGGCTCGGGCTTGATGCCCTTCATCGACTGCTGCACCTCGCTCTTGACCAACTCGAAGGGGAAGCGGGCGATGACGCAGCGCATAATGCCTCAGGGGGAAGAAGGGAAATGCGGATACCTTCAGCATCCCACAGGTGACCCCGCCCGGGAACCAAGGATTTCCCCTCGCTACCGCCGCGACTTCCGTGCCACCGGGAACTCCGGGAAATGACTCAGGCACTTGCCCGTACTCCCTGATCAGGGCAGTTGCCGCACGTAGGTGATCCTTTCCAGACGGTAGTAGTCGGCGACGCACGAGGCCGGCCACGATCTGCGGCCATTCCCGCCGAACGGCTCACCCATTCCCCTGATCGGCAGCGGTCTGTACGGCAGGACCCCCACCCCCTGCGCCGCCCCGTCCCGCAGCCACCGGTCCTGCCGGTCCCACCGGCCGGCCCGCAGCGCCATGTCCGTACCCAGCTCACCGAGCGGCACGGCCAGCCCGACGCAGGCGGCCACGCACACCGCCGCGCCGACCGCCGTGACGATGTCCGTACGCCGCGCCCGCCGGCGCAGGGCGCGGCCCAGCAGGGCTCCGCCGCCCGCGAGCAGCAGCACGTACAGCACCAGGTAGTCGTTCCACGTCCGCGACGCGCTCGACACCGACGCGCCGAACAGCGGGTACGTGATGACGGTGCAGAGGTACCCGGCGGTCAGGAAGGTCACGACGCCGGCGGCCAGCAGATACGCGGGCCGGTCGGTACGCAGCGCGGGCGGGCGGCCCGCGCGGTCCCGTACGAGCAGCCCCAGAAGCACCCCGGCGGCGAGCGCGCCCAGATACTGCCAGGTCGTCAGGAGGGTCCCGAGGATCTGGAGGAAGCCGCCCAGCGCCCCGCCGAGCGACTCGGGGGCGAACAGGGAGGCGGTCTGCGCGCCGTACCGCTCACGGCGGTTGCGCGATCCGGGGGAGGTGATCAGCACGACCGTACCGATGGCCACGCCCACCAGCCCCGCCACGCACCACACGCGCGCCGAGGACCGTACCCGTGTGTGCAGGATCCGGCCGCTCACCAGCAGGACGGCCGCCAGCACCACCAGCGCGACGACCGACGCCTCCTCCGAGAGCGTCCCCATGAAACAGCCCACGGCGAAGGCGGCGGCCGGCGCGGCGATCCGGCCCGCGCGCGAGCGGACCCACCGCAGCGGCAGCACGGCCGCGCAGGCCAGGACCGGCGCCACGGTGTGCGAGACCGAGGAGGCGGGCCAGTAGAACGTCTTGTAGGTGTTGGGGGTGGCAAAGAGGAAGACCGCCGTGACCATTCCCGCGACCAGCAGCGGCACCCCGCGCGGCGCGGTCCGGCCGGCCGCGCGGAGCAGCAGGGCGGTCACGGCCCACAGCAGCCCCAGCACGAGTACCGCGCTGACCAGGGCGAACCACTGGTGTCCCGCGATCGGGTACTTCGCGTACAGCCCGACCAGCAGACCGTTTCCGAGCCGTCCGTTGTCGGTGCCGTAGAACTTCGCCACCAGCCCGGAGACACCGTGGTCGCGGACGATGGGCAGAAAGCACCAGTCGTCGGCCGCCGGGCGTACATGACGCCCCAGCCAGGCGCCCATGCCGAGCAGCGCGAGCGGGAGGAGCGCCAGCGCCGGGGCCCAGTGCGCCGTCCACGCGGGGCGCCGGGGGCGCCTCGGGGCCGGCGCGCCGTCAGGCCGGGGACTCCTGCCCGGCTGTCTCGGGACGGTGACGCTCGACGCGCCCGAGGCCATGTACACCACTGCCTTTCCCCATCGGGTCGAACCGTCCCCGTGATTCGTCCGTCTCGCGGATCACATAGTGCGGACGGCGTTTCGCTTCGTGATAGATACGGCCCACGTATTCGCCGATGATCCCGAGGGTGGCGAGCTGAATTCCGCTCAGCGCCACGATCGCGGTCATCAGCGTGGTGTAGCCGGGCGCGTCCACGCCGTTGAGGGCCACATTCGCGATGATCCACAGGGCGTATCCGAGCGCGGAGAGGAAGAGCCAGAGGCCGGTGTGGATCGCCAGCCGCAGCGGGCGGCTGTTGAAGGAGAGCAGCCCGTCGATCCCGTAGTTGAGCAGGTTCCGTCCGCCCCACTTGGACTGCCCGGCCGCGCGCTGGACATTGCGGTAGGTGAAGCCGGCGGTGTCGAAGCCGATCCACGAGAAGATGCCCTTGGAGAAACGATTGCTCTCGGGCAGCGACAGCACGCTCTCCACCGCGCGCCGCGACAGCAGCCGGAAGTCGCCCGCTCCGTCGACCACCGCGACATCCATGCAGCGGCGCACGAGCCGGTAGTACGCGCGGCTCAGCGCGGTCCGCACGGCGCCCTCGCCGGTCCGGTCGCGCTGGGCGACGACCTGGTCGTAGCCGTGCCGGTGCAGCTCCAGCATGCGCGGGACGAGACCGGGCGGGTGCTGGAGGTCGGCGTCCATGAGAACGACCGCGTCGCCCCGGGACATCCGCAGCCCGGCGAGCATGGCGGCTTCCTTGCCGAAGTTACGGCTGAAGGAGGTGAAACGGACCCGGGGATCCGTCTCCGCGAGCTCCCCCAGCCGCCGCCCGGTCCCGTCGCGGCTGCCGTCGTCCACGTAACAGATCTCGAATGTCTGCCGGGTGGGTTCGAGGGCGGCGAGCAGAGCGGTGTGGAATTCCCCGATCACTTCGTTTTCGTTGAAACACGGTACGACAATGGAAACCTGGACCCTGGTCATCTCACTCCATACGCCTCAGCGCGCGGCGACGCGAAGAAATCACTGCGGAATGCCGTCGTCGAAGAGCTGCCGTGGCAACCATAGGGCGATGCGATCTTCCGCTCAAGCGTCACCACGGCATGGCGTACATATGATTGGAGTACTTTTCAGGGGCGATATCGCCGGTTACGGCGACCTCTCACCGGGGAATGTGGATGACGCTCGCCACCAGCCCGCGCTCCGCGATCCAGCGCCCGGCGAATACGTCCAGCCGCCGGCCGTCGACCAGCGGACCTGGCACCAGAAGCCGGGCGCTGAAAGTCCGTTCGACCGGATCGAAAGAGATCTCCGCCTGGGAGAAGTCCAGTTCGCGCCCGGTGAGCGGATACCACACCTTGAACACGCTCTCCTTGGCACTGAAGAGCAGCCGGTCCCAGCTGACCCCCGGATGCCGCTCCGTCAGGTGCTTGAGCCGCTCGGTCTCGTCCGGCAGCGCGACCGCGTCCAGCACCCCTTCCGGCAGTGGCGCGTCGGGCTCGGCGTCGATGCCCAGCGCCGCCGTCCGCGACGACCGCGCGACGGCCGCCGCCCGGTATCCGTCGCAGTGCGTCATGCTGCCGACGAACCCGTCGGGCCACCGCGGCGCGCCGCGCGGGTTCGACAGCAGCGGTACGGGCGGCTGCCCGAGGCGCAGCAGCGCGCGCCTGGCCAGGAACCGTACGGTCGTGAACTCGTGCTTCCGCTTCGGCACGGCCCGCGCGATCCGCTCGCTCTCCTGCGGGAACAGCGTGTCGGCGGGCTCCGGCGCGAAGTCCCCGTACGCGGCCTCGGCGGCGACATCGGCGGGCAGGATCGAGGCGATCACCGCTCCTCCCGCCCGGCCGGCTCGGGGAGTATCTGCCGCAGCGGGGTCCGGGGCGGCCATTTACGCCACTCGCGCGGATAGCCGACCGACACCTCCTCGAAGCGCACCCCGTCGTGCCAGGTGACCCGGGGGATGTGCAGATGCCCGTAGACCACGGCGGCGGCACGGAAGCGCACATGCCAGTCGGCGGTCAGTTCCGTACCGCACCACTGCGCGAACTCCGGGTAGTGGAGGACCCGCGTGGGGTCGCGCACCAGCGGGAAGTGGTTGACGAGGACGGTCCGCAGGGCCGGGTCGACGGCGGACAGCCGGCGTTCGGTCTCCTCGACGCGCGACCAGCACCAGGCGTCCCGGCCCTCGAAGGGATCCGGGTGCAGGAAGTACTCGTCGGTGCAGACGATGCCCGCCTCGCGCGCGACCCGCAGCGACTCGGCCGTGGTGGTCGTGCCGGGGGCGCGGAACGAGTAGTCGTACAGCACGAACAGTGGCGCCACCGCCACCGGCCCGCCGGCCCCCCGCCACACCGGATAGGGGTCCTCGGGGGTGGCGATGCCCAACTCCCGGCAGAGCGCGACCAGATGCAGATAGCGCTTCTCGCCGCGCAGATCGCACGGATCGCTCGGATGGCTCCACAGCTCGTGGTTGCCCGGCGCCCACACCACCCGCGCGAACCGGCCGGCGAGCAGCCGCAGCGCCCATTCGACGTCGGCGTACTTCTCGGCGACATCGCCCGCGACGATCAGCCAGTCCTCGTCGGACTCCGGGCGCAGCCCTTCGACGATCGCGCGGTTCTCGTCGTAGGCGACATGCAGATCGCTGATGGCCAGCAGTTTCCCGTCGGGCACAGGCCCCTCCTCAATCGGTCGGATGCACAAGCCGGTTGTCGATCCGTCGAGATTACGCGGAGGTGTGCGGCGACGCCTCGGCGAACGAGGGTGTTCCGTGGTCGCGGGCCGCGTGCAGGCGCGCGTAGAGGCCACCGCGCCGCAGCAGTTCGTCGTGGGTGCCGCTCTCCACGATGTCCCCCGAATCCATGACCAGGATGACATCGGCGTCGCGGACGGTGGAGAGCCGGTGTGCGATGACGAAGCTGGTCCGGCCCGCGCGCAGGGTGTTCATCGCGCGCTGGATCAGCACCTCCGTACGGGTGTCGACCGCGCTCGTCGCCTCGTCCAGCACCAGGACGGCGGGCTGCGCGAGAAACGCCCGCGCGACGGTGATCAGCTGCCTCTCACCCGCGCTGACGCCCGCCGCCTCGTCGTCGAGCACCGTGTCGTAACCGTCGGGCAGGGTACGGACGAAGCGGTCGGCGCAGGTGGCGCGCGCGGCGGCGACGATGTCGGCCCGGCTCGCGCCGGCCCGCCCGTACGCGATGTTCTCGGCGATCGTGCCGCCGAACAGCCAGGTGTCCTGGTGCACCAGACCGAACCGCGCCCGCAGGTCGTCGCGGCGCATCGTCGCGATGTCCACCCCGTCGAGCAGGATCCGGCCGCTGTCCGGCTCGTAGAAGCGCATGAGGAGATTGCCCAGCGTGGTCTTGCCGGCGCCGGTCGGCCCGACGATCGCCACCGTACTGCCGGGCTCCACGAGGAGCGACAGCTTCTCGATCAGCGGCGTCCCGGGGTCGTAGCGGAACGACACCCGGTCGAACCGCACCCGGCCGACGGTCTGCTCGGGCCGGACGGGCCGCTCCGGATCGGGGGTCTGCTCCTCCTCGTCGAGGAGCGCGAACACCCGTGCGGCGGAGGCCAGTCCGGACTGGAGCCGGCCCGCCACGCTCGCGACCTGCACGATCGGCTGGCTGAACTGGCGCGAGTAGAGGATGAACGCCTGGACGTCGCCGAGGGTCAGCGCCCCGCTCACGACCTTCCACGCACCGGCCACGGCCACCACCACATAGCCGAGGTTCGCGACGAACATCATCGCGGGCTCGATGGTGCCCGAGAGGAACTGGGCCTTCGCACCGGCCCGGAACAGCGCGTCGTTGTGCCGGTCGAAGCCCCGCTCGGCCCGGTCGCGCCGGCCGAACCCCTTCACCAGCGCATGGCCCGTGTAGACCTCCTCGACATGCGCGTTCAGCGCGCCGGTGGCCGCCCACTGGTCCGCGTACCGGGGCTGGGCACACTTGCTGATCCACGCCGCCAGCACGGCCGACAGCGGCACGCTCGCCAGCATGATCAGCGCCAGGGACGGCGAGATCACCAGCATCAGCACCAGCATGACCAGGATGGAGAAGACCGAGGTGATCAGCTCGGCGAGGGTCTGCTGGACGGTCTGCTGGAGATTGTCGACGTCGTTGGTGGTGCGGCCGAGCACCTCGCCCGCCGGGTGCCGGTCGAAGTAGCGCAGCGGCAGCCGCGCGAGCTTGTCCGCCGCCTCCTGCCGCAGCCCGAACACCACCCGCTGGACGACGGTCGCGGTCAGCCGGCCCTGCGCGAGCATGAACAGCGACGCGGCGGCGTACAGCGCCAGCAGGACCAGCAGCAGCCGGCCGACCCGGCCGAAGTCGATGCCCGGAGCGGCCCTTCCGGAGGTGCCGAGAACGCCGTCGGCGATCAGGTCGGTGGCCCGGCCGAGCAGCAGCGGCCCTGACGAGGTGAGAACGATCCCGCCGATGCCCATGACGAGCGCCCACGCGATGTGCCGCCGGTGCGGCCGGAGCAGTCCGAGGAGCCGGCGGCCCGGGCCGGGGTGGCCGACGGGGCCGGGCAGGTGGCCGGCGGGGCCGGGCGGGTGGGCCGTGGGGTCGTCAGGAGCGGTCGGCGGGACCATGAACGGCTTCCTCCTCGGTGAGTTGGGAGAAGGCGATCTCGCGGTAGGTGGGGTTGTCCCTGAGCAGCGTGTCGTGGGTGCCGCGGCCGACGACCCGTCCGCCGTCCAGGACCACGATCAGGTCGGCGGAGCGGACCGTGGCGACCCGCTGGGCGACCGTGATCACCGTCGCCCCCGCCGTCGCGCGCGCCAGCGCGGTACGCAACGCCGCGTCGGTGGCGTGGTCGAGGGCCGAGAAGCAGTCGTCGAAGAGGTAGATCCCGGGCCGGCGCAGCAGGGTGCGCGCGAGGGAGAGCCGCTGCCGCTGCCCGCCCGAGACATTGGTGCCGCCCCGGGAGATCTCCGCGTCCAGACCGCCGGGGAGCCGCGCCACGAAGTCGGCGGCCTGGGCGGTCCGCAGCGCCTGCCACAGCTCCTCGTCGGTGGCGCGCGGATCACCGAAGCGCAGATTGCTCGCCACGGTCCCCGAGAACAGATACGGCCGCTGCGGTACGAAGCCGACGGCCCGGCTCAGCACGTCCGGCGCCAGGTCCCGCACATCGGCGCCGTTGACCCGTACCGACCCTCCGCAGGCGTCGTACTGCCGCAGGACCAGCTGGAGCAGCGTCGTCTTGCCGCTGCCCGTGGAGCCGAGGACCGCCACGCTCTCGCCGGGACCGGCGGTCAGATCGACACCGTGCAGTACGGGCTTCTCGGCGCCCGGGAAACGGAACTCCGCCCCGCGCACCTCGACGCGGCCGGCCGCGCCGGGATCGGTGCCCACCGGCTCGGCGGGCGCGACGACGCTCGGCGGGGTCGTCAGGATCTCCTGGAGCCGCCCGGCGCACACCTTGGCGCGGGGCACCGAGAGGAACACGAACGCGACCATCACCACCGACATCAGGATGAGGGAGAGATAGCTGAGGAACGCGCTGAGCGCACCGATCCGCATGGCCCCGGCGCCGATCCGGTGGGCACCCAGCCACAGGACGACGACCATGAACCCGTTCATCAGGAGCAGCACCACCGGGAGCATCGTCGCGATGAGCCGCCCCACGCGCTGCGACACATCGAGGAGTTCACCGTTGGTACGGGTGAACCGCTCGCGTTCGTGGCCGTCCCGGACGAAGGAGCGCACCACCCGGACCCCGGTGATCCGTTCGCGCAGCAGCCGGCCCAGCCGGTCGAGATGGATCTGCATCCGCTCGTAGAGCCGCCCCATCCGGGCCAGCAGCAGCCCGAAGGCGACCGCGACGACCACGACGAGCAGCACCAGGACCAGCGAGAGCGGGATGTCCTGCCGGAGCGCCAGGACCACACTGCCCAGACACATCAGGGGCGCCGCCACCGCGATGCCGAACCCGGACTGGGCGAGCGTCTGGACCTGCTGGACGTCGTTGACGGTGCGCGTCAGCAGCGTTGGGGTGCCGAACCGGCCCATCTCGCGGGCGGAGAAGTCCAGCACCCCCCGGAAGACCGCGGACCGCAGATCGCGGCCCACCGCCAGCGCCGTCCCGGCGGCCAGCGCCACCGCGCCGGTCGCCGCGGCGATCTGGACGAACGCCACGGCGACCATCACCCCGCCGACCCGGGCGATATAGCCGCTGTCACGGGTGATGACCCCGTGGTCGACGATCGCGGCGCCGAGCGTGGGCAGCAGCAGGGTGCCGAGAATCTGGACGAGTTGGAGGAACACCAGCGCCGTGACCGCGCGGCGATAAGGGCGCACATAAGTACGGAGGAGTCTGAACAGCACGGAAAGGCGCTCCGGTTGACAGCGTCGACCTGGATGTCGGCGCATTGAGTAAACCGCACGACAGGCCGAGAAGTTACTGGAGTGCGCGCCGAATTCCCAGGGCGGCGATATTTGTCCGGCAAGGGCACTGATATTCGATGACGGTCTGCGGGCCCCGATGCGCCGGACTCGGGAATTCCCTAGTAACCACGGGAATTCTTGACACCGTACCCGGCGGCTTGCGAGCGTGCCGATGTCGATCGTCCGGACAGAAGCGTATTCGATGCGAGGTCCCACCGGCCGAGCTGTGCGTTTGGCCGGTCTCTCCGTGTAGAGAAAGGGGTTGGGTATGACCAGGCGTGCGCTGATCACCGGAATCACCGGGCAGGACGGTTCCTATCTGGCCGAGCATCTGCTCGCCGAGGGCTATCAGGTCTGGGGACTGATCCGCGGGCAGGCCAATCCGCGCAAGTCCCGGATCAGCCGGCTCGCCTCGAACCTGTCCTTCGTCGACGGCGATCTGATGGACCAGGCCAGCCTGGTGTCCGCCATCGACACCGTGCAGCCGGACGAGGTCTACAACCTCGGCGCCATCTCGTTCGTACCGATGTCCTGGCAGCAGGCCGAACTCGTCACCGAGGTCAACGGCATGGGGGTGCTCCGGGTCCTGGAGGCGATCCGCATGGTGAGCGGCCTGGGCGGCTCCCAGCGCAACGACGGCCACGGCCAGATCCGCTTCTACCAGGCGTCGTCGTCGGAGATGTTCGGCAAGGCGGCCGAGACCCCGCAGCGCGAGACCACGCTCTTCCACCCGCGCAGCCCGTACGGCGCGGCCAAGGCGTACGGCCACTTCATCACCCGCAACTACCGCGAGTCCTTCGGCATGTACGCGGTCTCCGGAATGCTCTTCAACCACGAATCCCCGCGCCGCGGAGCCGAGTTCGTGACCCGGAAGATCTCCCTGGCGGCGGCCGGCATCAAACTCGGACTCCAGGACAAGCTGCGGCTCGGCAACCTCTCCGCCGTACGGGACTGGGGCTTCGCCGGCGACTACGTACGCGCGATGCACCTGATGCTCCAGGCGGACGAGCCCGACGACTACGTGGTGGGCAGCGGCGCCATGCACTCCGTACGGGACGCCGTACGCATCGCCTTCGACCATGTCGGCCTCGACTGGCAGGAACACGTGGTCATCGATCCCGAACTGGTGCGCCCCGCAGAGGTGGAGATCCTCTGCGCGGACAGCCACCGGGCGCGCGGCCGGCTCGGCTGGCGGCCCACCGTGGACTTCCCCGCACTCATGCGGATGATGGTCGACGCGGACCTCGAACAGGTCGCCCGTGAACACGAATACGGGGATCTGCTGCTCGCCTCCAGTTGGTAACACACACGTCCAGCTGGTAACACACGCGCGCCGACCACACATACACGCGCATCAGCCGCAGGGCTCTCCGATGCGCGCACCGCGGTGATTCACGTTCCGCCGCTTCTGCCGCTGGCTGTCGAGATGGGTTGAGTTGAGATGGACAACGAACAGAAGCTCCGGGACTACCTCAAGCTGGCCACTGCGGATCTCCGGCGGACCCGCCGGCGCGTGACCGAACTGGAGACGGCCGCCCAGGAGCCGATCGCCGTCATCGGCATGACCTGCCGCTACCCCGGCGGCATCAGCAGCCCGGAGGACCTGTGGCGCATGGTCGCGGCCGGCGGGAACGGCATCACCCCCTTCCCCACCGACCGTGGCTGGGACCCCGAGGCGCTCGCCGCCGCCACCACCGGATCCGGCGGATTCCTGCACGAGGCACCCGACTTCGACGCCGACTTCTTCGGCATCTCGCCGCGCGAGGCCGTCGCCATGGACCCGCAGCAGCGCGTCGTCCTCGAAACCGCCTGGGAGGCGTTCGAACGCGCCGGCATCGACCCCGCCTCCGTCAAGGGCAGCCAGACCGGCGTCTTCATGGGCGCCATGGCCCAGGACTACCGCGTCGGCCCCGCCGACGGCGCGGAGGGCTTCCAGCTCACCGGTAACACCGGCAGTGTGCTGTCCGGCCGGATCTCCTACACCTTCGGTACGGTCGGACCCGCCGTCACCGTCGACACCGCCTGCTCGTCCTCCCTGGTCGCCGTCCACCTCGCCACCCAGGCGCTGCGCGGCGGCGAGTGCTCACTGGCGCTGGCCGGCGGGGTCACCGTCATGTCAGGACCCGCCACCTTCGTCGAATTCGGCCGCCAGGGCGGACTCTCCGCCGACGGCCGCTGCCGGTCCTTCGGCGACACCGCCGACGGCACGGGCTGGGCCGAGGGCGTCGGCATCCTCGTACTGGAACGGCTCTCCGACGCCCGCCGCCACGGCCACCACGTACTGGCGGTGGTCAGGAGCAGCGCGGTCAACCAGGACGGCGCGTCGAACGGACTCACCGCGCCCAACGGCCCCTCGCAGCAGGACGTCATCCGGCAGGCCCTGATCGGCGCCCGGCTCTCCGCCGACCAGATCGACGTGGTCGAGGCACACGGCACCGGCACCACGCTCGGCGACCCCGTCGAGGCACAGGCCCTCCTCGCGACGTACGGACAGGGCCGCCCCGAGGACCGGCCGCTGCTGCTGGGCTCCGTCAAGTCGAACATCAGCCACACACAGGCCGCCGCCGGGGTCGCCGGCATCATCAAGATGGTCATGGCCATGCGCCACGGCGTCCTGCCGCCGACCCTGCTCGCCGACACACCCTCGTCCCACGTGGACTGGTCGGCGGGCCGGGTCAGGATCCTCACCGAGAGCACACCGTGGCCCGAGACCGGCGCGCCCCGGCGGGCCGCCGTCTCCTCCTTCGGTATCAGCGGCACCAACGCGCACACCATCGTGGAACAGGCCCCGCGGGACCAGACTCCGGAGGACGCCGGCGGGGCTCCGGCGCGACGCGACGGCGCGCCCGGCACCGTACCCCTGCTCCTCTCCGGGCGGACCCGGGGGGCGCTGCGGGCCCAGGCCGCCGCGCTGCTGGCCGCACTGGACACCGACCCGGCGCAGGCCGTCCTCGACACCGCCCACTCGCTCGCCACCACCCGCACCGCCTTCGAACACCGCGCGGTACTCCTGGCGGCCGACCGGGACACGGCACGCGCCGCACTCGCCGCGCTGGCGGGGCCGGACGACGCGGACGAGCACGATGGCGCGGGCGATGTGGTGCGGGGATCCGCCGGCGGTTCCATGGGCGGCGCCATGGGCGGCGCCGGAAAGCTGGCGTTCCTCTTCACCGGCCAGGGCTCCCAGCGTCTCGGCATGGGGCGCGAACTCCACGCGCGTTTCCCGGTGTTCGCCCGCGCGCTGGACGAGGCGCTCGCCGCGCTCGACGGACAGCGGGACGCCGGCCGGCCGCTGCGCGAGGTGCTGTGGGGCGAGGACGCCGGAGCGCTGGACCGTACGGAGTACGCGCAGCCCGCGCTCTTCGCCGTCGAAGTGGCCCTCTACCGGCTCGTCGAGTCCTGGGGCGTCAAGCCGGACTATCTGGCCGGACACTCGATCGGCGAGATCGCCGCCGCGCATGTCGCCGGGGTCCTGTCCCTGACCGACGCCGCCGCGCTGGTCACGGCCCGGGGCCGGCTCATGCAGGCGCTGCCCGGCGGCGGCGCGATGGTTGCCGTACAGGCGGCGGAGGACGAGGTCGCCCCCCTGCTCGCCGGAGACACCGGCGCGGTGTCGATCGCCGCCGTCAACGGCCCGTCGGCCGTCGTCCTCGCGGGCGAGGAGGCGCGGGTCGAGGAGATCGCCGCCCTCCTGGCGGCCCGGGGACACCGGACGAAGCTGCTGCGCGTCTCCCACGCCTTCCACTCGCCGCTCATGGAACCGATGCTCGACGCGTTCCGCGACATCGTCGCCGGCCTGACCCTCCACGCGCCGCTGATCCCCCTGATCTCCACCATCACCGGCGCACCCGTGACCGTCGACCGGGTGACCTCCGCCGACTACTGGGTGGACCATGTCCGTCACACCGTGCGGTATGCCGACGGCGTCGGCCGGCTCGCCCGCCTCGGGGTCACGACCTACCTCGAACTCGGCCCGGACGGCGCCCTGTCCGCGCTCACCCGGGAGTGCCTGGACGCGGCGGGGGACACGGACGCGGTCGCGCTGCCCGCCCTGCGCGCCGGCCGCGACGAGACCCGTGCCCTCACCGCGGCCCTGGCCGGGCTGCACGTCAGGGGCGTCGCCGTCCGCTGGGACGCCTACTTCGAGGGCACCGGCGCGCGCCGCGTCGACCTGCCCACGTACGCCTTCCAGCGCCGCAGGTACTGGCCCAGGGGCGCCCAGGGACAGCCGGCCGAACTCCGGGCCGCGGGCCTCGGCGCCGCCCATCACCCGCTGCTCTCCGCCGCAGTCTCGCTGGCCGGCTCCGACGGCGTCCTGCTCACCGGACGGCTGTCGCTCCGGTCGCACCCGTGGCTCGCGGACCACACCGTGCACGGCGCGACCCTGCTGCCCGGCACCGCCTTCCTGGAGCTGGCCGTGCGCGCGGGTGACGAGGTCGGCTGCGACCGCGTCGAGGAACTGACCCTGGCCGCCCCGCTGGTCCTTCCCGAACAGGGCGCCGTCCAGGTCCAGTTGTGGGTCGGCAATCCGGACGGGTCGGGGCGGCGTACGGTCGACGTCTACGCACGGCCCGAAAGCGCCGACGGCGGCGAGGACGACGCGCCGTGGGTCCGGCACGCCACCGGGGCGCTGGTCGGCGCCGGCCCGCTCGGCGAACACCCCGGCGCGCGTGCGGACTTCGACGCCACGGTGTGGCCGCCGCTCGACGCGGAGACGCTCGACACCGACGGCCTGTACGAGCGGCTCGCCAGGGACGGCTTCACGTACGGACCGGTCTTCCGGGGGCTGCGGGCCGCGTGGCGGCGGGACGACGCGGTGTACGCGGAGATCGCACTGCCGGACACGGCGGCCGGCGTCACCGGGGCGGACACGTTCGGACTGCACCCCGCCCTGCTCGACGCGGCGCTGCACACGGCGTCCTTCGCCGGGCTGGGCGCCGGGAGCGGCGGCGCGCTGCCCTTCTCCTGGGAGGGCGTGTCGCTGCACGCGACCGGCGCCACGGCGCTGCGCGTACGGCTGACCCCGGTGGCCGAGGACGCGGTGGCGATCGCCGTGGCGGACGCCGCCGGTGAGCCGGTCGCCACTGTTGACTCGCTCGTTCTGCGCCCGGCCGCGGCGGAGCCGCTCGGCGGCGTGCGCGACGCGCTGTTCGGCGTGGACTGGGTCCCGCTGAAGGCCGCCCCGCACGCCGCGCACTCCCCGCGCTCGGTCGTCGTGGTCGGCTCCGACCTCTTCGGGCTCGCGGGCGGCGCCATCGCCGCGTATCCGGACCTCGCCACCCTGGCGGCGGGTGAAGGACCGACGCCGGACGTCGTCCTCGTACAGCTCGCCTCGGAACCCGGTGTGGATGTGGCGGGGGCGGCGCATGTGCTGGTGGGGCTTGTGTTGGAGCAGTTGCGGTGGTGGTTGGGTGAGGCCCGGTTTGCGGGTGTGCGGTTGGTGTGGGTGTCGCGGGGTGCGGTGGGTGGGGGTGATGTGGCGGCGGCTGCGGTGTGGGGGTTGGTGCGGTCGGCGCAGTCGGAGCATCCGGGGTGTTTCGGGCTGGTGGATCTGGATCCGGGCCCGGTGGCTGGTGTGGGGCTGGGTGCGGGTTCGCTGCCGTTGTGGGTTCTGGGTGTGGATGAGCCGCAGGTGGTGGTGCGGGGTGGTGAGGTCTGTGCGGGGCGTCTGGTGCGCCGGCCGGTGGCGGCGGTGGATGTGGACGCGTCGTTGGTCGGCTGGGGTGAGGGTGAGGTTCTGGTCACTGGTGGGACGGGTGGCCTGGGTGCGGTCGTGGCGCGGCATTTGGTGGTGGTGCATGGGGTGCGGCGTCTGTTGTTGGTGAGTCGTCGGGGCGCTGCGGTTGAGGGTGTCGGGGAGTTGGCGGCGGAGTTGTCGGCTCTGGGTGCGGTGGTGTCGGTGGTGGCGTGTGATGTCGCTGATCGTGCTTCGGTGGAGGCGCTGTTGGCGGGGCGTGTGGTGTCGGGGGTGGTGCATGTTGCGGGGGTGCTGGATGACGGGACGGTTGGTTCGCTGTCGGTGGAGCGGTTGGGTGGGGTGTTGCGGCCGAAGGTGGATGGGGCGTGGCATCTGCATGAGCTGACGCGGGAGCGGGAGCTCGGGGCGTTTGTGGTGTTCTCTTCGGTTGCCGGGGTGTTGGGGAGTCCGGGGCAGGGGGCGTATGCGGCGGGTAATGCGTTTCTTGACGCGTTGGTGGAGTGTCGGCGGGCTGAGGGTCTGCCGGGTGTGTCGTTGGCGTGGGGTCCTTGGGATCGTGCGGTTGGGATGACGTCGGGTCTGGCGGACTCCGAGGCGGATCGGCTTGTTCGTTCGGGTGTGTCGGCGTTGTCGGTGGAGGAGGGGGTGGCGCTCTTCGATATGGCGTTGGCCGGCGGGGATGCCGTATCCGTGCCCGTACGGCTTGATCTGCCGGTGCTGCGGGCACGTGGCGAAGTCCCGCCGATGCTCCGGTCGTTGATCCGTGCGCGGCGGTCACCTGCCCGACGGGTCGCCGTCTCCGGAGCGGGCACCGCCGGTGGGCTCGTGCAGCGGCTCGGCCGGCTCGACACGGCCGGCCGGCTGGACCTGCTCCTCGATCTCGTCCAGGGGCAGGTCGCGCTCGTACTCGGCCACGCGGGCGGTGCCGACATCGACGCGGCCCGCGCCTTCCGGGAGCTGGGCTTCGACTCGCTCACCTCGGTCGAGCTGCGGAACAGGCTCGCCACGGTCACCGGGCTGCGGCTGCCGGCGACGCTCGTCTTCGACTATCCGACCGTGCGCGACCTGGCCGCATACCTCCTCGACGCACTGCTCGGCACGACCGCCGAGACACCGGTCCCGGCGGCCCGGACCGCCGCGGCGGACGACGATCCGATCGTCATCGTCGGGATGAGCTGCCGCTATCCCGGCGGTGTGGAGTCGCCGGAGGATCTGTGGCGGCTGGTCACGGACGGCACCGACGCGATCTCCGGCTTCCCCGCCAACCGAGGCTGGGACGTCGAGGCGCTGTACCACCCGGACCCCGACCACCCCGGCACCGCCTACACCCGATCGGGCGGATTCCTGTATGACGCGGGGGAGTTCGACCCGGCGTTCTTCGGGATGAGCCCGCGTGAGGCTCTCGCTACGGACTCGCAGCAGCGGCTGCTGCTGGAGGCGTCGTGGGAGGCCGTGGAGCGGGCCGGGATCGACCCGTTGTCGCTGAGGGGGAGCGCCACTGGCGTGTTCGCGGGTGTGATGTACAGCGACTACAGCGCCGTGCTGTCGGACGAGGAGTTCGAGGGTTTCCGGGGCGGTGGGAGTTCGCCGAGTCTGGCGTCGGGTCGGGTGTCGTATGCGTTGGGTCTTGAGGGTCCTGCGGTGACGGTGGATACGGCGTGTTCGTCGTCGTTGGTGGCGTTGCACTGGGCGATGCAGGCGTTGCGTGGTGGTG